>JBQTJK010000078.1:0-3311 GCA_052387215.1 Caulobacteraceae bacterium
TCGCGGGGCTCCGGGCCCACTTTTTCCTTTTGATGCGGCGTGTTGCTCAGAGTTGCTTGCTGATTCCGGTCTTTAGTCCGGCTCATGCCTTCCTGCGAAATAGATGATAGCGGAACGCCTGATCAGCGCCCCACGGCGTGACGTGGACCTCGCCGTGCGTCTCCATGAGTTGGAAATCGTCGCCCAGTAGCCGGCCAAGACTTGTCGCGTCATGTTGCACGATGCTGAGGCCGCTGCACTTGACCGGACCGCCCGGCGCAAACCCGCCGATGATGACCCACCCATCCGGCGCAACGGCGGCGCGCACGACGTCCGCATAAACAGACTGCGCGGATGGCTCGACCAAGAAGTGAAGCACAGCGCGATCATGCCATAGATGATAGGTCTTGGGCGTTCGCCACGCCGTTATATCAGCGACGATCCAACCCACGTTCAATGCACGATCGCCAAGGCGCGCCCTGGCCTGGTCCAAGGCAGGAGATGCAATGTCGAGGACGGAGACGTCCGTGAAGCCATCGGCAACCAGAAAATCAACAAGCATAGAGGCACCGGCGCCAACGTCGATCACCCGCGCAGTGCGTGACACGCCTGTCCGGCGGACGAGCCTTAGCGACAGCTCCGGCTTGGACTGAAACCAACTGACCTCGGAGGCCCGTTTGGCAGCGTACACTCCGTCCCAGTGCGCGCGTTGATCCGTCATCGCCTTCCCTTTGAGAATGGGTAGAGGTTTCGACATGGGTTCTGCTCGCCTTGCCCGCAATCTCACGGACGCGGAATTGAACTCAGCCGCCGCCAGACCTGAGTCTGACAGAACGGCCCGGCGCACCCACGAAGCCGCAATACATCTCCGTCCAAACTGATGCTCCCGCGATAAGTGCGCCCGTCTTCCGGATTGAGCACCGATCCGCCGCGCCATGTCGCTCCATTCCGAACGAAGTCACGCAGAATGAGCGAACCAACGGCGCCGCGTTGCACTTCGGACGGGTCCCAGACCCAAGTCAGCCGTCCGCACAACAGCGCTGCGTCCGAGGGGCAAGACGAAAGCCGGACGATCCCGCCGATGCCCCTCGTCGCCCAATCGTCGTGAATGCTTTGCGTTCCTTGTGCGCGCGCTTCGCCTGCGAACGCACCGGCGCCAAGCGCCACAGCAAAGACGATCGCGGCTGCGTTCGCAGACGCTCGTTTGCGAAGGCCGCACACCGAGCGGCGAGCCAACGCGAAGCGCGCGTAATAATCGGGATGCTCCGTGCCCATCAGGCGATCCCACCACGTGAAATAGAGCCCGTAGTTCCAGCCTGCTTCGGCGTGGTGGATATCGTGATGAGTCACGCTCGTCAGGAAATCGAACAGAGGCCACCCATCGCGCCGTGCGGGAAAGAGTTCGTAGCCAGAATGCCCGATCGTGTTGCGCGCGATCTGGTGGAGCATGAATAGGCCAACGATTGGCCATTCCGTGGGCACTGTCAGCATCCACAACGGCACGAACAACGCGTTGATCGCGGCCTCGCCGAGGTCGAAACTATAGGCCGTGAACGGTGATGGATTGTGCGAACGATGGTGGCGCCGGTGAAAGGTCCGGAACAGGCGCGGATCGTGAATCAGCCGATGCGTCCAATAGAAGTACGCGTCGTGTGCCATCACCATCAGCACGAGCGAGGCTACCGCCCACACCGGCCCCCAGGCCGCCGCCGTGGCGGGGCCGGGCAGGTATCCGGCCCGCTCCACCATGAAAAGTAGCGCGCCGACTGTGGAGAAGATCGCAATCGATCGCAGCGAGGTCGCAAACTCGACGGCAAGTTGCCGGGCGGGCGGCGTCTCCGAACGTATCTTCCGGCCGGTCAACAAAGGGGCAAACAGCACCCACAAGGCCAACCAGACTCCGAGTGCAAAGATCACGTAACGCGACAGGTCTGTCGCCATGCTTTCCAGCCACTGTCCCGCGAAAGCGTAGAGGTCTGCGAACGTCATGGATGTGTCCTCCTTCGAGGACGCCATCACGGTCACACTCGGCGTCCCGCCGTCTCGCCGCTGCCGGAAAACCCCCTTCGATTCCGAAATCAGCCAGGGTTTTCAGAAATCGGCGAGCCCGAGGAGAGTCGATCCCTGCGCCATTCGCTCGGAGTCTGCCCGGTCGTCTCCTTGAAGGCGCGATTGAAGGGGCCCAGCGAACCGAAGCCCAGGTCGAAGGCAATCGCCGAAATGGGGGTGCGCGCCGTTTCTGGGTCAGCCAACCGCTGCTTTGCGGCCTCGATCCGGTAGGCGTTGACGAACGCCACGAAGTTGCGATGGCCAAGGTGATCGTTGATCAGCCGCCGCAGGCGGTGCTCCGGAACCCCTACCTCTTCGGCGAGCGTGCCAATGGTCAGACCTTCGCGTTGCCAGGCCCCGCCCTCGCCCATGACCGCTTGGAGCCGCGACAGGGCGAGTTGGTCGCCGGAATCCAAACGCGGCGCCGCCGCCTCTCTGCGGTTTGCAGCGCCAAACAGGGCGGGTTGGGCTTGCAAGAAAACGACTGCGCCTGCCGTGCAGAACAACGCCAACGCCACCGCGCCGAGTAACTCGTACCAATCTTCCTCAACGCCAAAGCTCTCGCCAATCTCGAAGCCCGCCAGAACCAGCACGAAAACGGTCACTGCCCCGAGGAACGGTCCACGCAGACGCCGTCGCGCCTCAACGAGATCGCCGCGCCAGCTTCGTACGATCACGGCCAAGGCGTGCACGGCGAACCCAGCCTCGATGACATTGTGCACGACCCACACCGTTGGTTGGATCGATCGCGGCCCAAGCCAGCCTACTAAACCTAGAAGCGTCAGAAACACGAACGGCGCAATCGTGAGCGGCTCGATCTGTGGATCGTCGAACAGTGTAACAATGAAGAGCCAGAACAAGCCCACGCCGCCAAGCGCCAGGAAATGCACCAAGTGCTCCAACGGGCCGAGCGCCGCGCGCGAGACGGCGGACGATTGCAGCGTGTAGGCAATCACCGCGATCGAGAACAGCACCCCGGCCACGCGCGCCGGATAGCCTGCACCTCCGCGCCAGAGACCGGCAGCAGTGGCCACGAGCGCGCCGATGGCTACGCCACGCAAGATCAGCTCAAGTTCCACGGCCCTTTGTGACAAAGCTGTGTGTGAACACAAGCCGACCTGGCGCGATCCCAACAAAGGGAAGATGATCGCTAGATCTGCGCAATCTTCGTGACCGCGAAACTCGCAAGGACGCCCTAAACGCGTCGGCGTCGTGGAGCAGGTTCTAGTCTCGGCGGAGCCGGAATCACCAAAGTCCGGTTCTCGATTTCGTTCTCCCCGGCC
>JBQTJK010000079.1:0-4203 GCA_052387215.1 Caulobacteraceae bacterium
TGATTGAGGCGGGCGTGGACGTGGTCGTGATCGACACCGCACATGGACATTCGAAGGGCGTGCTGCAGGCGGTCGACAGGATCAAGCGCGCCTCGAACAAGACCCAGATCATCGCCGGCAACATCGCCACGGCCGACGGCGCGAAGGCGTTGATCGATGCGGGGGCCGATGCTGTGAAGGTCGGCATCGGCCCGGGCTCGATCTGCACCACGCGCATCGTCGCCGGCGTCGGAGTGCCGCAACTCACGGCGGTAGTGGATGCGGCGAAGGCGGCGCGCAAAGCAGACGTACCGGTGATCGCCGATGGCGGCATCAAGTTTTCGGGCGATTTGGCGAAAGCGATCGCCGGCGGCGCCGAAGCGGCGATGATCGGTTCGCTGCTTGCAGGGTCCGAAGAGGCGCCTGGCGAAGTGATCCTCTACCAGGGCCGCTCCTATAAGAGCTATCGCGGCATGGGTTCGCTCGGCGCGATGGCGCGCGGTTCGGCCGACCGCTACTTCCAGAAGGAAGTCAGCGATCAGATGAAGCTGGTGCCCGAAGGCATCGAAGGCCGGGTGCCGTTCAAGGGACCGGTGGGGAACATCATTCACCAGCTCGTCGGCGGTTTGCGCGCGGCGATGGGCTATGTCGGCGCGGCGAACCTGAAAGAGATGCGCGAAAAGGCCAGGTTCGTGAAAATCTCTTCGGCGGGCTTGCGCGAGAGCCACGTGCACGATGTCGCCATCACGCGCGAGGCGCCGAACTATCCGCTTGGAAGCTAAGCCATGAGCGAAGGCGGCAACTTCGTCCAGATCACGCCCTTCATGCATGTGCCCGACCTCGAAACGGCGGTCACGTTCTTCGAGGATCTGGGCTTCAAGGCGCTCTTCCGGCAGAGCAACTACGCGTACGTGCAGCGCGAACGCGTGGCTGTGCGCTTGCTGGAGAGCAAGGTCGCGGCGGACAATCGCGGCTACGCCTACTACATTGACGCCAAGGACGTGGACGCCCTCTATGCGGAGTTCGCGCCAGTGTTGGCGGCCAAGTCGCACTATCGCGGCTTCGGTCTGGAGAATCAGGACTACGGACAGCGCGAATTTGGCTTGAAGGCGCCGGACGGAAATCTTCTGGTCTTCGGCCAAGCCATCAAATCCTGACGCGCACCGCGTCACTTCAGTGTGGTTCCTCCCATGCGTCCAGGCGCGCGGCAGCAGGCGGCGATTGAAATTCTCTCCTCGCTCGAAAGCCAGCGACGTCCCGCAGCTGACGTGGTGAAGGACTGGATGCTGTCGCATCGCTTCGCCGGCTCGAAGGACCGCGCTGAAATCGGCGATCTGGTGTTCGGCGCGCTCAGATGGAAGCAATCGAGCGCATGGCGCATGGGCGAGGATACGCCCCGCGCGTGGGTATGGGGCGCCTTGCGGTGGGGCTTCGGGCAAAGTGCGGCGTGGATCGAGCAGAGCGTCACAGACGATCCGCACGCGCCCGCGCCGCCGACTGAGGCTGAGCGCGCAGCGCTTGCAAACGCTACACTCGACGGCGCGCCGGCGCATGTGTGTGGCGATTTTCCTGAATGGCTCGACGCCGGCCTCGCGCGTGCGTTCGGGGAGAAGCGCGCCGAGGAGGGTGCAGCACTGGCGGCGCCGGCGCCGCTCGATCTGCGCGCGAATACGTTGAAGACGGATCGCGAGAAACTGATCGCGGCGCTGGCGGAAAGTCCGAAGCTGAAAGAGCCGCCACAGCCGACGTCCTATGCGCCGGACGGGGTGCGCATTCCGTGGGCGCAGGGGCGGACGTTTCCGTGGGCCGCCGAGCAGAGTTTCGTCAAAGGCTGGTTCGAGGTGCAGGACGAGGGCAGCCAGCTGGCGGCGCGGCTGACGGGGGCCGGGCCGGGCATGCAAGTGGCGGATGTCTGCGCGGGCGGCGGCGGCAAGACGCTGGCGCTGGCGGCGTCGATGCAGAACAAGGGGCAGATCTTCGCCCATGACATAGACGGACGCCGGCTCGCGCCGCTGAAGGAGCGGCTCGATCGCGCCGGCGTGCGCAACGTGCAAATCCGGGCGCCTATGCGGACGAAGGATGCGCTGGCCGATTTGCGGGATCGCATGGATGTCGTGCTCGTCGACGCGCCGTGCACGGGGTCGGGGACGTGGCGGCGGAGCCCGGACTCGAAGTGGCGCTTGCGGCCGAATGCGCTGGCGAAGCGGATCGAAGAGCAGCGGCAGGCGCTGGCCTTGGCCGCGCCGCTGGTGAAGCCGGGGGGGCGGCTGGTTTATGTCACCTGTTCGGTGTTGCCGGAGGAGAACGAGGATGCGGCCGCTGCATTCCTCGCAGCTTACACCGACTTCGAAGCTGTGGGATTGATTCCGGATATCCCGGCCCACAAGCGCAGCGTCGGCCTGCAGATGACGCCGCTCATCACCGGTTGCGATGGCTTCTATGTCGCCGTGCTCAAGCGAGCTTAGGCTTCGATATCGACGTATTGGCCGGCGGGCTCGCGCTCTTCGGTGTCGTAGTTCTCGCGCGGCGGATCGGAGGTGCGCACGTCGGCGGACGGGCGCTTTTTCGCCGCCAGCGAAGCGGGATCGACGCGCAATTTCTCCTGCACCATGTCGCGATGCGACAGGGCCGCGCCGTAATCCGCGGGCGCGCGATGCTGGTCACGCGACGGGGCCGGCGCAGGCGCAGGTTCGACGGGAGCAAAGCTCGTCATGGCGCCATCATGTCACATCGCGGTTGACGCTGCGTTCAGATGTGTTGCTAACCAACGCTAACGCTAACCGACGCGAAACCATATGAAGCGGCTCGACATCGCCATTGCCGGCTGCGGCGTCGCGGGGCTCAGCTGCGCTGCGTTGCTTCGGTGCTTGGGCGCAAATGTCGTTATCTTCGACAAGCTGGAAACGCCGCAGCCTTTGGGCTCGGGGATCATCCTTCAGCCCGTCGGCTTGCGCGTCTTGGATGAGATCGGCGCCGGCGACGCGATCCGTGCGCTCGGTGCGCCGATCGCACGGCTCTTTGGACGCGCCGCGCCAAAGCAGAACGTGGTGCTCGACGTGCGCTATGCGGCGCGCGGACGGAAGGCGGCGTGCGGTTTGGGCGTGCATCGCGGCGCATTGTTTCAGGTGTTGCACGATGCCGCGCTCGCGGCGGGCGCGCAAATCCAAAGCGGGCGCGAAATCGTGGCGGCGCAGGAGGGCCGGCTCGTTTTTGCGCACGGCGGCGAGAGCGCCAAGTTCGATCTGGTGATCGATGCGCTGGGGATGCGGTCGCCACTGTCGGGCGCGCCGCCCAAGCCGCTCGCATTTGGCGCGCTGTGGGCAAGCTTGGACTGGCCCAAACAATCGGCGTTCGATGCAGCGGCGCTGGAACAGCGCTACCGCGCGGCGCGAAAGATGGTGGGCGTGATGCCGATCGGGCGATTGAACGGCGACACCAGGCAGCAAGCGGCGTTCTTCTGGAGCCTGAAGCACGAGGATCGTGCGGCGTGGCTGAATACGCCGCTGGACGCGTGGAAAGATGAGGTGCGCGCGCTGTGGCCCGAGACCGAGCCGTTGCTGGCGCAGATCGGCACGCATGACGACATGGTGTTCGCGGCCTACGCGCACCGCACCCTGCGCGCGCCGGTCTCGCGCCATTGCGTGCATGTCGGCGACAGCTGGCATTGCGCGTCCCCGCAGCTCGGGCAGGGCGCGAACATGGCGCTACTGGACGCGCTCGCACTGGCGCGCGCGCTCCAAGCGCAGAGCAATCGCGATACAGCGCTGGGCGAATATGCGCGGATGCGGCTTTCACATATCTGGCTCTATCAATTGGCGTCGTGGATGTTCACGCCCGCCTATCAATCCGACAGCGCCGCGTTCGCGTGGGTGCGCGACTGGATCATGGCGCCGGTCTCGCGGCTGCCGCCTGCGCCGGCTGTGCTTGCGGCTTTGGTCGCGGGCGAGATTGGCGCGCCGATTTCGGCAATCGGCAGTCGGCAGTCGGCAGTCGGCAGTCGAGAGCGGGTCGCCGGTCGCCAAGCGCCAGCTCGTTTGATTCATGCGCCTACGCATCGGTTGGCGAAAACCCTCCGATTGCCGATTGCCGACTGCCGCAAAGCGGGAGGCGGGGCGCGTGGGATGCGCCGGGTTAGTTCCTAGTGTGCGCTGATCGATTGCTCAAACAGCGCTGCGCGTCCACACGCGCCCCGTCGTGACCGTTCTGCTTCGGCGTGCGGATGCG
>JBQTJK010000080.1:0-8826 GCA_052387215.1 Caulobacteraceae bacterium
TTCAGCGTCGAGCTGGCCGGCGAAGCCGTCGATCCGCGCCAGATAACCGTCGGCTTCTTCGACAGTCCGCAGCGGATGTTGCTCATTCAGGAAGTTCGGCATGCTGCGGTAGGCGCCATTCAATTGCGTCACCACGTAGGGCGAGCCGGCCCCGCCGCCGACTTCGAACGCGCTGCTGTCCACCGAGTTGCGGAACGAGGTGGTGACCACTTCGAGCGTTACCGCCTCTTGAGGCGACAGTTCGCTGCGATCGATTGCGTCGAGATCGGTCAGCGCGCGTTGCAGAATGGCGCGATACTGCCGCGCGCCCGCCTTCGACGCGTCGCTGACCTTGTCGATGAACTTGTAGCCCGCGCGCTCTTCGGTGAGCCCGAGGCTGGTGCACCGCTCTGGTTGCTGACGCAGGATTTCGCTGACGACGCGATCCAAGGTGGCGTTGAGCTGCGCGCTGGCCGAGCCGCCTGCGCCGGGCGTTTCGGGCGCGGTCACGCCGCCGGAAGCGCAGCCCGTCAGAACAGCGGCGCCAGCCGCGCCAGCGCCGAGAACGGCGCGCCGTGAGAAGTTCATGATCGATCCCCGTATTGCTCGCTGCACACTCTAGCGGCGCAATCTGGCGTCTCAATCCGCGCGCGACGAAAGCGCTAGATTTTCAGGCCTGCCACAACCGGCACGTGATCGCTCGGGCGCTCCCACGACCGGCACGGTACGTGGATGTGAAAGGCTTCCGCCTGTGAGGTCACAGCTACGTCGCTCGTCGCCCAGATGTGATCCAGCCTCCGGCCCCGATTATTCTTGGTCCAGTCCGGACTGCGGTAACTCCACCAGGTGAAGAGCTTTTCGGGGTCGGGCTTGTGGGTGCGCGCGAGGTCGATGAACCCTCCCAGATCGCGGACCGCATTCAAACGATCCGTCTCACCTGGCGTATGCGAAACCACGTTGAGCAATTGTTTGTGGCTCCACACGTCGAATTCTCCCGGCGCCACGTTGAGATCGCCGACCAGTACGGTGGGCGGGCCGCCTTTGCGCTTCTTGTAGAAAGCCTTCATACGATCGAGCACTTTGAGCTTGTGGACGAATTTCGGATTGCTCAGTTCCGGCACGTCCGCGCCAGCAGGCACATAGAGATTGTGCACCTCGACGCCGTCGATCTTTGCCGCGGCGATGCGCGCTTCCTTCTTAGGACAAATGCGCGGCGCCTCGATGGGTTCGAGCTTCACACGTGAAACGATGGCGACGCCGTGCCAGCCCTTCTGGCCGACCACATGCATGTGCTTGTAGCCGGCGTCCTTGAAAGCCTTGGCCGGAAACTCGCCGTCGCGGCACTTGATCTCTTGCAAGCACAGCACCTCGGGCTTCGCTTCCGCGAGGAAGCGGCAGACCGTGCCGATGCGCAGCCGCACCGAATTGATGTTCCAGGTGGCGATTCTCAGCATGCCGGCCCGTGTCTGGCGTTGAGATCCAGAAATTCAAAGAGGCCCGATCGCATTCAGCGACCGGGCCTCGATGTCGCGCCTTGAGGGGGGCGCTTTTTCGCCGGCAGGGGAGTCCGGCAAAGCCGCCGCGCTGGATCCGTCAGCGGGGGGACGACGCCATCCAGGGGGATGAGCGACGGCTCGCGTTGCATATACGCCACAGGGGAGAAAGAATCAAGATTTGGCGAGGCGAAAATCCTTGCCTTTGTTCGCCTTAATTACCCGGTGCGCTCAGCGCCGGCGCGGCGTCACGACGTCCTGCAGCCGGAACAGATCTCGGTCGAAGCTCGCGGGTCGCGTGATGTCCGACAGTGTGATGCGCGTGCGGGCGCCGGTGGCGTCGATCACGTCCCACGAACGAAGTTCCGCTAGCGGTCCGTAGAATTGCAACGTGATCTGCCCATCGGTCTGGCCGCCGCGATCGCGCGCGGTGACGAGCAGCCACGGGCCGGCGCGTGACACACGCAGAATCCGCGCGTCGCGCTCGAGATTGATGTTGCGGCCCAAGATGATGTTGAGCGGCGTCGAACGCAGCGGCGTGCGCTCAGTGGTGCGTAGTTCGCGGTCGCGCATGGCGACGACGCTACCGTCGGAGACGATCAGCAGGGTCGCCGGCGGATCATACTCGAAGCGCAGTTTGCCTGGGCGTTCCATGTAGAACATGCCGCTTGCGTGTCCCCCGCCCGGAGAGGTTTGCACGAAACGCCCCTGCAGGCGCTGGACCGCGTTCAGCGCCTGATTGGCTTGCGCCAACCCTTCGGCGCGCGCGGCCCCGTCGAGCACGACAGGCGTCGTCGGCTGTGCATAGGCGGCTGGAGCAAACAAGGCGGCGAGGCCCAGAAGGGCGAAACGTCTGTTCATTTGGGTCATGTGCCCAAAACGCATGGCGAAAAAAAGGGTTCGCTTTGCCTAGAAATGGCCTTTTCGCCTCAGCTTGCGTTCATCTAGACGGTGAGGGCGCTTGGTTTCTGTTCCACCGAAGCGCTTGGTCAAAAAAGATTCGCGGGGCGGAAGAGATGTTGGATCAGATAACGCGGGAGATGCCGTCGATAGGCTGGGCGGGCTTTCTGGACACGGGGGCGCTGCTTCAGTCCTTCTTGGCGCTGGTGCTTGCGATCTTCCTCGGCGCCGTAATCGCATTCCACCCGACCACCGTCCGGACCGTCGATACGCGCGAAGAGGCTGAACTGCCGAAGGTGCTCATCATGTACGCGCTGGTCGGCGCGGTCGTGGGCGAGATCGTGCTCGAGTATGGCATAGTGGTCGGCTTCGTGATCTTCGGCCTGGGCGGATTGATGCGCTTCCGCACCGATGCGGCCTCGACGCGCGACACGGGCCGGCTGATCATGGTCACGCTGATCGGCTTGATCGCAGGTTTGAACCTGCCGCACTTCGCGGTGATGGCGGCGGCGTTCGCGTGGGTGTTGATCTACATCTTCGATGGACAACCCGTGTGCGAACTCGAGGTGCACGAGATTCCGAAGGGCCAGGTGAAAGCTGCCGCCGATGCCTACCGCGCCGTACTGAGTGAGCTTGGTTGCAATATCATCAGCGAAGACAAGTCGTTTTCGAAGAGCCGCATCAACTACGTTATCCGGGCCCCGCGCAACCAGGCGCAGACCGCGCTGCATGCCGCGCTCTGTGAGAGGGTACCCGTGGAGGTGCGCGGCGAGATCGATTGGGAAGTGGAGTGACGATTCAAGCGCGCGAGGCGTTGACCTCGATGGAGTGACGCGTTTGCTCATCAGAAGCGGCGCGGTGTTGCTGTACGTCCCATGCCGTCGCAATCGCCAATGCGAGCATCGCGGCTGCGGCGCGCACCAAGCCCCTTGAACGCAGGCTGCGGCGCGGCTGCGGCTCTTGCAATGCGATGAAGCCCGTGCGCGCGGCGCGTCGGGGGCGCGCGCGTTTTGTTTCGTTTGGGACTTCGACGACGAGATCGAGCACTGGGAGAACTTCGGGAGCACGCGCGGGCTCGGCGACCTTAAGCGTTGCGTCGGTGGCTGGCGCGGGGTCCTCGCGCTCCACGGGCTGAACACGCACGCGCGGAGCGGGTTGCGCCACCGGCTCGCGGCCGGTCAGCAGTGAGGCCAAAGTGTCGAGCTGAAGCGCAGCTTTGGCGTCGGGCATGGCTTCGTAAATCATCTGCCCGTTGGCGGAGGCGGCGCCAAACAATTCGGGCTCGAAGGCGAACGTCATCGCCGGTTGCACGCACAGCGCCTCGGCGAATTCCTTGAGCGGGATCTCCGGTCGCTTCGGCACCCCGGCCATGGACAGCACCACTTTCGGCGTGCTGGCCTTGTCGCGCTCGGAGCGCAGCAGCTTTAGCGTGTTGTCGGCGTTGCGGAGGCTGGCGAGGTCGGGGGCGGCGACGATCACGACTTCGTCGGCGTCGCGCAGCGCCTGGCGCACCCACGGCTCCCAGACGTGCGGCAAGTCGAGCACCACGTAGGCGCCGGTGCGGCGCAGTTCTGCAAGCGTGCGCTCGAACACGTCGAACTCGATCTCGGCGCTTTCGACACAATCCGGCGCGCACAGCAGTTGCAGGCCTGGGGTCAGTTTGATCAGCGCGCGTGTCAGCGTTTCGTCGGCGTCTTCGGCTTTGATTACGTCGGCGACCGAGACGGCAGGGCTTTGCTGGAAATTGAAGGCGGCGGCGCCGAAGGAAAGGTCGAGGTCGGCCAGGGTGGTGCGGGCGCCCTGGCGCTCAGCGATCGACCAAGCGACGTTGTGGGCGATGGTGGAGGCGCCCACCCCGCCGCGGGCGCCGATCACGGCGATGACGCGGGCCGGGGCGGCGGCGGCGAAGAGGGCGCAGAGCGAGCGGGCGAGCGCGTCGGCGGTTGCGGGGGGCACGATGTAATCGCTGACGCCGCGGGCGGCAAGGTCGCGCAACAAGGCGATGTCGTTGACGGCGCCGATGATGACGATTTTCGTCCTTGGCGCCGCGGCGCGGAGGCGGTCGAGCTCGGGGAGCATCGCGGCGCCGTCGAGCGTGGTGTCGAGAATGACGAGATCCGGGGCCTCATGCGTGACGCAATAGGCGGCCGCGCCCGCGATGCCGCCGCGGGCGATCTCGATGTCGGCGCGGGCCAGGCGCGGATCGGCGGCGAGCGCACGTAGCAGCGTTTCCGCTTCGGCGCTGTCCCAGCTGGCGTAGATCGAAATCGCCGGCACAGGGCGATCGCGCGGCGCGGGCGCCTCGCGGGCCGCGAGCGGCTTTGACGGTTCGGGCTTTGGCGCAGGCGCGGCGATCCGGCCGAGCTGCGCTGAGGCGGGCGCGCTGAACACCGGTTCGTCGTCGAACTCCGGCGGATCGAACGGCGCATCGTCTTCGGCGGCGAGCGGGGACGGCTCTATTTCTTCTTCAGGTTCAACCGCCGCTTGCGCGATGAACACGGGCGGCATGGCGTCGACGAAGATGGTTTCCTCTTCGTTGCATTCGCCGAGGCCGAAAATATCGTCGAGCGGCGGCGGCGCGAACGGGGCTTCGCCGGCCTCGACCGGGACGATGTATTCGGCGGTGAGCTGGAACGGTTCGGCCGGTGCGAGCCGGACGACGTTATCGTTGGCAGGCGCCGCCATGCGCGACTTCGATCGCGCACGAGTGCGGGCTTTGGCTTTCTGAGCGGCGAGAGAGTTCTGCAAGATGCAATTCGAGGGCTGCCAAGGTGGCCCCGAAAGTGCCGGAAATTCCTTGCGAAACAGGCCAGCAAGGAGCGTGAACAGGGCGTTTGCCATGGCGCGTACGGCCATGGTTTCTGGACTTCGCGCGCGAAAGCGCCCATATACCGGCCATCGATCCTCGTCGCGTCACGCTTTGATCCCTCGCGCTCGCGCCGGATGTCTGCTGTTTCCCTCGAAAATCGGTGCCTGATGTGGAAGGTCCGCGCGGGCAATTCTGACTAGGAGACGGCAAATGGCTGTCGGTACTGTAAAGTTCTTCAACATGAATAAGGGCTTCGGCTTCATCGCGCCGGAGACCGGCGGCAAGGATGTATTTGTGCACATTTCCGCCGTCGAGCGCTCGGGCCTCTCGGGCTTGAGCGACGGGCAGAAGGTCAGCTTCGACCTCGAGCGCGACCGCCAGGGCCGCGATTCCGCGACCAACCTCAAAGCGGTCTGATCGCGACATGGGGATCCAGGAGCGCATTCCTGATCTCTCCGACAAGGAGCTGGAGAGCCTTCGCGCGAACGCGCTTCGCTTGAAGGATGCCGGTTCGGTCCAACAGCGGCAGCAAGCTGAAGAGCTGCTGCCGCTGCTTGGCGCTGCGTTGGAAGAACGCCGCCTCGCGCGCGTCGCGGCGCACACCGAAACGCGGCGGGCGAATGCGCGGAAGAAAGAGCGCGAATAGCGAATAGCGAATGGGGAATTGCGCGCACGCCTTCGGAGCGGCGCGACCCGCTGCGCGTCGGGCCTGTCTTAATCATTAACATTCGTGTGCGATACGCGCCGCGACGCGCGTGGTTCCGCTGGCGGGAACTCCCGACGAGCGCGCGGACGGGGCCGCGACTGCAGTGCGGCGGGCTGGCCGCGCGGGCGTTACCGTGCATACTGGGCGCGGGCCATGAGGGGTTGGGGCCGCGCGCGGGCGGGCCCGCACTCATGTGGATGACCCGGTGCCGATAAGAGCGCTTCAAGCTGAGCTGGAACTGAGCCAGGCGCATTATGGCGCGGTATTGAGCGCGTCGCTCGACGCCATCATCGTCATGGATCACGAGGGCAAGGTCGTCGAATTCAATCCGGCCGCGGAGGCGATCTTCGGCTTCGCCCGCGCCGACATAGTCGGCAAGCCGCTGGCCGATCATATCATTCCAGCAGCCTTGCGAGAGCGCCACCGCATCGGGCTCGCGCGCTATCTCGCCACTGGCGTGGGGCCCGTCGTCAATCAGCATATCGAATTGCCCGCCTTGCGCGCGGACGGGAGCGAGTTTCCCGCCGAACTGGCGATCGTGCCGATCGCGGGCAGCGCGCCGCCGGAGTTCATGGGCTTCGTGCGCGACATCACCGAACGCAAGCGCGCCGAGCAACGCCGGCAATTCCTGATGGACGAACTCGCCCACCGCGGCAAGAATCTGCTGGCGGTGATCCAATCGGTGGCGTCGCGGACATTGTCGGAAGCGCGCCCGCTGGCGGAAGCGCGCGAGACTTTGCTGCGCCGGATCGGGGCGCTCGCGCGCAGCCTCTCCGCGCTGACGGCCGATGGCTTCGAAGGCGCGCCGGTCGCGGCGATCCTGCGCGCCGAACTCGATGCGTTCTCGGACCGCCTCGATGCGCAAGGGCCGGAGGTGATGCTCAACCCGAAAGCGGCGCAGACGTTTGCGCTGCTGGTGCACGAACTGGCGACGAACGCAGCCAAGCATGGCGCGCTGTCGCGGCAAGAGGGGCGCATCGCGGTGCGCTGGGCGATTGCAGGTGGGCGCCGGGCGTTTCGCTGGGAGGAAAGCGGCGGGCCGCCAGTGCGTGTGCCGGCGCGCAGCGGGTTCGGCCGCCAGCTGCTGGAGCAAGTCGTGGCGGG
Source organism: Caulobacteraceae bacterium (assembly GCA_052387215.1). GTDB lineage: Bacteria > Pseudomonadota > Alphaproteobacteria > Caulobacterales > Aquidulcibacteraceae > Vitreimonas. Next base: position 6,992 of record JBQTJK010000080.1, read on the forward strand.
CGATTTCCAGGCGCAGCCGGTGATGACGTTTGCGGCTGGCGGCGTGCGCTACGAAGTCGACGCGCCGCTGGCGGCTGTGGCGGCGGAGCGTGCGGCGGGCCTCGCGCCGTAACGCACCAGTCCTCGTCCACCACGTCCACCAAGATGTCGCGTTTTCCGGCGGCGTTGGCTCACCCTCATCCTGACCCTCTCCCGCTGAGCGGAAGAGGGGACGCCAATCTCGAGACGTTGGGAGCGTGGCGAGGGTTTTGCCGGCGATCCGCCGTTGGGCTTCGGCGGACAGGAGCGACGGCGGTCCAAGATGCGGGCCTTCCGCCTTCGCTCTTCGAGCTTCGGCGGACTAGGGACGCCCGCGCTCCAACCTGTACGCGTTCGCGCACGGGCCGGCTGTCGCTAGCCCGCTGATGGTGCGGTGTGCGCGTCAGCCTGTGCGCATGAACGTGGGGCGGCGCGGTCGAATTCGCTGAAGGGGGCGTCGCGGTTGGCGGCGCAGATGCGTCCGCCCTCGCGCCACCAGTTCGCGGTCGGTTCGAACCGAAACGGCGCGCTCGTACACACGCCGGTTTGCCGAAGATTTGGAAGACGTCTTTCCGCACGTGCCGTTTCCATCGTCGCCGGATGTGTTCGCCGAGGCCGCGCGTCTCGGCGCCGAAATCCGCGCCGTGGAAACATTCGCGCGATCCCCTTCGGCGGCGTACGCGCAGATCGCGCGCGCCGACACTGCGCCGCGCGGGGCGCTCGCCACGGTCGAGCAGCTTGTGGATAACGGGTTTGCGCTCTGCGCTGACGGATCAGGGCGAATCGGGAACGTTCCGCAAGAGGTCTGGGAGTTTGCGGTTAGCGGCTATCGGTTGCTGCCTCGTTGGCTTGCCGCCCGCGAAGGCATGGAGATTGGGCCGGGCTTCATTCCGGAGCTGCGCAATGTTGCACAGCGGATTGCCGAATTGATCTTCCTTTTCGGCGAGGCGGATAGGATTCTCGACGCGACACTGGCTGATTCGCTCACGCGGGAAGCCTTGGGCGTCGAGGTCGGGGAAACGCCCGCAGGATGACGAACAAGACTGATCTGTTCGGCGTCACGCCTGGAAGCGAACAGCAAAGCTTGTTTGGCGAAGGCGACAACCGTCTGCAAACGCCGGTTCAGAGCTACGCGCCCGATCCAGAGCGTGCGCGGCGCAAATTGCTCGGGCTGCTGGAGCGGGCACGCTCCGCTGACTCGATGCCGTGGTCGGATCGCGAGGCACGCATGTGGCAAACGGTGTTTCCGCAGATGGCAAATTGGTTGCCGCGCGATGAGGCCGAGCAGCTCTGCTTCGCGTTCTCCCAGGAGATCGAGCGGCTAAAGCTCGCCGCCTAATCCTCATCCACCACATCCACCAGGATGTCGCGCTTCCCGGCGGCGTTGGCTTCGGAGATGATGCCTTCTTTTTCCATCCGCTCGATCAAAGTCGCGGCGCGGTTGTAGCCGATCTGCAGGCGGCGCTGTAGGTAGCTTGTGCTCGCCTTGCGGTCGCGGCGCACGATCTCGATGGCGCGGTCTAGAAGATCGCCTTCGCCGCCTTCGCCGTCGAACAATTCCGGAGTGTCCTCTTCGGCGTTGGCGTTCGGCTCTTCGGTGACGTCGGTGCGATATTGCGGCGCGCCTTGCTCCTTGAGCATGGCGACGACGCGTTCGACTTCGCTGTCGGTCACGAAGGGCCCGTGGAGGCGGCGGATGCGGCCGCCGCCGGCCATGAACAGCAAGTCGCCCATGCCGAGGAGTTGTTCGGCGCCTTGTTCGCCGAGGATGGTGCGGCTGTCGATCTTCGAAGTGACCTGGTAGGAGATGCGGGTCG
>JBQTJK010000081.1:0-82014 GCA_052387215.1 Caulobacteraceae bacterium
CGAACAAGATGCCCGCCAGTAAGAGCCAGCCGGTCTGCCGAGTCGTGGGGACCGGACGGCTTAGGCGAGCCCACAGGGCCAGAATCGGCAGGGCGAACAAGAATCGCCAGAGATTCGAAGCGTGCGGGCCGAGCTCGGAGAGCCGCATGGCGATGGGCGAGAGCCCCAGCAGCGCGCCGCCCGTTAACGCGGCGAGCGCCGCTTTTCCCTGCCCCGAATGATCCGCCATGCGCCTGAAAAACGCCGGATTCCGTTAATGTGCAAGGCCGGAGTTGCGGCATAGTATTACCGCTATTTCGCCGCTCACGCGTTAACGGCTTAAGCTCTTCCTGTCCGCGTGTTCACAGATTCGACATGCAAAATTTGGCTCTGATTAGCCTTGCCCATTGACCGTGAATTAACCCGATGCATCACTATATCTAGGCTACGGTTCGGCCATCGACCACAAGGACATGTGGTTTGGGCCAGAACCGAGTCGAGTTAACGCAGACCTAAATTCGGGGGCAGGAGCATGCACGCACGAGCGGAAAAAGCGGGGGTCCACCGCATGGGCGAGGTCCATCGCGGCAAACCCAAACCCCTGCGTCCGCTCAAGGTCATCGAGAAGGTCGTTACGGATCCGAGTCGCGATGCACTGCTGACGGAATTCGGCAAGACGACGCTCAACGATCGCTACCTGCTGCAAGGCGAGACCTACCAAGACATGTTCGCGCGCGTTGCGACCGCATTCGCCGACGACATCGGCCACGCGCAGAGAATCTACGACTACATCTCCAGACTCTGGTTCATGCCGGCGACGCCGGTGTTGTCGAATGGCGGCGCCGAACGAGGGCTGCCGATCTCGTGCTTCCTCAATGCCGTTGGCGACTCGCTCGACGGCATCATGGACACATGGAACGAGAACGTTTGGCTCGCGTCGAACGGCGGCGGCATCGGCACGTATTGGGGCGGCGTTCGTTCCATCGGCGAAAAGGTCGGCCAGAACGGACAGACCAGCGGCATCATTCCATTCATCCGCGTGATGGATTCGCTGACGCTCGCTATCAGCCAGGGCTCGCTGCGGCGCGGTTCGGCGGCGGTCTATCTCGATATCCACCATCCCGAGATCGAGGAATTCCTCGAGATCCGGAAGGCCGCAGGCGATTTCAACCGCAAGAGCTTGAACCTGCACCACGGGCTCAACCTCACCGACGAATTCATGATCGCTGTGCGCGACGATCTGCCTTTCGCATTGCGCAGCCCAAAGAATGGCGAGGCGCTGAAGCATGTGAATGCGCGCAAGCTTTGGCAGAAGATTCTTGAGCTCCGGCTGCAAACCGGCGAGCCCTACATCATCTTCTCCGACACCGTGAACAAGCAGATGCCGAGCCATCAGAAGAAGCTCGGCTTGAAGGTGCGCCAATCGAATCTGTGTTCGGAGATCATGCTCCACACCGGGATGGATCATAACGGCAAGGAGCGCACGGCGGTGTGCTGCCTCTCCTCCCTGAACGCCGAAACGTACATGGAGTGGGAAAAAGAGCCGCAATTCATGGAAGACGTGTTCCGCTTCCTGGACAACGTCTTGGAAGATTTCATCGAGCGTGCGCCGCCGGAAATGGAACGGGCTGTTTATGCAGCGTACCGCGAACGCTCGGTGGGCCTGGGGCTCATGGGCTTCCACTCTTTCTTGCAGAAGCAAAGCGTGTCGATGGAATCGGCGATGGCGAAGGTGTGGAACAACCGCATCTTCCGCCACATCCGCCGCGGCGCCGATGCGGCGAGCGTGAAGCTGGCGCAAGAGCGCGGTCCCTGCCCCGATGCGCAGGAAGCGGGCGTGATGGCGCGCTTCTCGCACAAACTCGCGATCGCACCGACGGCGTCGATCTCGATCATCTGCGGCGGCACATCCGCCGGCGTCGAGCCGATCCCGGCCAACATCTATACCCACAAGACGCTCTCTGGTTCGTTTGCGGTGAAGAACCCCTATCTGGAGCAATTGCTCGATCAGAAGGGCAAGAACACGGACAGCGTGTGGTCGTCGATTCTGAAGAACGAAGGATCGGTGCAGCATCTCGAGTTCCTGACCGATGAGGAGAAGGACATCTTCAAGACCGCATTCGAGATCGATCAGCGCTGGATCATCGAACTCGCCGCCGACCGAACCCCTTTGATCTGCCAGTCGCAGTCCCTGAACATCTTCCTGCCGGGCGATGTCGATAAGTGGGATCTGCACATGCTGCACTGGATGGCGTGGGAGCGCGGCGTGAAGAGCCTCTATTATTGCCGCTCCAAGAGCGTCCAGCGCGCGGGCTTCGCGGGCGAAGACAATAGGGCCGATATCGACACATCGACAACGGCGACCGAGAGGACGGATTACGAGGAATGCTTGGCGTGCCAATAGCGCGGCAGTCACCAATCGGCCGTCGATAGGCGTGCGTATGCGGGTCGGTTAGCGCGAGCTTTCCGACTGCCGATTGCCGAAACCCAACTGCCGAAGCAGGAGGGCGGGGACGCGGGGTTCGCGTTCCGAAGCACAAAGGGAAAAGGCGAACACGTTCGCCCGCGTCCCCGCGATCAGTTTATCGCTAGCCTCCGCACCGGCGCGCCTCTTCGACGCGTGATGCATCGGCCAACGGCGAGCGGGCTTGTCCAACTTCAAGTCCCGGACCCGGCGGTTTCATCCCCGACGGCACGTCTCGCTCCGATCGCTCTCCGTTTCGCAAACTGGGCTGGATCCAATCGCCCCTCCGTGAAACGGCATGGGCGCCATTGTAAGCCCACGCCGACTAGGTCGGATTGAATCTCTCGCGCGGGTTTGTTTTCAGTGGGTTGCGGACGAAACGGCGTGGATAGCAACACAATCTATCCCCGCATTTTTATGGATGCCGGCGGTCCATATTCGCCCAAACCGTAACTTGAGCCAGACGGACCCGCGGCGCATCTGTTCGCGCCGTTGGGACAAGGCGGGTGTCGTACGGAGATGGAACAATGGCGCGCGGACCGAAGGCTGTAGAGACTCCCAATGACGGCATGAGCTGGCTGGCGCTGGCGCCGTTCCCGGCGTTCAACCCATTGAATTGGTGGGCGTTGACGACACCGCGCAACTTCTGGCTCGCCTCGCTGAACAATACGCGCCTAGCGCTCGACGCCTGGCGCGCGGGCGCGGACGGCGTGCGCGCCATGATGCGCCTGCAGCAGGACGAGATGCTTTCGGCGCTCGAAGCGCCGCTGGAGAGGCGCGCCGACGGGGCGGAAGCGGTGGACGGTGACGGAGCAGCTGCCGCAACCGAGGCGGCGAAGGACGCTGAGGCCGATGCCAATGCGGCTGCGTCAATGTTGGTGCAACCGATGATCGAGGCCACGCGCGCGTACGGACGCGTCGGCCGGGCATTCATCGTCGCGCAGCGCGATACGATGCGCGCATTCGCGCAATCGTCGAAGCCGCACTGAACATACGCTTCAGGAGCGCGGCCCGCCAGGATGCTCGGCGACGATGATCGGCGCCGGGCCGGTGCCGATGTCCGCAGCTATCGCGTCCGGGATCAAAGCGGGCGGCTGGTATTCGGCGCGGTCGCGCTGGACGCTGCGCCGTGGAGCGCGGCGCGCCGCGCTCGCGGACGGAGGCTCGACGCCAACGACGCCCCGCTGCGGGGCGGGCTCGAACAGAGGTGGCCGCTCCATCGCGGCAACATCTTCGAGGCCTGCAGCGTCGGCCGAGGCTGATGTCAGGCTTACGGCCATGTTGGGTTCGCTGCGCGTTGGCGCGGCGCGCATTTGCGGCGTGGGATCGGGCGCGATCCTTACGGCGAACATGCTGCCGCCAACCAGGGCGATCACGGCGAACGCGAGCGCGGCATGGACATGCGAGGCGGGCTTACGTTGGCTGACGCGGCGGAAGTCGCGGCGCGGCGCCGAGGCGCCCCTTTTGCGCGGCGCCGGCGCCTGGCGCACGGTGCGCAGCATTTCGGTGGGGATCGGCGCTTCCCAGGCGCGGCGCGCGCGTTCGGCGCGTTCGTCCTCGGCGCTGTCGAGTGACAGTTCGGTGAACTCGGCGTCTTCGAAGACCGGGCGAAACGGGAGCGCGATGACGTTGGCGCCCGCGGTATGGAGGATCTCGTCAACAGCCTCGAACAAAGGATCAAGAGCAGCGCCGTCGTCGCCATCCCAAACACTGAGATCAATTGCCGGCGCATCAAAGATGTTTTCACGCGGCGGCGGCGGGATCAGGCTGGCGACGACCACCCTGCCTGACAACAACGCGCGCTCGGCGGCGTGCTTGAAGGCGCGTGACTGGAGCGCAGCGCGCGACCAGACAACGACGCTGAGCGCCTCTTCCTCCGCGCCGCTGCCGGTGATGGAATATCCAGCCGCGTCAAAAGCTTCCGCCAACGTTTCCGCTTCGCTTGCGTCTTCGCGCACGAAGACAAAGACCACGCCTGCCATGACGCGCCCCAATTGCTCAGCCTAGAGTGCTGCGGCAAGTGAACGTTGGCAGGTGAATTTCAGTTCCGGGCTAGCCGCTGAAAGCCCTGAGCAATTCGGCCGAGGCGGCGTCGGCGGGAAAGAAGCTCTCGATCGCCAGCTCGTCGAGCGTCACGTCCTGGGGCATGCCGAACACAGTGGTCACTCCGAGAAACGAAAGCGTTCCCGCCTCTGTCTTCAGCTTGAGCGGCGTGATCACGGGCGCCGCGTCGCGCAACGGGGGGGCATGCATCCCGCCGCCGGGATAGGCGCGCAGCTCGTCGAGCAGCTCAAGCAAAGCGGCGTCGGCAGTGGCGTCGATCTGGCGTTCAAGGCGCGCGAATATATGCGCGCGCCATTCGTTCAGATTGACGATGCGCGGCGCGAGACCGTCCGGATGCAGGCTGGCGCGCAGCACATTCGCCGGCGGCTTGAGCAAGGACGGCGCAATGCCGCTCATCAGTCGCAGAGCGGCGGCGTTGGCGCTGATCAAAGTCCAGCGGCGATCGATGGCGAGCGCCGGATTCGGCTCGTGGCCTTTGAGTACCTTGTCGACGGCGGCGCGCGCGGCGGCGAGGTCCGGATCGTCCAGCCTGCGCTCGCCGAAGCGCGGGGCGAAACCGGCGGAGACGAGGAAGGCGTTTTGCTCCCGCAGCGGCAGCTGCAAATGCTCGGCAAGCTGCAACACCATGTCTCGCGACGGCGCGGCGCGGCCGGTTTCGACAAAGCTAAGGTGGCGCGTGGAGATGCCAGCTTCGCCGGCGAGATCGAGCTGGCTCATGCGCCGGCGTTGCCGCCAAGTGCGCAGTTGGCCGCCGAAGGAGAGTGCGTCTTGCATGGGCGTCAGCATAACCGGCGGCGTCAAGCACGCCATTACCTCTGAGGTAATCGCCTGCCCCGTCGCGGCGCGTCACGCTTCTGGCGTCAATCCAAGGAGGACCACATGAACTCGCAATTCCTTCGCCGTGTATTGTTGACCGACGGCGTTGTTTCAGCGCGGCCGGCGTCGTTATGATCATTGGCGGCGGATTCCTGGCGGGGCTGACGAACTTGCCGCTGGCGCTGCTGACGTATGCGGGCTTTTCGCTGCTACCGTGGACGATCGCGCTGGTCGCGCTCGCGCGCATGGAGCGGGTTCCGCGCAGCGGCGTGCGCGCGGTGATCGTCATCAACGCGCTGTGGGTGGCGGCTTCGATCGCCGTGCTGTTCCTGACCTCGCCCAACCTGTTCGGTGACGCCTTCGTGATTGCGCAAGCCGTTGCCGTCGGCCTGTTCGCTGAACTGCAGATCATGGCGCTCAAGCGCGAAGCGACGACCGCCTAAGGCTTGAAAATCAAGGACGGCGGGCGCTTGCCGCGCCCGCCGTTCAAGCCTTTGTGATGGAAGCATTGGTGTGACGTGACTGAAGTCACGTCGCGCATCCATTGCCGTTCCTACATTCATCTTGTGTTCAGGAACGCCGCTTCCGGCATGGACGTTTTTTGGGAGCAATGACCAAGTTAGCCGCCTCCGGATTAGCCACAGCGTTCGCGCTGGTGATGCTCGGCGGCTCGGCGGTTCGGGATTTCCAACAACGCACGCCGGAATCACTCGCGCAAACAGCGCAGATGTCAGAGCCGGTCGATTCAACCCGTCTGGGCCAATGCCGCATTCACTACGACGCGCTCGCCGAGGATCGCCAACCGGCGGCGATGGAGTGTGAGCACGCGCATTGGGTGGCGCAGCGTTGGGGCGGACGGGTAATGGAACAGACTGGTGAAGGCCTGGTCGAGCGCGCGTCTTATGACGGCCGCAACGATTTCACCGGCGTGCCTGCGAGCGCGGTGCCGCGCGCAGGCTGGTGCCGGGCGTGGGTCGATGATGGCCGTCCAATCGAAACGCAGCCTGAGCAAAGCGATTGCCGCATGGCGCAACGCATGGCCGACGCAGAAGGCGGGCGTGTGCTCTACATGCCGCTTTAAGCGCGCATCTGATCAAAAATGGATTTGTGGCCGGCGATGATGCCGGCGATCGCGTTAGGGTCGGGCTCAAGCGACCACTCGCCGCGCTCGAATGTGCCGCCGAGGACGATGCCGTCGCGGCGACCGAACATGTAACCCTCGCGCGCGATGGTGTTGTAGTTCACTTCCGGCTGCGGCAGCAGGATCGCGAGCTGGCCGCGCACAGGGATGATTTCTGCATCGCCGAACAAACGACCCGCGCCGAGGCCGGTGCAGTTGAAGATGGTGCGCTCGGGCAGCGCCTGCACTTGCGAGAGGTCTGAGAATTCACGCACGACGATTTCCGCGCCGGCCTGGCGCACGTCGGCCTCCATGCGTCGCAGGTAAAGCGGCGTTTCGATCATCATAGTGTCGAACTGGCGCACGAACGGGCGCGGAAAATTGTGCTCGTCGACGGCGAGGTCGCGTTGATTGACCACGAACTCGCGCATCGGATCGTCCTCGCCCGCGGGGTATGTGGTGATCGGACGGTTGGAGAGATTGTAATTGGTTTCCCAGCTCACTCCATAAGCGTCGCCGACCAAGCTTTGGAAACGGCGGAAGGCGAAACGCGCGGCGGCGGTGTGCTGTTCAATGAATGCCGGAGTGGCGTGGTCGTGATCATAGTCGGACGCGGGCCACCATTGCGCGCCGGCGACATTGGACGTGGTGTTCGGCGGCAGATCCTTGGCATAGATGCGTACATTGGCGCCGCGCTCCTGCAGCAGGCGCGCGGTCGCCAAGCCAACGGCGCCGCAGCCGAGCACGGCGACGTCGGGCTTTGCGGCATCGTAGCCTAGATCAACGGCGAGCTTCGCAGTACCCCACGACAGCGTGATGCCGCCGCCGCCATGGCCGTAATTGTGCGCCAGCACCTTGTCGCCCAACGCCTCCCGCGCGACGCGGAAGCCGCTCGGGCGAAACGGACGCAGGCCGACGTCGATGCGGATGATGCGTTCTTCTGACACAAGCACCGGCGGCAAGCGCGCCGGCCGCGTGCCGGGCGCTATGCGCAAGTCGCGCATGAGGCCGCCGCCGAAACCCCGCGCCGCGGCGCAAGACGATGCAAGCCCGCTGCGCCAAGTGTCACGATCAGCCGCCTCGTTGACTTGCCCCTCCCGCGGCGCGTTACATGATTTTCGATTGTACAAACCTCAGCACTTTGTTAATTGACAATGCCACTAGCACGGGAGGGAGCTGATGCGTAGGCTGATCGCAATCACGGCGTTGGCTGCCGGCTTGGCGGCATGCGGCCAGACAACGACTACAGAAGAACCAGCCGATGTGGCGACCGAAGAGGCGACGGCCCCGGCGGAAGCGCCCTCCGATACGGCGACTGCGCCACCGGAACGTATGCCGACACAGCAACCCACTTCGCCACCGCCGCCGCCTCCCCCGCCGTGAGCGGAGACAAAGAAGGGAGCGGTATGAGGAGTTTTCTCGGCACGGCGGCCGAGTGGTTCGCGGTCGTGGTTTCGCTGGCCGCGCTCACCTATGCAGCCTACTCCAACCTTCGCACGCCTGACTTGTCGTACACGGCAACCAGCGCCGTACTCGTCGTCGCCGACCCTCGCTATCGTGATGCGATCAGCCTGAGCATCGCGCCCGAGTTCGTGAACACGTCACCGTCCACAGTAACTCATGCCCTCATCCGCAATCAGAGCCTCCGACTCATTCAAGGCGAGAGTTCGGCTTGCTTCACCTATCGCGCTGACGTGAGGACGAGGTCGCGCAGCACTTGGGACTCCGGCAATCGCGATTGCGCCACTGACGAATGCATTGAGCTGCCAAGCTTGTCGCTCATGCTTACATACAACTCCACCAACCGAACTCTCAGCGGAGGGGGAGTGTTGGCGGACCAGCAGAACTACGACCGGCTGGCGTTCGATGCGACCGCTGCGACGTGCGGCGTAGATCCGAGCGGGGTCGCGGAGATTGCGCCATTGGATCGAGCGAGTTTCATCGAGCAATACGCTGGCGGCTCCGCCATCCTGCGCCACGAAGCCGTTACCGAGCTGAATGGCGTCGTCGTCGGAAGCTGCGAAGTGACTTTCGATGACTTGCACATGGCCGAGTTGCGAAATACGGGCTGGACCAACGTGGCCTGCGTGAATCCTGACGTTCAGTGGAATGAACCTGCCGATCACGATCCGATCGCCAGTCTGCTGCGACGCCTGTTCTGAGTCTTGCCGTTTCCGCGATTCGCGGCCAAATGGGCGCCATGCATGGGCATCATGGGCACGCGCACGATCACCACGATCACGCCCATCACCGCCGCACGGCTTCCGACAAACGTTATACAATCGCCATCGGGCTGAACCTGGCGTTTGTCGCGATCGAGGCGGCGGCTGGATTTGCCGCCAACTCGACGGCGCTGCTCTCGGACGCAACGCACAATCTCTCTGACGTTTTGGGTTTGGCGCTGGCCGGCGGCGCAGCGTGGCTGGCGAAGCGGCAAGCAAGCGCGCAGCGCACGTACGGGTTTTCGAAGGCGACGGTGCTTGCGGCGCTGGCTAACGCGTTGGTGCTGGTGGTCGCGTGTGGCGGCATCCTTTGGGAGGCGGTGACGCGGCTGTTCGCGCCGGAGGCGACGCAGCCGCTGTTGATCATGGCTGTCGCCGCAGCAGGCGTCGTCATCAATGGCGCCACCGCTACGCTGTTTCTCGCCGGGCGCAAGGAAGACGTGAACGTGCGCGGCGCCTATCTGCACATGCTGGCGGATGCGGGCGTTTCGGCGGCGGTGATTGTGGCGGGCGCGGCGATCTTCTTCACGAGCTTGCCGTGGATCGATCCGGCGATTTCGGTGGCCGTAGTGCTGCTGATCCTATGGGGGACGTGGGGCCTGTTGCGCGAGTCGCTCGACCTAACGCTCGACGCGGCGCCGGCTCATATCGACGTCGCAAAGGTGCGGGACTATCTCGCCGCGCAGCCGGGCGTGACGGCGGTGCACGATCTGCACGTCTGGGCGATGGGCGCGGCCAAGCCGGCGCTGACGGCGCACCTTGTGCGGCCCAATGGCGGCGACGATGCGTTTCTCGCGCAGGTGGCCGACGGGATCATGGTGACGTTCGGCATTTCGCACGTCACACTGCAAATCGAGCGCGCCCAGCGCGACGATTGCGATCACTGCTAGGTCTCTTCCGACCAGGTCTTCAGCAGCTGGTGCGCGATCGCGAACGGCGGCGGGCAGAAGGCGTCGGGATGCTCGGCCCCGATCAAGAGCCTCGCCTCCTCGCGCGTGAACCAGCGGCCGCTCTCCAGTTCCGTGGTGTCGACCGTTTCCTTGTCGTCTTCGACCTCGCATAGAACGCCGATCATCAGGGAGTGCGGGAAGGGCCACGGCTGGGTCGAATGCATGCGCACCTCGCGCACGTGCAGGCCCGCCTCCTCCAGCGTTTCGCGCGCGACGGCCTCCTCGATCGCTTCGCCAGGTTCGATGTAGCCGGCCAGCGCGGAGTGCATGCCGCGCGGCCAGGCGCGCTGGCGGCCTAGGAAGCATTTGTCGCCGAAGGTCGGCACCATGATGCAGACAGGATCGACGCGTGGATAATGCTCAGCGCTGCAGGCATCGCACCGGCGCATCCAGCCCGCTTCGACAGCGCGCGAGGGCGCGCCGCAGGTGGCGCAGAAGCGATTTTTTGCATGCCATTCGAATACAGATTTGGCGGGGCCGATGGTTGCGAGATCTTCGCGCGAAAGGCGCGGACCCAGTGCGCGCATGTCGTCGAAACGGCCGAGGTCGCCGAGCGGCGCTGCGTCGGGAATGTCGATGGCGAAGTAGGCTGCCTTTGTTGCGTCGAGGCCGAGGAAAAGCAGCGGCGCGTCCTTCGGTGCAATGCGCGTGCGCGCGTGCGCATTGAGCCAGCCAGGCGCCACCACGCGACCCTCTTCGATCACGAACGGCTTGTGCTGATGAAAGGGCAAGAGCTGCGTTTCGGGCGCCTCGAGCGCTGCGCCGAGCCACGCGGAATCGCGCCGGTGATGCCCGGCGCGATCCAGCGGCGAGCGCGTAAAAGCGTTTGGGTTGTGCGGGAGGAGCATTCTAGGGACTAGGTTCTAGGGACTGGGGACTAGAGTCGCAACGCAGCCGCTCCGCCCTAGTCCCTAGCCCCGAACCCCTAGTTGACTGGCTTCCTGAACCGCAACACGAATTGGTCGGTGTGCCCGCGAATGTCGCCGTCAAACACACGCCGCGAGCGGTCATCCGCGGGGTTGCGCAGCACTTGACTTTCCTCTTCGAGCAAAAAGCCAGCTTCCGTCAGTTCGCGCACAACTTGCGCCTGATCGATGCGATGCAACCCGGTCTGCGGGTCTGTGCCTACGACAGCGCCTGCGAGCGCGGAGTGATCGATGACAACCAGAACGCCGCCCGGCCTAAGCGCGCTGTAGAGCGAGCGGTTGATGGCGGGTACATCGAGGTTCAGCGGCGCAAGAAAGAAGTCGTGGTAGATTTGCGAAATGAAAATGATGTCGTATGGCTCGGGTGCTGCAAGCGTCTGATAGCCGCCGAAGTCGGCAATCACATTGGGATATTGTGCGGCGACGGCCGCGAAAGGATGCACTTGCCCTTCCGGCGCCGCGCGGTTGGTGGCCCGCACTTGGCCTTCCGAGCCGACTGCGACCGCGAACAGGCGCGTATAGTAGCCGGCGCGCCCGGCGCCGATGTCGGCGACGCGCATGCCCCGGCGGACGCCGGTGAAGGCAAGAATTTCCGCCGGATGACGCAACACGTCGCGTTCGCGGTCGGAATCGGGGCGGCGCGGATCGGCGAGCGCGGCGACGATGTGTGGCGACGTCGGCGTCACCCGTTCGGCCGGCGTGGCCATCATGAGCCCGGGCACAGCGCCACCGGCGCAGGCGCCGATGAAGAGGGCAATTCCCAATCCAACCAACAAATTCCGCATGGCGTCCTCCCTCAGGGTTCCGGGTGTCAGGTATCAGGTGTCAGCGCGGATCGCATCAACCAATATGACACCCGACACCTGATACCTCACGCCTATGATTCCCGTGACGCCTTCCCTCGCCCTCGACGAACGCGACCTTGAAGAGCGCTTTATCCGCGCGGCTGGTCCGGGCGGGCAAAACGTCAACAAGGTCTCCACGGCGGTTGAGCTGCGCTTCCGTGTCGGCGGCTACACTGAGATGCCAGAGGACGTGCGCTTGCGGCTGGAGAAGCTCGCGGGACGGCGCCTGACGCTGGACGGCGAGATCGTCATCCGCGCCGACGAGCATCGCACGCAAGACCGCAATCGCTCTGAAGCAATGGCGCGGCTAGTGGCGCTGGTGGAGCAAGCAACACACCGGCCTAAGCCACGGCGCAAGACGCGCGTGCCGAAGGGCGAGAAGCTGAAGCGTCTCGAAGGCAAGGTGCGGCGCGGCAGCATCAAGGCCAACCGCGCCCGCCCTCGTCACGACGACTGAGCTATTCCGGCTTCTTGAACCGCAACATGAATTGATCCGTGCGGCCGCGGATGGAGGGGTCGAACACGCTGACCGTGCGTGTGTCCGCCGGATTGCGCAGAACATCGCTTCGCCATCGAACACGAAACCTGCCGCTTCCACTTCTCGCCGCACTGCCGCTTGATCGATTCGATGCAGGATCGCATCGCCGCCCTCGGTTTGGATCGGTGCGCCCGCGACCGCGGAGTGATCGATGATCACGTAAACGCCGCCCGGCCTGAGCGCAGCGAACGCAGTCGCGTTCGTCGCATTGCGATCACCCAAATTGCACTCGGCGATCGGCATGTCGTGATAGTTCTGCGCTGTGAACACGACGTCGAGCGGCTCGGGGTACGCGAGCGCATCGTAGGGCGTGCGCGCCATCACTGCATTTGGATATTGCGCGGCGACTGCGAGCACCGGCGTCTCGTATTCGCCTGCGACGCCGTCGGGGCGGATGGTCGGATAAACGCGGCCTTCGTCGCCGACGGCGACGGCGAATAAGCGCGTGAAGTAGCCCCCGCCCGGGAAGATTTCGCCGACCTTGTCGCCGGGCTCGATGCCGGCGAAGGCGAGCGTTTCGGCCGGATGGCGGTGGGCGTCGCGGGCGATGTCTTCGGCGGGGCGTCGGGAGTCGGCGACGGCCGCTTGGATGTTCGCTGCATCGGGCGACACTGCAACTTGCGCCGGCGGCGGGGTTTCTTGCGCGGGCGGCGTGCAGGCGGCGAGCGCCAGGGCCGCCACGGCGGCAAGGAATATGTGTCTCCTGATCTTGTCCCTCCGCTGCGCGTGGTAGCGCGGCTCGCGGCGCAGTTCATCCCCAACGCGACGAATTGCGCAATATGGACCGCCTGTGTGTGGTGGTCATGGCATAAAGTGATCGCGGGCGGGAGACCGATGGACCGCGGGTCTGATTGAAGACCGCGCGCCGGCAAAGGTCCCCGCCCGCTTCGTCAACCACCTGAACAGTTGCACGAGGCTGCTTGCAACAGACCTCGCACCACAGGGACAGGCGCCATGATCATACACCCTGGTTTCGTCGGAATCGACGTATCGAAACATCATCTCGACGTGTTCGACGCCCGCACCGGCGCGAGCATGCACATCCCCTACAGCCCGGCGGCCGTCGCCGCCCTGAGCAAGCGACTCGCTGCATCCGGCGAGATCGCCATCTTCGAAGCCACCGGCGGCTACGATCGGCGTCTGCGCGAGGCCCTCGTGCGCGCCGGTGTCCCGCACGTGCGCGTCAATCCCGCTCGCGCCCGCGCCTTCGCTCGCGCCGCCGGTTTCCTCGCCAAAACCGACAAGGTCGATGCGAAGATGCTGGCCGTCTTGGGCCAGGCGCTCAAGCCTGCGCCCGACGCCGAGCCCGATCCCGAGCGCCAGCGCTTGAGCGATTTGGTCAAACGCCGCGATCAGCTCGTGGCGATGCGCGCCCAAGAGCGCGCGCGGGCGAGCGAATGTCTCGAACGCGAACTCAAGGCCGACATCGCCGCGCATCTGGCTTGGCTCGACGCTCGAGTTGCCGGCGCCCTCGCCGGCACTTCGCGGAACGCTTGAAGGATGGAGCCGAACGCCCGTTTTCTCAACTGCTGCGGGACGTGGCGTCTTGCATGCCGGCGAGGGCGCCGGCGATCCATATTTCATTCCGCCGCGGCGCGCGGGACGGTGTCATTCTGCCCGCGGCGCCAGCGAAGCTTCGGTTGGCGGGCGGCGCGGGTGTCGTCTAGGCGGCGCATGGGCGTGAGTTTTGGGGCTTGCTTGAAGAACTCCACTTCGCCCGCGTTCACGCGTTCGGCGAGCGCGATCATCACGTTGGCGAAGCGGTCGAGTTCGCGCTTGGGTTCGGTTTCCGTGGGCTCGATCAGCATTGCGCCGTGAACGACCAGCGGGAAATAAGTCGTGAACGGGTGATAGCCTTCGTCGAGCAGCGCTTTGGCCACGTCGATGGTCTCGACGCCCTTCGGCTTGATGCTCTCGTCGTCCAGCAGCACTTCGTGCATGCACGGACGTTCGCCGAACGGCGCACTGAAATGCGGCTTCAGGCGCGCGAGAAGGTAGTTGGCGTTCAGCACCGCGTCTTCGGCGACTTGGCGGAGGCCATCGCTGCCGTGGCTCATCATGTAAGTGAGCGCGCGGGTGAACATGCCCATCTGGCCGTGGAAGGCGCACATGCGGCCGAAGGCTTGGGTTCCTTCCGTATGCTCGCGGAGTTCGTAGCGCACCGCCCCCTCCGTCGCCTTCGGCGACGCCTCCCCCGCAGGCGGGGGAGTAAAACGTTGGACGATGTGCGCCACCGGCGCGAACGGCGCGAGCGCGGCGGAGAGCACGGTCGGGCCGGCGCCGGGGCCGCCGCCGCCGTGCGGGGTCGAGAACGTCTTGTGCAGGTTGATGTGCATAGCGTCGACGCCGAGATCGCCTGGGCGCACCTTGCCGACGATGGCGTTGTAGTTGGCGCCGTCGCAGTAAAAGTAGGCGCCGGCTTCGTGCACGACGTCGGCGATTTTCTTGATGTCGGGCTCGAACAGACCGCAGGTGTTCGGGTTGGTGATCATGATCGCGGCGACGTCGGGGCCGAGCTTGGCTTTCACGTCGGCAAGATCGACACGGCCGTCTTCGTCGCCTTCGATTTCATCGACGATGAAGCCCGCCGCGACGGCGGTGGCAGGATTGGTGCCGTGCGCGCTGTGCGGCACGAGCACGCGCTTGCGTTTGTCGGCTTCACCGCGGGCGGCGAGCGCTGCCTTGATTGCGAGCACGCCACAGAACTCGCCGTGCGCGCCGGCTTTCGGCGAGAGCGCGACGGCGGGCATGCCGGTGAGCGTGCAGAGCCAATGGGCGAGTTCCTCCATCAGCTCGAGCGCGCCTTGGATCGTGGACGTCGGCTGCAGCGGATGGAGGTCGGCGAAGCCTTCCATGCGCGCGACGCGCTCATTGAGGCGCGGGTTGTGCTTCATCGTGCACGAACCGAGCGGGAAGAGGCCAAGATCGATGGCGTAGTTCTTTTGCGACAGGCGCACGAAGTGGCGCATCGTTTCCGGCTCGGAAAGGCCAGGCAGATCGAGCGCCGCTTTGCGGCCGAGGCCGCCCAGCTTGTCGGGCGTGCCTTTGGGCGCCGGCAGATCGACGCCCGTCCCGGTGGCGTGGCCGGTTTCGAAGATGAGCGGCTCAGCTTGCAGGAGGCCGCGATTGCCGGAGGTGGTTTCGGTGATCACGACAGCACCTCCTTCAGTGCTTTCGCGTAGGCGGCGATGTCTTCGTCGGTGTTCATTTCGGTGGCGCAGGCGATGAGGACATCGTCCATGCCTGCTTTCGGATTGAGGCGGCTCATGGCGACACCGGCGATCACGCCCCATTGCGCGAGTTGGTCGACAACCTCTTGCGCGGGTCTCGAGAGCTTCACAGCGATTTCGTTGAAGAAGCACTTGGTGAGCACTTCAACGCCGGGGACTTTCGCGAGCGCGTCGGCGAGCGCGATCGCCTTCTCGTGATTGAGCTGCGCGAGTTGGCGCAGGCCCTTCTCGCCCAAGAGCGTCATGTGGATAGTCCAGGCGAGCTGGCAGAGGCCGGAATTGGTGCAGATGTTGCTGGTCGCCTTCTCGCTGCGGATGTGCTGTTCGCGGGTGGAGAGCGTCAGCACGAAGCCGCGCTTGCCTTCGGCGTCGACGGTTTCGCCAGCGACGCGGCCGGGCATCTGGCGGACGTATTTCTCCTTGACGGCGAAGAGGCCGACATACGGCCCGCCGAAGTTGAGTGCGTTGCCGATGGATTGGCCTTCGCCGCAGACGATGTCCGCGCCCATCGCGCCGGCCGGTTCGATCAGGCCGAAGGCGACGGCTTCGGTGAACGTCGCCACCATCAGGCTGCCTGCGCCGCGGGCGGCTTCGCCGATCTTGGTCAGGTCCGTTGCAGTACCGAACACGTTTGGCGATTGCACGATGACGGCAGCGACATCGGCGCCGAGATGTTTCGTCACCGCGGCTTCGTCATCGACGGCCGCAGGCAGCGCGACGATTTCGAGGCCGAGCGCTTCACAGGCCGTGCGGGCGGTGTCGATGTAATGCGGGTGGACGCCGCCGGAGAAGACGATTCTGCGCCGCTTGGTGACGCGCGCGGCCATCATCGCGGCTTCGGCGCAAGCCGTGGAGCCGTCGTACATGGAGGCGTTAGCGACCTCCATGTCGAGAAGCATCGCGACTTGCGATTGGAATTCGTAGAGCGCTTGCAGCGTGCCTTGCGCGATTTCCGGCTGGTACGGCGTGTAGGCAGTGAGGAATTCGCTGCGCTGGATCAAGTGATCGACGCTCGCCGGCACGTGATGGCGATAAGCGCCAGCGCCGAGGAAGAAGGCGGTGCGGCCAGCGGGCGTGTTCTTCTCAGCCAGGCGCTGCAGGTGGCGATGCACT
Source organism: Caulobacteraceae bacterium (assembly GCA_052387215.1). Lineage (GTDB taxonomy): Bacteria > Pseudomonadota > Alphaproteobacteria > Caulobacterales > Aquidulcibacteraceae > Vitreimonas. The sequence goes on from JBQTJK010000081.1 coordinate 16,268, forward strand.
TCGACCTCGCCCTGCGCTTTTGGCAGCGGCGCGAGGTCTTTCAGCAGCGCGCCCTTCGGCACATCGACGAAGAGGTCGTCGATTGACTTAACGCCGATGACGTCGAGCATTTGCTGGCGGTCAACGTCGGTGAGGGGGAGATAGCGCACGGGGTCAAGACTCCAGCGGTACAAGCATTGCGATTCCTTCCCCCTTGCGGGGAAGGGGTAGGGGATGGGGGGCGTGCAAGGCGAAGCACCGTTGGCGCCGTCGCGCTCCATTCTGATCGCCCCCCACCCCCTGCCCCCGCCCCGCAAGGGGGCGGGGGTTCCTTACGGCGGCGCCCATCATCAAAGGCCCTTCACGTAATCGGCGTACGCGGCTTCATCCATCAGCGCGTCGAGTTCGCTCTTGTTGGATGGCTTCAGCTTCACGAACCAGCCGCCGGCTTCTGGGCCGTCGTTGATGATCTGCCAGTTGCCGCCGACGATCTCGGAATTGGTTTCGACGATCTCGCCGGAGATAGGCGCGTAGACTTCGGAAGCGGTCTTGGCGCTTTCGACGACCGCCATATCGGCGCCTTGGCTGAAACTTTTGCCTACGTCCGGGAGTTCGGCGTAGACGACATCGCCCAATTGCTCAGCGGCGTATTGCGTGATGCCGACGGTGGCGATGTCGCCGCTAAGCTCAACCCACTCGTGATCCTTCGTGTAGCATTTGCTCATGATGTTGCTCCGATGCGAGTGGATACGACGACTGCCCTCGCCCTCCGTTGGGAGGGAGAGGGTTGGGTGAGGGTGGAGCGCGGGCGTCCGCCGACTTGTCTTTGCGCTAGGCGCGACTCTGACGGAGCCGCCCCCTCACACTGTCCTCTCCCCCTCTCGGGGGAGAGGGTGCGTTGGATGCGCGCGCTCATTTCTTCCTCACATAGTTGTGCGGTACGAACGGCAGCGGCGTGACAGTGGCGGCGCGGGCTTGCCCTCGGATCATGAGTTCGAGGCGGGTCCCGGGTTCGGAATGCGCGGCTTCAACGTAGCCGATGGAAATCGGGCCATTGAGGATGGGCGAGAAGCCGCCGCTGGTGACGACGCCGACCTTCTTGCCGTCCTTGTAAATCTCAACGCCTTCGCGCGCGGGTGCGCGATCGTTCGGGCGGATGCCGACGCGCTTGCGCGCTGGCCCTAGTTCGTACTCGCGCAGGATGCGCTTGGCGCCGGGAAAATCCTTTGCTTCGCGGCGTCGCTTCTGGATGGTCCAGGCGAGATCAGCTTCGATCGGCGACGTGGTCGGATCGAGGTCGTGACCGTAGAGGCAAAGGCCGGCTTCAAGCCGCAGTGAATCGCGCGCGCCGAGTCCGATTGGCTTCACTTCCGCATGCGCAAGCAGTGCGTTGGCGAGATTCGTAGCCTGTTCGGCGCGAACGAGGATTTCGTAGCCGTCCTCGCCAGTGTAACCCGAACGCGTGACGGTGATGCGCCCGAACACGTCGTAGCGCTTCACTGTCATGAAGGTCATATCCGCGAGCGCCGGATCGATCACAGCGCCGGCCACCGCTTCGGCGCTCGGTCCTTGCAGCGCGAGCAGGCAACGATCGTCGGCGCGGACCAGATTGGCTTCGCCTTTGGTCGCTTCTTCGATGAGCGCCCAGTCCTCGTGCTTACAGCCGGCGTTGACGACAATGTAGAGATCGCCAGCGGCCGCAGCCTCGGCGGGGCGCGCGATCATCAGATCATCGAGCACGCCACCCTCTTCGTTGAGCAGCATGGTGTAGCGGACCTGGCCGGGCTTCAGGCCCTGGATATCGGCCGGCACGAGGCGTTCGATCAGAGACGCGACCTTCTTGTGCGCTTCGTCGCCCTCGATCCCGTGGCCCTTCGGCAGCGCAAAGAAGCACGGACCCATGTGCGAAACATCGAACAGGCCCGCGTGTGTGCGCGTCCAATTGTGTTCGGGGATCAGGCCCTCGAACTGGAGCGGCATGTCGTAGCCGGCGAAATCGCCGAACTTCGAGGTGCGCGCGCGCCAAATCGCGTCGAGCGGCAGCTTCTTCGGTGATCCGGCTTCGGCCATGTTGGTCCCAGGTTTCGCGGCGCATGCGTTCGCGTGCATGCAGCCCCCGCTGTCCCTGGCGCCTGAGAGATTTACTCCTTCGGCGGCTGCCCCCACCGGGGCAGCACTATCCAGCGTGTTCATCCCCCCGCGGTCCGGTTCCCTGAGAGTTTCCGGGGCGGTTGCTCCTTCGGGGGCGCCCTGTTCGGCGCTCTCTCCCACGGGGTTCGCTTGTCTGGCCGGAGGAGCGCGACTCGCGTCGGGCGGCTCCGTTGGGCCGGAAACTGGTCGCGCGGCTTTGGAGAGTCAATCAGCGGAAGCTGATGCCGGCTTCGCCGCGCAAGATGGCTTCCGTTTCGGGCGTGTATTTGGCCCCCGATGCGTCGTGGAGCACCAATCCGGGGTACAACCTGAACGGGGCGCGCGAGCCCTTCCGCGCTCGCACGATGACCCGCGTGGCGGCCGCGTCCTGGCGGGGACGAATGGGGATAAATTCGACGCCGCCGAGGCGACCGTCGAGCGCAACCAAGATTTCTGGCGTCTTCGAAGCACGATGGATCATCGTCAGCGCGCCGCCCCCCGTAATCCGATCGGCGAGCGCACCGATCCAGGTATCAAGCGACGCATCGGCAATGTGTGCGTGCCGGCGTATTTCGGCGGGCGCGCGGCCCTCGCCTTCTGTGTCGAATGGCGGGTTCACGAACACGCCGTCGAACACGCCGAGTTTAGCGCCTCGATCCAGCGCGTCGCCTGTGACGATTTCGATGCGCTGTGTCATCGCGTTAAGGGCGACATTTTCGCGCGACATCGATGCGATGTTCCGATCGCGTTCGACTCCGACCAACGTCACGTTCTCATTGCGTACAGCGACGGCGAGAAGCGCCCCGCCAACGCCGCAGCCTGCTTCCATCAGACGCGCGCCGTCGCGAGCTTCTACTGCGGCCGCGAGCAGCAGCGTGTCGACATTGACGCGGTAACCGCGCGCGGGTTGGCGGATGTGAATGCGGCCGTTTAAGAGCGCGTCTTCCGTGATCTCAGGTTCGACCATATTCGCCCGTGCGACCCTTCCGCGCGACCGGTGGAACCCAGCTTGACCCTGCGCGTGGGCCCCAGCATCGTTTTGTCGATACATGAAGGCAAGCGGAGGCCCATTGGGACCGGCGGTCGGACCAGCCAGGCAAGCCCCCGGCGCCACGAATGCGGTGGACCGGTTGGCGGCGCTATTGGCGGAAGACATCGCCGCCGTCGACGCCATCATCCATCACTACATGACCAGTGCGGTCGGGGTGATCCCGAACCTGGCCGGGCATCTGATCGACGCGGGCGGCAAGCGCATCCGACCGCTGATCACACTAGCGGCGGCGCGGCTCGTGGGTGGCGGCGGCGATGGGTCGCGCAAGCTGGCGGCGGCGGTCGAGTTCATCCACAGCGCGACGCTGCTGCACGACGACGTTGTGGATGTATCCTCAATGCGGCGCGGCAAGAAGTCCGCGAACCTGGTTTGGGGCAATTCGGCCAGCGTTTTGGTGGGCGATTTCTTGTTCGCGCGCTCGTTCAACTTGATGGTTGAGACCGGCGACGTCCAGGTGCTGGACATTCTCGCCCGGGCCGCAAGCGTGATCGCCGAAGGCGAAGTGATGCAGCTCGCCGCCGCAAATGACGCAGAGACCACGCGCGAGCGCTACATGGAGATTGTCGCTGCGAAGACGGCAGCGCTGTTCGCCGCCGCGGCGAAATCCGGAGCGGTGGCTGCGGGGCGGCCGGGCGCTGAGGCGAACGCGCTGGAGATCTACGGGCGCGAATTGGGGCTGGCGTTCCAGCTCGTGGACGATGCGCTGGATTATGGCGGGCTCTCGGCCGCGATGGGCAAGAACGCCGGCGACGATTTCCGTGAAGGCAAGGTCACGCTGCCGGTCGTGTTCGCGCGCGACGCCGGCGACGAGGCTGAGCGCGCGTTCTGGCGGCGCGTCATGAGCGGCGAGCGCAGCGACGACGACTTCCATCGCGCGCTAGCGCTGGTGAAGCGGCACAATGCGATCGGGCTCACGCTCGAGGCGGCGCGAACGCATGCGGATGCGGCCCGCGTTGCGCTTAAGACGCTGCCGGCGAACGCATATCGCGAGGCGCTGGAAGCGCTGCCGGAGTTTGTGGTGGAGCGGGGATATTAAGAGCGAATAGTGAGTAGCGAATAGCGAATGGGGCAGCGGTGAATTGCGCTAACTTCCATTCGCCACTCGCCATTCGTTATTCACTCATTTCTTGTTCAGCTGGTGCAGCAGCACGGCGTTGCCCTCCGTGTCCAAGCAGACTTGCATTCGGCAGTTTGGGCCGTGAACTAGATCGCCCTTTAAGACCACGTTCTGCGCCTTGAGGTCGGCAATGAGCTTGTCGAGGTCTTCCACTTCGAACGCGATCGTGCCGCCAGAATTGGCGCTCGGCTCGGCTTCGCCGAAATTCTCCAACGCAAAACAACCGCCGCCAGGCAAGTCGTATTCGATCCACCACTTGTCGCCGAAATTGCCGTTCATGCCAACTTTGAGCCCTAGCTTGTTCTCATAGAAGTCACGCGCACGAGCCACGTCTTTGACCGGATACATAGTGAAGGCGACTTTCTTGAGCATGGCGTTCCTCCCTAGCTCTTCGCAAACGCGCGCAGCGCATCCTTGCCGTTCCAGCGTTCGGTGGGATCGAACGACTCCGCGAGCCGCTTCGCAAGCGCGCGTGCACCGACGCGGAGCTTGGGGCTCTTCTTGCCCCCGATCGCTCGCAGCGCCCAGTTCGCGGCCTTCTTGACGAAGTTGCGCGGGTCGGTGGCTTCGCGTTCGATCAGTTCGAGGCCGCGGAGGAATTGTTCGTCCGTCCCTTGCTTGTGCAGCGCACAGCTGGCGAGCAAGGCAAACGCTGCTCGCTTGACGAACTCATCCTTCGCCTTTGACCATTTCTCGATCTGTTTGAACGCGTGCGGCGTGCGGTCCCAATAGTGAAAGCAGGCGGTGTCGACGATGCCCCAATTGTCGAAATCCTTCGCCCAGCGCTCCATCTGCGCCGGCGTCACCAGCGCAGGATCATCGACCATAGTGGCCAGCATGCGCGCATCGTGGATCCCTGTCGCCCAGAGCCTTTCTGCGAGGTCGTGATTATGACCGATCCTCTTTGCCATGGCGCGGAGCGTGCCGACTGGCGTGCCGTAGACTTCGGCTTTAGTGACGATGCCGTAGCGTTTCGCCATATCGGTTCTGTATTGCGGCGAGGCATTGCGTTTCAGCTCCGCCAGGATCGGCTTGAAATCCAGCGGCGCGCTCGTTGCCCTCTTGGCCGAAGCCTTCCTCGCCGGCGTCTTCTTTGCTTTCCCCACGCCCTCGATCTCCGCCAACCGCGCCTGTACCAGCTTGCGAACTAACGCCGCGGACGGCGGCTTGCCGATCGGAAAGCGGAAACCGCCTTTGCTCGTCTCATAGCCCTTGAGATTGGCAGCAAGCTTGGCCGTTATTGCGCCGCTCATGGGAAAGTACGAGCAATGGTTGGCGCTGGCGGAATAACCTGCGATTGGCTTGCCTTGAATGAAGGCGGGCATGCCGTAGCTTATGCCCTCTTCCGCTTTGGGCGCCGCGGCGCGGATCGCCTTTCGCACCTTCTCCAGCGTCGCGCGCTTGTCGGCGCTGAGTTTGGCGAGATAGGCGTCCGCGTCCTTGGCCGGCATGAGGCTCAGCCCTTAGCCGCGCGTTCGATCGCGGCAAGGTCGAGCTTGACCATCTTGTAGACAGCTTCCGACACGCGTTTGCGAACGGCCGGATCCGGGTTGGTCAGCAATTCCAGGGCGCGTTCGGGCACGACTTGCCAGGAGAAGCCGAACTTGTCCTTGAGCCAGCCGCATTGGCTCTCCTTGCCGCCGCCTTCGAGCAGGGCGTGCCAATAGTAGTCGACCTCTGCTTGGTCTTTGCAGTGGATGACATAGGAGACGGCTTCGCTGAACTTGAAGATCGGGCCGCCGTTCAGCGCGGTGAAGCGCTGGCCGTGCAGCTCGAAATCCACCACCATGACGCTGCCTGGCGTTCCAGGACCCGCTTCGGTGTAGCGGGCGATGTGGTTGATTTTTCCGTCTTTGAAGATGCGGACGTAGTGGTTCGCCGCCTCTTCGGCCTGGTTGTCGAACCACATCATCGGCGTGATCTTTTGCATGACTGCTCTCCTCACGCTGCTTTCTTGGCGAACATGTCATCGAGACGGGCGTAGCTAAACTCCATGCCGTCGGTCATGCCGGTGGAGACGGCGCCGTCGCGCGCTTCCTTCGACGCGAACTTCATGGTGCAGACGAGCGTGGTGACGCCGTTCTGCTCACTGAGATCCAGCGAAACGATGCATGGATCGCCCGCCGGCATGGCGCCGCCAATATCGCCCGGATCATAATATTGTTCGTGCGCAAGCTTCGAGGGCGCGTTCACTTCAGTGAATGTGCCAAAGAAGCCGAACTGCTTGCCGTCCTCCTGGCTCTTCCACTGCCAGCGATATTTGCCGCCAACGCGTACGTCCATCTCGCGGACCGGCATATCCCAACCATGGTAGCCGAGCCATTTCTGAACCAGTTCAGGCTTCGTATGCGCATCCCATACCAATTGGCGCGGCGCATTGAATTGGCGCGTGACGCGAACTTCGCGATCACTTGGCAACGTAACTTCTGCTGGCTTTGGCATTGTACTTCTCCTTGGGTTTGTTGATGCGGCTGCTCGCTCAGAGGACGAACGAGCGCGCCGCGGGACGACAAGCGCGCTATTTTTTTCGTTTCGATTTTGCGGGCTTGCCTTTGAGTTCATCGAGCAGTGCATCGAGGCGCTGGTAGTTCTGCTCGAAGATCTCGCGATAGCGCTCGATCCAATCCACCGCTTCCTCCAATCGTTGCGGCTGCAATCGGCGCGGACGGCGTTGCGCGTCGATGTCCACCGAGATGAGCCCTGCCCGTTCCAGCACCTTGAGGTGCTTGGAGATGGCCGGCTGGCTCATGTCGAAAGGCTCGGCGAGCTCCTGAACTGAAGCTTCGCCCGTGGCCAAGCGGGCCAAGATCGCCCGCCGGGTCGGATCGGCGAGCGCGGCGAAAGTCAGATCAAGGCGGTCGGAACTTTGCATAACCGTGTATTTCTATAACTATCTCGTTATCTACAATGGCGGACGGGCGCCGTCAAGGAGGGCGATGGGATTTTCTTAGGGCTGAACGACGCCGCCCGCCTTGGCGTTGCGGCGGACGAAAGTGTCGATGGCGATGCCGAGCCCGGCGAGGGCGGCTAACGCCATGGCGGGCGCGGTGTGGCTGGGATCGCGATCCGCCAGGATGCCGATCGCGCCGCACACCGCCATGGCCAGCCAGTAGGCGAGCGCAATTTGCGCGTGGCTCCAGCCGGAGCGAATGGCGATCTGATAAATGTGGTCGGTGTGGCCGACGAATAGCGATTGCCGGCGCCGCACGCGATCGAACAGGGTGAGCAAGACATCCGCGAGAAGCGGGAAGAATAGAATTGGCGCGATGAACGGAGACGCTCCGGTCCGCGCAATGACGATCAGGCATGCGAATGCGGCGAGAGCGCCGGCGAACAGCGCACCAGAGTCACCCGCGAATAGGCGGCCGACTGGGAAATTCCAAACCAGGAAGCCGGCAAGCGCGCCGGCCCCGCAGAGCGCGATAGCCGCGCCGCCGATCGAATTTCCCTCAAAGGCGACAACAGTGACGGCGATGAGGCCAACCGCCACCGACCCCATGGCGACGCCGTTGGCGCCGTCCATGAAGTTGACGGCGTTCACCAGCGTGAACACCCATAGCGCGGTGCCAAAGAGGCCAATCCCGAACGGCAGACTCAGCGTGTAGCCGCCGACGCGCAGTTCGCTGACAACGCCCATCAGCGAGGCTGCGGCGATTGCGAGCACGGCGTAGACCGCAAATTTGAACTTTGCATTCAATTGTCGAGCGTCGTCGACAAAACCGACAAAGAGAAGCGGATAGGCGAACAGCGCCGATGTCCACAGCATCGCCACGCCTTGCGGGCTCACCTCGTGCCGCCACTCCAGCGAAAACAGGCTCAGCACCACCAATGCCGCGCCATAGCCGGCGCCAATGCCGATGCCGCCGCTTGTGGGCGTTGGCGCCTGATGCTGTTTACGAGCCTCGGACGGCGCATCCAGTGGGCCGATCCAAATCATCGCCCTGGAGGCAATGAGGCTCGTGAAGAAGGCGACGGCGACGCCTGCAATGAGATCCTGGATCACGCCGTTACCTCTGCGCCGCCGGGCTAACGCAAGGGCAGCACCGCGGTCAAGGCGCGCCGAGCGAGGTTGCGCGGACCCACCAGTCGCGGTCGCGCGCGCCGAGATCGCCGGCCAAGGCCGAGGCCTCCTTGGCGTTGCGCGTGAGCGCAAAGCACGTTGCCCCGCTGCCTGAGAGGCTCGCGCACACGGTGCGGGGGTCGGCGTGGAGGATCTGCAACAGGTCTTCCAATTCCGGCATGAGCGATACAGCCGGAACCTCGAGGTTGTTTCCGTACAACATGACAGCGCTGAATGCCTCGTCTGCGCTTCGCCAGTCGACAACAGAGCGCTGCTCGAAGTCACGGCCCCGGCCCAGTTCATCAAAGCGCCGGTACACGGCGGGCGTAGCGAGCGGCTTGCCGGGATTGACGAGAACGGCGTGCAAAACAGGCGCCTGCATAGCCGCGACGTTTTCTCCGATGCCGCTGATCCAAGCGCTATGCTTGCGCACGCAGACCGGAACATCGGCGCCGATGTGGGCGGCGATGCGCACGAGTTCCATCTTCGGATGCTCAAGGCCCCAAAGTTCGTTCAGCGCAATCAAGGTTGTGGCGGCGTCGGAGGAGCCGCCGCCGATACCGGAGGCGATCGGCAGATTCTTTTCGAGCTTGAGCGCGGCGCCGCGGTTCGGATCGAGCAGCCGTGCGGCGCGGAGAACGAGGTTGCCGTCGCCGGCGTCAAGTCCGGCAGCGAACGGACCGGAAATGGCCAGTGAGAGTCTATCGGCAGGCGCGGCCTCGAGCCAATCGCCGACGTCGGCAAACATCACTGCGCTCTGCAAGGGATGATAGCCGTCGACGCGCGGGCGGCCCACTTCAAGCGTGAGATTGATCTTCGCCGGCGCGAAGACGCGGACGCTCATCGCGTCGCCGATTGCGCTGGCGCTTCCGGCGGCAATCCATTCTCGACCTTGATGCGGATCGGTTCGGGATCATCCGGATCGAGCGTCAAGGCGCGCTGCCATTGGAAGCGCGCTTCGACGCGACGCCCAAGGCGCCAATAGGCGTCGCCGAGATGATCATTGAGTGTGGCATCCGCAGGTTCGAGCCGCACTGCCGCTTCGAGCCATTCGAGCGCCTGCGCGTAGTCGCCAAGACGATAATAAGCCCATCCCAGGCTGTCGATGATGGCGCCGGACATCGGCCGCAGCTCGGCGGCGCGGCGGATCATGGCCAGGCCTTCTTGCAGCCGCTCGCCGCGATCCACCCACATGTAGCCCAGATAGTTGAGCACGTCCGGCTGGTCGGGGGAGAGCTCAAGGGCGCGCTGCAGGTCCGCTTCGGCCTCCGGCCAGCGGCCCAAACGTTCTCGCGCGGCGCCGCGCGAGAAATAGAGCCGCCATTCCTGCGGCTGCTCTGCAATCAATTCCGTGTAGAGCGGTTCGGCCTCGGCGAAACGTTCCGCGCCACGGTACATATCGGCGAGCGCGCGGCGAGCGCGTATGTCGCCTGTCTGCGCATTCGCACGCGCGATCGAGATCGCGGTGTCTTTGTCGCCGGCGTCGTGGATGATCCAAGCTTCCAGAATGCGGCCGTTCAAGGCGTACGGCGAGGCCGGGTCAATGTCGGCGAGCACGGCGCGGGCGCGATCGGTGTTGCCCAAGTCCGCCTGCTGCTGCGCCAATGCCAAGCGTGCGCCATCGAAGTCCGGGTCCAGCATCAATGAAAGCGTGAGAGCGCTGAGGCTGTTGGTCGGATCGTGCTCCTGGCGGAAGAGCGCGGACATGCCGTAGAGCGCGGTCGCGGCGCCGCGCGCGGGCGTCAGACCATCCATCGCCGCAGCCTCGCCCGCCTCGATGCGCGCGCGCGCGACCACGAGCCCAGGATTCGCCGCGTTGCCCTCCGAATTCAGCAAAGCGAGCGCTTCGTCGCGCCGCCCCATCCGCACCAACAGATCGGCATGACGAGCGACGCCCGACGGCAACCACAAGCCGCCCTGCGCGGCTGTATTGTATGCTGCGAGCGCTTCGTCCTGCCTGCCGGCATAGTCGAGCACCATCGCTTGCTGGTACGCAAACAATGCGCCGTAGGGCCGTATCGAAGCGAGCGGCGCGAGATCGGCGGCGACATCGGTGGTCTCGCGTTGCCCCGCGCGCACCCACACAGCGAGCATGCGCGCGAGCAATTCTTCCGCCGCCGTGCCCTCGACATGATCCAGCTCCGCATCTGCCTGCGAATAACGTTGGCTTACGAGAGCGTCTGAAGCGCGTACGATGTGCGCGTAGGCGGGCGCATTGGAACGCGGCGCCATACGCGCCGCGCGCCGCGCTCGTTCGATGTCGCCCGAGGCAAGTGAAGCAACAAGCGCGCCCTCGATCAGCGCCTCATCGCCGGGCGATCGCGCCAGCGCCGCGAAATATCGATCCGCAGCGGCGGCATGATCGGCGCGGGCGTTGGCGACGCGACCGATCAGGAAATCCGCATACGCCCGCGACTCCGGCGCCGGCGCTCCCGGTGCGCTCGCACAGGCGGCAAGGCATACGCCGGCCGCGAGCGCAGCTGTGCGCAGCACCTAGAGTTCGTCCCGCTGCGCAGGGCCGTCCGGCAACGACACTTGCGGCAGCGGCCGCTCGCGCGGCGCAGGCGTGGTCAAGCCGCGCGACAGCTTCAGCTCAATATCGCGGCGCCGGATCGCATCCGGCCGCGCATCGACCGCCTGGCGCCACGTCGCACGCGCTTCCTCGCGGCGATTGAGGCGCCAGTACACGTCGCCCAGGTGATCGAGGACTTCGGCGTTGGGATTGCCCGCCGACAGATTGTTCGCGCGTTCGATCAGCGCGCGCGCTTGGTCGAAGTGGCCATAGAGATAATAAGCCCAGCCGAGGCTATCGATCACGGCATAGTCGGTCTGGCCATAATTGAAGCCGCGCCACAAGAGGCGATAGCCCTCCTCCAGACCTTCCGGCCGCTGGATCAGCGCATAGCCCAACGCGTTAAGGCGCAACACGGAGTCCGGCTGCTCCGCGAACAGGCCGCGCGCCATCTGCACGCCGTCGCGCCAAGCTGCCGGATCATCCATCAGGATGGAAACGTAGAGCAACCGCGTATCAACGCTTGGATCGATCTCGTAGGCGGCGCGCATATCCGCCGTTGCGGCGTTGAGATTGCCCGCGAAGCGATGCGCGTAAGCGCGCCAGCCGAGCACGTCGGCGCGATCCTTGACGTCCTGCGCCATCGTCAGCGCCCGGTCAAACGCAGGGATGGCGCGGTCGGGATGGCCGATGCGGCGATAGACGTCGCCGACCGAGGCGATGATCGACCAGCGCTCGCCCGCCAAGGCGAGCGCACGCTCCGCCGCTGCAGCGGCAGCCTCGTCATTGCCGCGCTCAATCTGGATCGAAGCGCGGACGATCTCGGCATCGGGCGCGAACGGGCTCGAGGCGGGTACCTGGTCGATAATGCGCTGAGCGCCCTCGACGCCGCCGGCGTCGAGCGTCTGTTGCGCCGCGTAGAGACGCCAATCGTCGGAATCGTTGGCCAACAGCACGCCGATTTGCAGCAGCACCGCGCCAGCGGTCGAAGCATAGCCCTGCGCCGGGTCGCTCTGAGCCAGCATCGCACCGAGCATTTCCGCTTGGGTCTGGAACTCCGACAGGAAAAGCATCCAACGGCCGGTCGCGCCGACGACGGTTAAGGGTTGCTCGAACGGCGGCTGTCCGGCGTCGAGCCGGGCAAGATTGGCGCGCACGTCGACAGCGCGGGGCGCGAAGTTGGCGACGATATTGTAATAACGCCGGGCCTCTTCGGTGCGACCCAGCCGGTGGTGCACCAAAGCAGCGCGATAGACAGCGTGAGTGACGCGCGCGGCGTTGAGCACGCGGTCGAACTCCTCGCGCGTCTGCGGCTCGGCCTCGCCGGGGGGCGTCGTGTCGAGCCTTTCCACCATCAATGCATACACCGCCGCCGCCTCAGGCAAGCGATTGGCGGATTCAAACAGCAGCGCACGGGCGACTTCAGGCAGCGGCGCCGGCAGGCCATCGGCGCCGGCGTCGACCCGCTCGACGGCCCGATCAACATTGCCTTCGGCCGCGATCAGGAACGGCTCTAGCATGTCGCCGAACGCGCCATTGATGCCCCCTGGCGCGTTGCGCAGTACGTCGCGCGCCTGAGTGTGACGGCCCGTCGCGAGATCATCGGCGAACGCCGCTATGTGCCAGTGGGCCTCGGCGTCATTGCGCGTGACCGCGCGATGGCCTTCGCGCACAAGATAATCGACATCCGCTTGCAGCAAAGCCGCATCGGCGGACTCATACGTCCTGCCGGGCGCCGCATTCGGCGGCGAGGTGACGCGCAACATCGCGACGGGGATGACCCCCTGTTCAGCCGTGCGCTCAGTCTCCGGCTTGACGTCCTGCGCCCAAGTGAGGGTGCTTGCCGTGATCGCAGCTGCTGCAACAGTCGCCGCCAGGATGGCCCAACGCATTCTTTCGTCCTTTCTCCTGTTACCGCGGGGCGCGCAGCTCACATATTGGCGTAGTTCGGCCCGCCGCCGCCTTCGGGCGTCACCCAATTTATATTCTGGCTTGGATCTTTGATATCGCACGTTTTGCAGTGCACGCAGTTTTGAGCGTTAATCTGGAACCGCGGATTACTCCCTGCCTCATCGTAGAGCACTTCGTACACGCCAGCCGGGCAATATCGTGTCGCCGGCTCGGCGTATTCAGGGAGATTGACCCGGATCGGCGCGGTCGGGTCCTTCAGTGTGAGGTGCGACGGCTGGTCCTCTTCGTGGTTGGTGTTGGAGAGATAGACCGAGGAAAGCTTGTCGAAGGTCAGCACGCCGTCCGGCTTCGGGTAGACGACCGGCTTGTGCTCGGCGGCTTTTTCGGTGGCGGCGTAGTCGGCCTTGCCGTGCTTCATCGTGCCGAAGAAGGAGAAGTCGCCGAGGAGCGTGTTCGTCCACATATCGAACATGCCGAAGACGCCTCCCCAGAATGTACCGAAGCGCGAGAGCATCGGCTTGGCGTTACGCACGCGCTTCAGATCCTTGTAGATGGAACTTCTGCCATACGCTTCGTCATAGGCATCGAGCGTGTCACGCTGGCGACCTGCGGCGATCGCTTCAAACGCGGCTTCCGCCGCGAGCATGCCGGACTTGATTGCGTTGTGGCTGCCCTTGATGCGCGGCACGTTGACGAAGCCCGCCGAGCAGCCGATCAGCGCGCCGCCCGGAAATGAGAGACGCGGCACCGACTGGAAGCCGCCTTCGGTGATCGCGCGCGCGCCGTAGGCGATGCGCTTGCCGCCCTCAATGTATTGCCGGATTTCCGGATGCAGCTTGTGTTGTTGGAAGACGTCGAACGGCGACAGGTAGGGGTTCTTGTAGTTCAAGTGGACAACGTAACCCACGTACACTTGGCGATCGCCGAAGTGATACATGAACGAGCCACCGCCGGTGTCGTCATCGAGCGGCCAGCCCACGGTGTGCAGCACAAGGCCGGGCTTGTGCTTTTCTTTAGGCACTTCCCAGAGTTCCTTGATGCCGATGCCGAACTTCTGCGGCTGGCTCTTGGCGCACAAATCGTAGCGGTTTAGCAGCACTTTCGCCAGCGATCCGCGCACGCCTTCGGCGATGAACACGTATTTGCCGTGCAGCTCCATCCCGGGCTGATAGTCGGGCTTCTTGGTGCCGTCCTTGGCGATGCCGAACACGCCGGCGACGACGCCTTTCAACGCGCCTGCGTCATCGAAAATAGGCTCGGAGGCGGCGAAGCCCGGATAGATTTCGACGCCAAGCTCCTCCGCTTGCGTCGCGAGCCACTTCGTCACGTTCGAGAGCGAGACGATGTAGTTGCCGTGATTATTGAACAGCGGCGGCATCAGGAACGTTGGCAAAGAGACCGCGCCCGCTGGGCCGAGAATTTTGAACTGATCGTCAGTCACCGGCGTCTCGATCGGCGCGCCCTTCTCCTTCCAGTCCGGGATCAATTCATTGAGCGAGCAGGGATCGATCACCGCGCCGGAGAGGATATGCGCGCCGACCTCAGCGCCCTTTTCAAGCACGGCAACGCTCACCTCGCGTTCCGCTTCGGCGGCGAGCTGTTTCAGACGTATCGCAGCGGAAAGGCCGGCGGGGCCCGCGCCGACGATGACGACGTCGTATTCCATCGCTTCGCGCTCGGGGGCGTCTTCGGCCATTTCGATCCCTTCACGTTGTCGGGGGCGTTTATCAAAGCGGTTGCGATGAGGCGCAAGCTGCGGATCGCCGCTTTGGCTGTTGCCCCGAGTCCGGTCATAACTCGGCCATGGAGAACGCCGCCGCCTCGCAGAACGCCGCGCGCGCGCTGCTCGCCTTCTGGCGGGCCGCGGGCGTGGATATGGACGACGCTGAGGCGGTGTTCACGGCGAAACCGACCACGGCGCCAGCGCGGGCGCAGAACCCCGCCCTCGCCGCGCGCGAGCCGACCCGACTCGATCCGCCGCCGAAACCCAAGCCGGCGGCCAAACTTCAGCCAGCCGAGGACGCGGTAAACACCGCGAGGGCGATGGCGGCCGCTGCGACCACCATCGCTGAACTTCGCGCAGCTGTGGACAAGTTCGAGGGATGCGCGCTGAAGGCTACGGCCCGGAATACCGTGTTCGCCGATGGCGTCGATGATGCGCCGGTGTTGGTCCTTGGTGAAGCGCCGGGCAAGGACGAGGACGAACAGGCCAAGCCGTTCGTCGGCCGCTCGGGTCAGCTGCTGGACAAGATGCTGGCCTCGATCGGGCTGGATCGTAAGTCCAACGTATTGATTTCAAATACAATCTACTGGCGACCGCCTGGAAATCGCGATCCGACGCAAGGCGAGACGGTCTCCTGCCTGCCGTTCGTCGAACGGCTGATCGAACTCAGCCAGCCAAGACTTCTGATCCTTACCGGCAAGGCCGCCGCCCACACCGTGCTCAAGCGCGAGGATGGGGTGATGAAGCTGCGAGGACGCAGGCTCCTCTACAACCGCGAGGGGTTAACGGCGCCCGTCAACACGATGGTCATGCTTCATCCCGCATACCTCTTGCGCCAGCCTCAGCAGAAGCGGCTGGCGTGGGCGGATTTGCTGCTCGCCGAAGCTTGGCTCGATGAATTGGGCGTGACGCGGGCGGCTCATCCCTAACGAACTCAAAACGACGAGCTCCGATGACGTTCCGCTACGCCCTCGCCGCTTTCTCCGTCGCCGCGCTCGCCGCTCCCGCCGCGCTTGCCGAGCAGCACGTCATCGTTCTGTCAGAGCAGGACGAAGCCGCTTACCGCGACGCGTTCGGCGCCATCGAGAGCGGCAACTGGCGTGGCGTCGGCACGGCGCTATCGCGCGCCGATGACGATGTGCTCGACGGTGTTGTGCGCGGACGCATGCTGCTGACGCGTTCGCACCGGGGGAGCTGGAGCGACTACACAGGCTGGCTCAATCGCTATGGCGATTACGGCATGGCGCCAGCGGTCCACGACCGCGCCATGGATTCGCGTTCGCGCCGCGCCCGGCGCAACGGCACGCGCGCGCCAGATCCGATTGCCGGCCGGGGCCGCACGCTTCCCGGCACGCCGCCGCCAATCCCAGGCGACAGCGCATCGGCGCGCGTCGCCATCGAACGCATTCACGAACGCATCGGCGCGGGCGACTTCGACGGCGCGCGCAATCTCGCCTACGCTCAACTGGGCGGGCCGCGGAGCGGTCAGGCGCAGTGGCAGCTCGGCCTCATCGCCTTCCGTTTGCACGATTACGCCGAAGCGGTGCGCCAGTTCGAGGCATCGGCGCAGTGGCCGCATCATGGCGGCTGGGCTCTCGCGGCCGCGCACTATTGGGCCGCGCGCGCGCGGCTGGCGGCGGGCGAGACGCAAGGCGCGGCGCCCCATCTGGAGGCGGCAGCGCAAAGACCCTGGACGTTCTACGGCCAGCTTGCTGAAACTCAGCTCGGGCGCAACAGCACGCTCGAATTCAGTGCGCCCGAAATCAACGACGAGACAATCACGCGTCTGATCGAGCGCTATCCGGGCGCGCGGCGCGCGGCGGCGCTAGCGCAGCTCGGCCGCCTTTCGGAAGTCGAGAACGAACTGCGCCGCTTGCACGCCGACCTTGCGCCTCAAGACGACCGCGCCTACCTCGCGCTTGCGATCGCCCTCGAAGCGCCTGCCGCGCAGCTGCGCGTCGCCGAGTATGGCGGACGCGACGTCGCGGCTGGCTTCTGTCCCACGACGTCGTTCGAGCCGGAGAACGGTTTTTCGCTCGACCGCGCTCTGCTCTACGCCATCGTGCGGCAAGAGAGCTATTTCAACCCGAAGGCGGTCAGCGTCTCCAACGCGCGCGGCCTGATGCAGCTCCTGCCCTCCACCGCGCGCGACATGGACCGGTCGCATAATTATCGTCGCGCGCCGGCGCCGCTGTTCGAACCGGGCCTCAACATGCGTCTCGGCCAAGACTACGTGCAGTGGCTGATGACTGAGTTTCACAATGACGGCGACCTCGGGCGACTCTTCGCAGCCTACAATGGCGGCCCCGGCTGGCTGTCGCGCTGGCTGGCGACGCAGCCGTCCGATCTCGATCCGCTATTGGTTCTGGAAATGATGCCGCGTGCAGAAAGCCGGGACTACGCGGAGCGCTCGCTCTCACACATGGCGCTTTGCCGCAAGCGCTACGGCCAGCCGACGCCTGAAATGGACAGCCTCGCCGCGGGGCAGCCGGCGCTCTATACGCCGCTCGACGCGCGCGTCGCGGCGCGCTGAGCTTAAGCGCCGGTTTCCGGCGTAACGTTCTGCGGGGGCAGCGCAGCTTGCGGCGGCTGAGTCGCTGGCGCCGGCGCTCCAGGCGATGGAGATGACGTCGCTCCGCCTGCCTGAGCCGCGGCTTGCGCCGCTTGTTCGGTCATGCGCGAACGCAGACGCTGCATGAAGCGATCGAGCAGATCGGTGCGCGCCACAGTGCGCGCCACGTCGCGTATGGCAGCGCCGTCCGTATTGACTCCGGCGGCGACGATCTCGAACGCGTCGGCCTCCTCAGTGTCGGCCATGTCGCCCGCGTACTCGCGATAGAGCGCACGCACGCCGGTTTCACCGCCGGCGAGGGTCAGGGCGACGCCAATGCGCAGCACCGCCTGACGGCCATGAGCATCGAGCGGCTGCGAGCGATTGCGCATGCCAAGCAAAGCGCGGAGTTCCGCCGCCGCGCGGGGCCAATCGCGGGCGCGCCACGCGGCCTCGGCGCGCACGCGCTGCGCATCTTCGCTGCGGTCCCGCTCGACTAACTCTGCTGCGCCGTCGAGACGACCAAGATCCAGAAGTGCGCGCGCTTCGAGAATGCGGCGATCCGCCTGCAACGTCTGGGGAATATTGGGCAGACGCGAACTCGCGAGCGCCACGAGCGCGCGATCCGGCTTGTGATCCATCAGATAGATGGCGGCGAGATCGGTCGCGACGTGCGCCTTGCCGACGCCTTGAATGCGCTCATCGACTTGGTGCTGCAGCAATTGCGCCGCCTGTTCGAGCAAGTCGACATGCACGAGCCGCCCAGCGAGCAGACGCACGATCCGATCGCCATTGGGGCCGACGGGCGTGAGATCGCTGAATTCGTAGAAGAGCCCGAGCGCCTGGACCGGTTCGAGCCGGTCGGCTTCGCCATCCAGAAACAGCCGCTCGAACAATGTCGACATGTCGGCGCGTAATTGCCGTGCGGCTGGATCGGCCGGAAAGCGATCGGCAGCGATGCGCATGGTGGCGAGCGCTTCGCGCCAGCGGCCCATTTCCGAATAAGTTTCGCCGAGCAGGCCGACGATGGCGAGTTCGGTCGAATTGCCCCGCCAGCGGAAGCGCAACGCCTCCAACTGCTCCACCAAATCCACGGCGCGCATGGCGCCGGTCGCGCGGCGGATGCGGATCGCCTCGACCTGTGCACGAACCGCGGTCTCCTCGTCGCGCGCGCGCGCGAGTTCGTCGAGCATCGCCAGCGCGCGCGTTGGGTCGCCGCGCGCGTTGACGACGCGGGCTTCGATCAGCCGCGCTTGCAGACGTAGAGCTTGGTCCGGGGCCTCGGCGACGACTGCGCGCGCGGCCGCTTCGGCTGCGGCGTAGTCGTTAAGCTCGACCGCCGCTTGCGCCAGCGCGAGGCGGAAGCGCGCACGCCAAGCGGGAGGATGCTCTTCGAGGCCTCCCGCGCCACGTTCCAGTTCGCGCCTGGCGTCGGACCAGTTCTGCTGCATCGCCGCCCCGTAGCCGCGCCAAAGCGCAGCCGAGGGATTGTTCATCAACGCCGAGGCAGTGAGATCGGACTGTGCCGCGTGAATGCGGCCCATCATCACATTGGCCGCGCCGCGCAACAGCCGATACTCGGGATCGATCTCGACCAGCTCGCCCTGATTGATTGCAACGATGCGCAGGGCGCCGAGCGCTTCGGCTGCGAATTCGTGTTCGAGCAAGTAGCGCGCAAGCGCCATGCGAGCTTCCACAGGGGCGCCATCGCCGACGCCTTCATCCGCGGCGTGGCGCGTGAGTTCGTCGATTCGATCGCGCACGTGCACGAGGCTGTTTTCGGGGTCGGCCTGCATCGGCGCGCCGCCGAGCGTATTCTCCATCATCGCCGCGCTGAGGCCGGCCTCGAGGTCGGATTGGGCCCGCGCCGAGGTGATGAGGCCTTGGCCGCGCGTGATGGCGAGCGTGCCGGCATCGAATGTCAGCGTCAGATCATCGGCGCGCGGCTCCACGACCGCCCCGTGCGCGGACGGCAGCACCGCGGCTTCGAGCGTGGCGCGGCGCGTGTCGACCCCGCGCGCGGGCCCGCCGATCATGGCGACAGCGATGCGGTCGCCGATTTCGGGGTCATTGAGCCAGCGCACAACGCCGTCGCGGGCGAACGCAACGCTGATGCGCCCTCTTCCCTCAGCCGAGACTTCCCGCGTGAGCTGTGCTGGCTGTGGCGCGGCAGCACGCGCGCCGATCGTAAACGTCCAGGAATTCTCGTTGGCGCTTGTGGAGACCTGGATCTCCGGCGGCGCTGGAATGCGAAGGCCGAGCACACCCTGGCCCTGCACCACCTGCACATCCTGGTGACGGCGTCCGACACGCGTCACGCCGGTGAGATCGATGCGGCCGGTCGCGTCAAATACGAGCCAAATCGCCTCGCCTCGCCGGAACGCCGCCGCGCGCGCGGGCGCGGGCCACGTGACGGTGACCCGCGTATCGTTTGCGGTTTCGACCAGTTGCACGCGGCCCGTACCGTTGACGGGCGGGCTCGCCGGCGCAGGCGCTGGGGTTTCGCCTGCCGCGGTTGGTTGCTGAACGCCGCCTTCCGGCGGCAGGAGATCGACGACAACGCGGTCGCCATCGACGAAATGGCGCTGGCGCACGTCGGGCTCGAGCGTCAGCTGCAACCGCACCGGCGCGCCTGCAGCGCTGACGCGACGCACTTCACGCACGAACCGTGGCGGCGCTGCGCGCAATTCGGCGATGTCCATGTCCGCCGCGCGTGAGAAGCGCAGGTCGAGCCGGCTGCCCTGTAGCAATGGCGTAACAGTGGTCGGGCCGGCGAAGCGGAACGCAAGGCGGGTGAATTCCTGCTGCGCACCGACCGTGACCGTCGCGCTCGGCACGGGCCCCATACGCGGCGGCGGCGGGGGAGCTGGCGGCGGCGGCGGAGCGGCGGGCGGCGGCGGGGCTGGCGGGGGCGGCGATGGCGGCGCGACCAGCGCCACATCGAGCGCGCTCGGCAGCGGGCCGCTCGGGCCGCGCAGCTCGGCCGGTTCTCCCGTTTGCGTGGGTGCGAGCGTCCTCGCCGCGGGCGGCGGTGGCGCCGGCGGCGCCGTCTGCGTTTCCCTGGGCGCAGCCGTTTGCGCCGGCGGGGCAAGCTGCAGCGGCTGCGCCGCCGCGGGCGGCGCCGCAATCAGAGCGGCTGCGGCGATCGCCACCGGAGAGCGCAAGGACGTCATGCGTGACGCGTGCTCAATTCACTCCATGCGCGGTTAAGCGCGGGTTTAGCGGCCGGCCGCGGGCGCTTCGCCGCGGGCGCGCTCGAGCAGATTACCGCCGCTGGTCGGGGGACGGGCGCGGTCGGCCAGCATTTGCGTGAGCACCCGAGCGCGGCTCGAATCCATGCGACCCATCACTTCGGCCAAGTTCGCCTGGCGCATGCGGCTGGCGACCTGCACGAGCACGTCATCCTCAAGACCATCGAACACGGCCGCGGCGTCCTTGGCGCGCATACGCTGATAGACGTCGACCAGGCTCGCGAGACGCTGTTCCTGCGCTTCGTCCAAATACCCCAGCAGTTCATTCACGTGCGTTTCGAGCGCGCGCAGTTCGGCGAGCCGCTCGGTCATGCGTTGCTCGGCCGCAAGCATTAGGGCGTCCTGCGTTTCGATCTGCTCGCCGCGCGCATCGAGCGCCGCGCGCCGCGCACTGAGCGCCTGCAGCACTTGCACCTCCGCCTGGCTCAAGCCTGCCATCTCTGCCAGCGACGGCGCGGCGCATTGCGGCGTCGCAGGTGCGGCGTTCTCCTCCGTGGACGCGGCTGCTGCTCGCGCCGTTCCTTCGTGACCGGCAGCGGCGGCTGTCTGGGCCACGCTTTCCGCCATCGCCACGGCTTTCAGGCCAAGCACGGCGGCGACTGTCACCATCACTGCCGGTATCAGCCGCACTGACACCGCCTGCATCTTTTGTGGGCGCGGTTTGGTCATCACACCCTACCGCGAACACCAAGGTCGGCGGCCGAGCGCACGCGCCCTGCCCCGAGCCCCAATCGCTCCGCCGTGGCGCGCGCATCATTGATGCGTGCTTGCAAATCGTGCCCAGCGTCCTGCGCGGTCGCGCGCATGGCCCGCACCGCGGCTTCTGCCTGTGCCGTCGCTTGCACAAGTTCGGCTGCGGCGCGCAGGGCGCCATCCTGCCCCGAACGCAACGCGCTCAGCTTTTGGTCGAGGCGCCAGAAATAGAACAGGCACACCGCGAGCATCAGTGCGAGCACGACCTCGATTGTGAGAGTGATGGGGCTCATTTGCCACCTCCAAGTTTCATCACGGCGCGTTGAGCCGACGGGCTGATCGCCTTTTCCACGCGCACGGCGAGGCTATGCCCCATGCGGCCGACGCGGCCATGGCTCAGCTCAACGAGACCGCACTTCAGCATCACTGGCGCGTCCGGCCCGGCATCGAGCATGAGCGTGTCGCCGACCTTGAGATCCAGCACCTTGCGCAGCGGCTCTTTGTGTTCGTCGAGCACCGCGCGCATTTCGAGTTGGGTGTTCCAGAGTTCGCTGGCGAGGTGGCCTTCCCAGATGTTGTCGCGGCCGAACTTCTCGCCCATGAATTGCTGCAGCAGCATCTTGCGGATCGGTTCGAGCGTGGCGTAGGGCAGCAGCAATTCGAGCTTGCCGCCGCGATCTTCCATGTCGATGCGGAGTTTGACGATGATCGCCGCGTTCGGCGGTCGCGCGATCGCGGCGAAGCGCGGGTTGGTCTCGATGCGGTCGAGCGTGAAGTCCACTTCCGTCAGCGGCGCGAACGCCTGGCGCGCATCGTTCAGCACGACTTCGATCATGCGCGTGACCAAAGTGCGCTCGATCGTCGTGTAGGGACGGCCTTCGACGCGCGTGGCCGCCGCGCCGCGGCGGCCGCCAAGCAGAACGTCGACGATCGAGTAGATCAGCGATGAATCCACGGTGGCAAGGCCGAAATTGTCGAGCTGCTGGGCGCGGAAGACGGCGATGATCGCGGGCAAGGGGATCGAATTCAGGTAGTCGCCAAAGCGCACCGAACTGATCTGATCGAGGCTGACTTCGACGTTATCCGACGTGAAGTTGCGCAGGCTCGTGGTCATCAACCGCACCAAACGATCGAAGACGATTTCCAACATGGGCAGGCGCTCGTACGATACGAGCGCCGAATTGATGATCGCGCGCACGCCAGTCTTGCCGCCGGCGTCATCGTCGCCCAAGCCAAACCCGAGCAGGCTGTCGATTTCATCCTGGTTGAGAATGCGCTCGCCATCGCCAGGCGCGCCGCCTTCATTGGCGGCTTCGCCAGCCTGCCACTCCTTGTCTTCGGTTTGTGCCGGTTCAGCGCTCATCGATCACTGCACCAGCATCTCTTCGATCAACACCGCATTGATCTGCATCGGCGCGATCACGAGGTTCACGCGGCGCAGCAATTCGAGGCGCAAGCGATAGGCCCCGGCCGAACCGCTCAAATCATCGGTTCGGAGTTCGCGCAGGAACGCGTTGAACTGATCGCTCACCCGCGGAATGTGCTCGGTGAGCGCCGTGACCGTCGCATCGTCAGGCGCTTCGAGTGTGAGCTTGAGCTTCAGGTATGCGGGGCGGCCCTCCGGACCGGTAATGTTCACCAGCATTTCTGGCAGCGTAACGAACACGACGTCGTCGCCGTGCATGATCATGGTGCCGTTCGGGCCGGGCACCGCCTCGCCAGCGCCCTCTTCGCCGTGGCCGCCTCCTTTGCCATGTCCTTCATTGGCCTCGGCGTGCTGTTCGCCGCCGCCGCTGAAAAGCAGCATGTAGGCCGCGGCGCCGCCGCCGCCGAGAACCAGCACCGCCGGCAGAATGATGAAGAGAACAAGCTTTTTGCCCGACATCTTCTTCTTGGCCGGCGCTTCGCCCTCGGCGCCTTCGGCGCCTTCACCCTCAGCCGCCGGCGTTGCGCCTTCGGCTTCGGTTTCCGCCTCGGGCGGTTCGCCCTTCTTCTTTTTCTTGCCTATGCCGAACATGCGTGAATCGCTCGCGCGTTAACCCGCATCCTTCGTGGCGTGACGTGGTTAAGAAGTGGTGGAGGATCGGCAAAACTTGCCGCCCACCCGGCAGGATCGGCTCGCCGTTCACTAAGCACCGCGGCCGCGAGCGTTGAAAATCAAGCCATGAGGCATTGGCCCGAGCCTTGCATCGTTAACGTGAATGGATAACGCCCTGATGCTCGGACTGCAGACGCAACGCGTGCTGCAACGGCGCATGGACGTTACTGCGAACAATCTCGCCAACGTCGCAACATCCGGCTTCAAGGCCGATGAACTTCTGTTCGAAGAGGTCGAGAATACAGGCGCTTCCGCGGAGGAGGAGCCGACGGACATCGTCTTCGTGCGCGATATCGGCATGCTCCACCGCATGGAGCAAGGCCCGATCACGATGACCGGCAATGCGTTCGATGTCGCCCTCGAAGGCGATGGCTTCTTCATGGTCGAAGGCACGAACGGGCCGCTTTATACGCGCGATGGCGCGTTCACGCTTACGGGGGAAGGACGGCTCGTCACCAGCGATGGCCGCGCCGTCCTTAGCTCCGGGGGGGCGCCGATCGTGCTCGATCCGCAGGGCGAAAGCCCTTCGATCGGGCGCGACGGCGCAATACGTGTGGCCGGCGTCGAAGCCGGCCGCATTGGTACGGCATCATTTGCCGCACCAGGCGCGCTCTCAAAGGTCGGGGACAACCTTTGGGACGCGCAAGATCAAACGCCGGGCGAGTTCGGCGGCGTGGTGCTGCAAGGCGCCCTCGAGGGCTCGAACGTTCGCCCGGTTGTCGAGCTCACAAGGCTCATTGAGATTTCGCGTGCGTATCAATCCGCAGCCAGAATTGTTTCGGGCGCGGATGAATTGCGTCAGCGCGCGATCGAGCGGCTCGGCCGTTAGGAGTTAGTCCCAGATGCGCGCACTTTCGATTGCAGCCAGCGGCATGCAGGCCCAGCAGCTCAACGTCGACGTCATTTCGCACAACATCGCGAACATGAACACGACGAGCTACAAGCGCCAACGCGCCGAATTCCAGGACATGCTCTACCAGAACATGGAGCGCCCGGGCGCAACATCTTCTGCATCGGGGGCGATCCTGCCGCTCGGCATCCAGCTCGGCGTCGGCGTGCGTGCGGATGCGGTTGGCCGCATGACCGAGCAAGGCGGGATCTCCGCCACCGGCAACCCGTACGACATCGCCATCAATGGCCGCGGTTTCTTCCAAATTACGCTGCCGTCGGGCCAGACAGCGTACACGCGCGCCGGCAATCTCGCTGTCAACGCCGACGGCGAAATCGTCACCGCCGATGGCTACGCCCTCGAACCGTCGATCACGGTGCCGCAGGAAGCCACTGCCATCCAGATCACGCGCGACGGCATCGTCGAAGTGACGCTCGCTGGTCAGACCACCGCGCAGCAGATCGGCCAACTGGAAATCGCCGCTTTCATCAACCCCGCGGGCTTGGAAGCGATCGGTGACAATCTCTACTTGGAAACGCCGGCCTCCGGCACAGCGAACACCGCCACCCCGGGCTCGCCCGGCCTCGGCACGCTGATGCAAGGTTATCTCGAACTGTCCAACGTCAACGCGGTCGAAGAAATCTCGGCGCTTATCGTGGCGCAGCGCGCCTACGAAATGAATGCGCGCGTGATTACCGCGGCCGACGAAATGCTCCAGTCGACGACGCAGCTGCGCTGAGCGGGGTGAACGATGCTGTTTCGGATTTGCCTCGCGGTCTGCCTCTACTTCCTGATTGTCGCCGGCGTTTCGCATGCGCAAACGGTCACGCTGCGCCCGCGCATCGAGGCAAACGGCCCGGCCATCACCATGGGTGATGTGTTCGAGGGCGCGCCCGCCAATGTCGCCGGACGCGCGCTCGCACCGGCCCCTCCTCCTGGACAAGTCGCATCGCTCTCGATGCCGGTGCTGAGCGCGGCCGCTTCTGCCGCCGGCTTGAACTTTGCGGCGCCCGGGGGCGTGAATTCAGTTCAAGTGGTGCGCCCAGGCGGCGCACGGGCGACGCTGCCTGCCGCGTCTGGCGGTCGGACCCTCTCTGACGCCGCAATCCGCCGCGGCGAGACGGTGCGCCTCGTCTATCAAATGCCCGGCATGTCGCTGTCGATTCGCGCGCGCGCTCTCGAGGACGGTGCGGTGGGTCAACCGATCCGCCTTCTGAACACATCCTCCAACCGAACCATCGACGCCGTGGTCACTGGCCCCGGCAGTGCGCGAGCCAACCCATGACTAAGGATGTCCTGTTCCGCTCACTTGCGCTCCTCGCGCTCGCTGCCGGCGCGACCGGATGCGCCAGCATCGATGGCGACGACCTCTCTCGCGATGCGCTCGCCGCGCCGGGGGTCGCCTACGACGCTGCGCGCCGGGCGCTTGGGCCGCCGCAGTTGCATCCTGTCGCCACGCCGGAGCCGCTGACGGGCGGCCAGCAGCAAACCATTCCGCAACCCCAATCCGCTGCCTACGAGGCCGGCGCGCCGAACTCGCTTTGGCGCACAGGGTCGCGCAGCTTCTTCAACGATCAGCGCGCGTCGCGGATTGGTGACATCATCACCGTCGAGATCGAGATCGACGACAGCGCAGAACTTTCCAATTCGTCCAATCGCCAGCGCGAGGCTTCGACATCAGCCGGCGTAAGCAACTTCTTCGGGCTGGAGCAAACAGTTGGCCAGCTTTTCAACAACGCCTTCGATCCCGCAACGATGATTGGGGCTGACGCCGAGTCGGAGCATCGCGGCACGGGCGCGATCAATCGCGAAGAAAAGATCGAATTGACCGTTGCGGCCGTGATCGTGGATCGTCTCCCGAACGGCAATTTGGTGTTGGCGGGGCGCCAGGAAGTGCGCATCAACGGCGAACTGCGAGAACTCACGGTCAGCGGCGTCATCCGTCCCGAGGACGTCACCGCCAATAACCGCATCAACCACACCCAGATCGCCGAAGCACGCATCTCTTACGGCGGCCGCGGCTCGATCAGCGCTGTGCAGCGTCCAAACTGGGGCCAGCGCATCGGCGACGCCATCACTCCGTGGTGACCTGACACCACGGTCGCTTCATGTGACGCCAGTGTGAATTCTTGCGCAGAAAGACAGGTTGGCCTCTCCCGCGCTTGGAGAACCGCGTAGAACGTTTACCCATCGCCAGCGAACGTGAACGGCATGCGGGGTATCAGCGAGAACGCGCGCCAACGGCCGCCTGCGACCGTGCCGGGAGATCCCCCGCCTGCGCGTCTTCTCGACGACTATCGCTCCATTGCGCGTATCTACGGCGATCCTCGCCCGCCGGACCGGATTATCGCTCATTATGAGTTAGAACGCCGTCTTGCCGCGGGGCTGCGCACCGCGAGCAAAAGCGAACGCGAGCACGGCTTGTACACGCAGCTCTATGACGCCCTGCTCGGCGAGCTCAACGATCACCCACGCAAGCGCCCCGTCACCAAGAAGGGCCGAGAACGGCGCGAGCGCTACGTGAAGCGCCAAGTGCGCATGATCCTGGGCCGCACCCGCAAGAGCGACGTGTTCCTCGAAATGGGGGGCGGCGATTGCTATGTCGCCCTGCGCGTGGCGGCGCACGTCAAGAGGTCCATCGTCATCGACGTCACAGACGAACTGGCGCCGCCGGATGCGGCAGCGCTGAACTTTCAGTTCATCAAGACGGCCGGTCTCAGCGTGCCATTGCCTGACGAGAGCGTGGACTTCGTCTATTCGAACCAGGTGATGGAGCACCTGCATCCCGATGACGCCATCGAGCAAGTCCACGAACTCTTCCGCGTGCTCAAACCGGGCGGGCAATATCTCTGCCGCACGCCAAGTCGTTTGACCGGGCCGCACGACGTCTCACGTTATTTCGATGCGATCTCCGTCGGCACGCACATGAAAGAATACACCTGCCGGGATCTCGCACCGATCTTCGAGAACGCCAGCTTCACAAATATTCGCGTGCTGATCGCACCACGCGCGTACGATCCCTTCGTCATGCCGCGATTTTTGGCGTTCGCCCTCGAGGATCTATTCGCCCGGGCGCCACGCCGCCTGCACACGCAAATCTGCCGCAGCCGCCCCGTCCGCGCCCTGCTCGGCGTCACGATGATTGCGCGGAAGCCGCGCTAGTTCACGCGCCGGTCGTTGCCTGCCCAGTATGGTTCGCGCAGTTCGCGGCGGAGAATCTTGCCCGAGGCGCTGCGTGGCAGCGGCGCGCCCAGAAAGTCTACGCTACGCGGCGCCTTGTAGTGTGCGATCCGCGAGCGGGCGAAATCGATGATGTCCTCGGCATCCGGCGTCACGCCCGGCTTCAGCACGACGATCGCTTTCACGCTCTCGCCCCAGGTTTCGTCCGGCACGCCGATCACCGCGACTTCCGCCACATGCGGATGGCCGTGCACGGCATTCTCGACTTCCGCCGGATAAACGTTTTCGCCGCCCGTGATGATCATATCCTTGATGCGGTCCTGGATGAAAAGGTAGCCGTCTTCATCGAGATAACCGGCGTCGCCGGTGCGCAGCCAGCCGTCCGCGTCAATGGTCGAGGCGGTCGCTTGGGCCTGGCGCCAATAGCCCTTCATGTTCGCCTGAGAGCGCGTGGCGATCTCG
The DNA here is from genome assembly GCA_052387215.1 of Caulobacteraceae bacterium. Taxonomy (GTDB): domain Bacteria; phylum Pseudomonadota; class Alphaproteobacteria; order Caulobacterales; family Aquidulcibacteraceae; genus Vitreimonas. The sequence continues at coordinate 43,875 of JBQTJK010000081.1, forward strand.
CCAATTTCATTTGGCGGCAAGCGGTTGCCTTCGGCATCGAGAATGGCGATTTCCACCCCAGGCATCGGCAAGCCTGCCGAACGCATGCGCTGATTGCCTTTGGGCTCATGATCCTGCGGCGGCAGGTAGACGATCGTGCCGGTCGTTTCCGTCATGCCGTACTGCTGCACGAACTGGCAGCCGAACACGTCCATGCATTCGCGCAGCAGATCGACCGGCATCGGTGATGCGCCATAGAGAATATGGGTGAGGCTCGAATAGTCTATCTCGCGGGCGCGTGACTGGCGGATGATGAACTGCAGCGCCGCGGGCACCATGAACATCTTGGCGATGCGCTCGCGCCCGATGGCTTCGAGCGCCTCCATCGGGTTGAAGTCGCGCGCGACAACGTTCTTCACGCCGTTGATCAGCCCAACCAGAGCCCAGCCCGTGCCGCCAATGTGGGCGATCGGCATGGCGACATAGTTGACCTCACCCTCCTGCCATTCGTTCCAGCCCATCGCCGACTCAGACAGCCTGCGGCGTGAACGAAGCAGATTCGCACTCGTGAGCATCACTCCCTTCGGCCGGCCGGTCGTGCCGGAGGTGTAGAGCAGAAGCGCGGTTGCTTCTGGCGACACATCGACCGCCAGATCGTTCGATGGCTGTGTGTCGCGCCACGCCTCATACGCGGGGTAGTTGTGCTCACCCGGCTCCATTGCAATGATGCTTGGCCGCGCGCCCGTCTTCACAACCGCTTGTTCCGCGCAGGCAATGCACTCCGGACCGACAAACAATAGATGAGCCTGCGCGTCCTCGATGATGTAAGCCACCTCATCTGGCGACAGACGCCAGCCGATGGGCGCGATCACCGCGCCTATCTTCAGGACGCCAAACAATAGCTCGAAATAGTGATCGCTGTTTTTGCCCAGGTAGGCCACGCAATCACCCGGTTCGATGCCCAATGCGATCAAGGCGTCGGCCACCTGGTTCGACCGTGCGTCGAGCTGAGCGTAGGTGGTGCTGCGGCCCTCGAAACTGAGCGCGATCTGGTTCGCGCGCGAGCGCCCATGATGGCGCGCCACGTCGCCGAGCGTGATCATTTGCTCGAACTCTTCAGGCTTCAGCGACGCCGCCATGCCCGCCTCCCGATCTTTGTTTGCGCGCAGAGCGTATCGCAGGCGCGGCGAATGTGTAGGGCTTTAGCTTCCGATGCCAAGCGCCATCAGCGCCGCAAACAAAGGGACCAGCGCCAGCAGGTGCAGCTCAATCATCACCAGGCGCCGCACACGCTTGGCGTCGGCTTCCGCCACCGCGAAGGCCGCATCCGTTCCAGCCTGCTTCAGCCACGCGAAGAACTTGCGCGTGGGCGCGATCGAGATAAGGCCGATCACCGCGAACGTCGCCATCTTGGCCCAGAAAAACGGCTGCGAGGCATAGTACGCCGCGCCCTTGGCGCCCCAGAACACACGCGAGACACCCGCGGCAATCACGCCCACGGCGCCAATCGCATAGAACAGGTCGGCACGCAGCAGCAGGCGCGCGACCCGCCCGTCCACGGGCAGTCGCAGCAGGAACGCCTCGCCGACCAGCGCGCCGACGAGGATGAACGCAAACACGAAATGGAGATACGAAAGCGCGGCGTCGTGAAATAGCATGGCCTTCTCCCCTCGGGGCCGCGCTGCGCGAGCTTAGTCGTCGCGGTGGACGCGCTCGCGGCGCTCGTGCCTTTCCTGGGCCTCCAGGGACAGCGTGGCGATTGGTCTAGCTTCCAAGCGGGACAGCGCGATCGGCTCGCCCGTCTCTTCGCAATATCCATAGGACCCGTCGTCGATACGGCGCAGCGCTTCGTCGATCTTGGCGATCAGTTTGCGCTGACGGTCACGCGTGCGCAGTTCGAGGGCGCGGTCGGTTTCGCTGGTAGCACGGTCGGCGAGGTCGGGCTCGGCCACCGTGTCCTGCTGCAGTGAGGCGATGGTGGAGCGCGATTCCTCCAGGATCTCTTCTTTCCAGGCGAGCAGCTTTTGGCGGAAGAATTCGCGCTGCCGCTCGTTCATGAACGGCTCGTCTTCGCTGGGGCGATATTCTTTCGTCGCGGTCGATGCCATTGCGGAACTCCCGGCGCCTCAGCGAGGCGCGCGCCTTATAGCTGTGCTCCTAGCGCGCGTCCATTGAGCAAGACCGGCGCCAAAGTCATGTGTTTTCCGCACGTTGCGGTGCAGCATCAGAGTTTTCCCGAGATCCGATCAAGCTTGGCGGCTTCAACCGCGAGGCGGATGTCGATCTCCAGCAGCACCGTGTCCAAGCGCTCGTCACCGCTCGGTCCGGCGTGTCGCTGCAATGCTTCCAGCTGGTCCCGGAGCGCGCCGGGGGCGCGGCCCAACAGCAGCGCCTCTTCCAACTCTTCCAGAGCGTCGAGCGCTTCGTGGCCCCGTCGGGCTTGACGCGCGCGTCGCTGGAGCGGGCTTTCGCCGCCCTGGAGCGCCAGGATGACGTCAAGCGGCGTCACCGCGCCCGTTGGCGATGCAGCGGCCGCACGAGATGGAGCTTCCGAAGCCGGCGCGAAGCCTGGCGCGGCCGCTTTCGTCGCCTTTGGGGCGGCAGAGGACGGACCAACGTTGCGCCCAGGTTCGATTTTCATTCGGCGCGGACTCTCTGACTGCTGCCGTTTCCGATCGCTTAACGTTTCAGACTTGAACCGGTCGTTAACCGAACTGCTCGCCTATCGCACAGATGGGATTTGCATCACGTGCCGCGCGTACGGCGCTGCTTGCCGTCGCCTCAGTGGCAGCGCTGGCCGCGCCGATCGCCGCGCCTGCCGCCTGGGCTGGGCCCCGGATCAAGGACGTCGCCGACTTCGAGGGCGTGCGCGAGAATCAGCTTGTTGGCTATGGCCTGGTCGTCGGCCTCGCCGGCACTGGCGACTCGCTTCGCAACTCGCCGTTTACGCGACAAAGCTTGGCGGCAATGCTCGAGCGGCTGGGCGTCAACGCGGCCAATGGCAGCTTGAATACACGCAACGTCGCGGCCGTAATGGTGACCGCGAACCTGCCGCCCTTCGCGAGCCAGGGTTCGCGTATTGACGTCACCGTTTCGGCGCTGGGCGATGCCCGCAGCCTCGCAGGCGGCCAATTGCTGGTCACGCCGCTGATGGGCGCGGATCAACAAGTCTATGCCGTGGCGCAGGGGCCGCTCGCCATCGGGGGCTTCGCGGCCTCGGGCCAGTCCGGCTCTTCGGTGACGCGCGGCGTGCCAACGGCCGGACGCATCGCCTCTGGCGCGCTGGTCGAACGCGAAATCGACTTCGACATCGCCGCTCAGCAAGAACTGCGGCTTTCCCTGCGCAACCCCGATTTCACTACCGCCCAGCGCATCGCAGCCGCCATCAATGGCGCAGTTGGCAGCGACGCGGCTCGCGCATCGAACCCAGGTTCGGTCGTGCTCCGGCGCCCGCCTGAGTATGCCGGTGACATGGTTTCGCTGGTGGGCCGCATCGAGAACCTGGAAGTCGAAGTCGACACGCCCGCGCGCATCGTCATCGACGAAAGCTCGGGCATTGTCGTGATGGGCGAGAACGTGAAGGTCTCAACCGTAGCGATCGCGCAAGGAAATCTCACGATATCGATCCAGGAGGACCCGTTCGTCAGCCAGCCGGCGCCGTTCAGCCGCGGCGGCGAAACCGTCGTCGTTCCATCGACCGGCATCGAAGTGGAAGAGGAAGAAGGCGGCGGCCTCGTTGTGGTCCCTGGCGGCGTGCCGCTTCGGCAGCTCGTCAACGGGCTGAACGCCCTGGGCGTGACCCCTCGCGACATGATCGCGATCCTGCAGGCGCTGAAAGCCGCGGGCGCAATCCAAGCCGAAATTGAAGTGATGTGATGACTGGCCCGATCGCGCTGCCCGGCGCTCCCTTGCCCATGGCGACACAGCAAAGTCGCGAAGGCGCGCCCGATGAGCTGCGCCGTGCGGCGGAAGAATTCGAGGCGGTGTTTCTCTCGGAAATGCTATCGCCCATGTTCGAGGGGCTGGACACCGACGGCCTTGGCGGCGGCGGCATGGGGGAAGAGATTTTCCGGCCGATGCTGGTCGAACGCTACGCCGAAGCTATCAGCCGCGCCGGCGGCGTCGGCATCGCCGATAGCATTGTGGCCGAGCTCATGCGCATGCAGGAAACTGTGGCGACCCTGCCGGAGACGCCCAATGGCGCTGATCGCTGACGACGCGCGCGACCGCGCCGAACAATTGCTGCTGATGACCGAGCGATTAACCGGGCTCGCCGCTGAAGACACCCGCCGCATTGAAGCCCGCGAGCCGCTGCTGGATGGTCCGGAGGCGGACGAAAAGAACCGCCTGGCCAACGCCTATCGGCTCGAACTGGCGCGGATCAAACAGGATCCGGCGCTGATCCAGGGCGCACCACCTGAACTGTTGACAAAGTTGCGCCGCAGCACGGTATTTCTGCACGAAACGCTGGCGGCGCACGAACTGGCGCTCAACGCGGTCAAGATCGTATCCGAAGGCTTGGTGCACGCGATGGCCGAAGAGGTCGCGCGACAGCGCCACAGCGGTGCGGCCTACTCCGCTCAAGGCGCCATCGAAACACGCGGCGGTCCCAATCCGACGGTGCTCGACCGCAGCGCTTAACCATCGCCGCAGTTAAACCCCAATGCGGCGACCTATTCGCCTTTCCTGTAATTCATCTTGCCCTGAGAACTTCGGCGCCGTTTTTGTATGCCCAGCGGTCTTGGGCGGAGCATGAAGCACGCAAAACCTACACGTGCGTGGCGTCCCGTTCGGGCCCACGAGTATCGAGCCAGGCGCGCCCCACCCGAGGGCGCCTGGCTCGCGCTGGTCTTTAACCTGTGCCTTTTCCTGTTGCCATTGGCAGCCGCCGCTGCGGTGATCGTCATCGCGCGCGACCACCTCTACGCCTACGAGTATTCCGAAGCCGGCGCTCGCTCGATCAGCACGCGCGTGGAAAAGCTCAATGCCGAACTGATCCAGGTCGACTTCGACCGGCAGCGCCAATGGGACAATATCGTCGCCATGGAGCTTATGGCGAACGATCCATCGGCCGCGCGCGGCTTCCTCCTATCGGGCGCCGAAATGCTTCCGTCGCGACTGGGGTTAGTGTTGCGCCGCGCGGCGAACGAAGGAGCCGGTGACGCCGCGATCGAGGTCGCGGCGCTTCAGCTTCTGCTTCCTGGCACGCGTGAGCGCTATCAGGCCAGTGTCCGGTTGCTTTCGCTGCGTCCCGCGACAGCAACGCTGACGGCTACGCAGCCTGTCGCCAATCTCAGCGATCCACGCGACTTCGAACTGATGGCGGGCGCGCTGCTGAGCGAACCTGAAACCGATCCGCTTCAATTCGTCCTGACCGGCTTCAGCCTTGGGCTGGCCGGCGAAATGTCAGCGCCGATGAACGAAGGCGCCGCTGTCCTGCTTGCCGCGTCACGTCGCGAGGACTTCCCTGCCGCTTTCGCGAACGAACTGCAGACCCTCGTCGCACAGGCCTTGCCAATCGAGACGTTTCGCGAGGCCGCTAGAATAAGCGCCGGCGACAACGGCGATCCAGGCGCGTTTGACAATGCCTCGGTCGCCTTCGCCGCCAGCCTCAACGCCGCGGCCGCCGGGCGACTGCGGGCGATGCTCGCTCAATTGGGCGACATGAGCGCAGCAACGTCTCGTCAGTCAGCAGCTGTCATGCTCACGCACGCGAGGGCGATCACTGATGTGCAGCGTCTGCGCTTATTGGCGCAAACCGCCGGCGATCGAGCCGCCGCAGCGGCAAAGCGTCTGCCGCGCGATGGGCGTCTGCTGCTTGCGGCGCGTGGCGAACTCACGTTCAATCGCGACTTGACGTGGGCCGCGGCCGCCACTGGTCTCGCTCTCGCCGGCCTGATCCTCGCCATCCTGTTCAAGCTAATCCATAGCGCACGTAACGCGCTACGCGATCGCGATGCCGAGGACGACTACGACAGCGAATTGCTGGAGATCAGCACCAACAATTGGCGACCGCTCTAAGCACGGAACAGCGAAAGCACCGCTTGCGGCTCCGCGTTGGCAATCGGCGCGCTGCCGACCGCTTCCAGGCCTTGCCGTATCTGGAGCGCGAGCAGACGCGCCCCATCGGCGTCAAAATCGCCACGGACGCCCGCTTCGGCAGCGCCAAGAAATCCCTGATGCGCTTCTAGTGAACGGGCGGAATCGACCAGCCGTCCCATCGCCTCCTGCAGCGCCTCCATCGACTTCTGCGCCGCTTGCGCGAGGCTTGCGTCGTCGGCCCTCGCTTCCGTCGAGACGACGATAAGGTCGCCGAACTCAGGTTCGGTCCTGAGGCGCAAATCCGCGCCCGAAATCGTAATCGGCGGCGCGCCGGGCTCTGCCTGCACTAGGATGCTTTCGCCCGCGAGCACGCGCGCGCCCCGATCGATGGCTGCGTTAATGCGCGCATTGAAGCCGCTGAGCGTTTGGGTGAGACCGTCCTGATCGCTGCTCTTGGCGAGCCCTTGCACTTTCACGAGCATGGCCTGCGCATCTTGGCCGGCCGCGAGCGCCTCGTGCACTTGTGCCATGGCCGCGCGCACACTTTCGCGCGCCGTGTCGACCGCGGCGCCGCTCAACTCGACCTTGTCGGCGTTTGCAGGCTCCTCGCGGCGCTGCGGCTGGCCAGTGCGCGAGAAGCGCGTATCGACGCCGAGCGTGTTTGCGCCCGACGCGCCTGGGACAATGCTCGAAACCATGTTAGCCTGCTCCTTCGGATCGCGCGCGCAGTGAAAGCGCGCGGCGCGCTTCGCCGCAGGCGTGAAGGAAACGTAAATGCGTTAACGAAACGTTAACACCAACGCGGCCGAAACGAATAAACTTACGTTCTGTTTACTTGCCGATCTGCGCGCGCAGATACGCCATGACCGCGCGAGAGTACGCCAGCTGGGACTCGCTCGGATAGCAGCGGAGCATCTCTGCGGTGTCCGCGTCGGTCAAGGTCTGCACGAAACGCTGCGCGTCCGGGTCGAGACGCACTTCCACTTTGTCGGGCGCAAGCTCGGCCCGTAGCATCGCCGCGTGCTCGGCGATGCGCCGCGCGGCCGCTTCAGCGGCCGGACTTGGCTCAGACGATTGCGCCGGCGCGAGCGCCGGCAACGGATCGATAGCCTTCGGGGGAGCGATGGAATCCATGGCTCATGCTTGTTGATGGAAACCGGCGGGGAGCCTGAGCTCCCCGCCTTTTCCGTTTCCGCTTTTAGCGGAAGAACGACAGCACGATCGACGGCGCCGCGTTGGCGATCGACAAGGCTTGCGCGCCCAGCTGCTGCTTGACTTGCAGAGCTTGCAGGCGAGCGGATTCCTTGGCGAGGTCGGCGTCGACGAGGTTGCCGATACCGGCTTCGATCGAGTCCGACAGCTTGCCCAAGAAGGACTTCTGCACTTCGAGCGCCTTCGATTGGGCGCCGATCGAAGCAAGATCCTTGTTGAGGGCCGTCAGCGCCGTATCGATGGCGTCGGAAGCGGTCGAGCCGCCGGCCGCCGTCGAGATGTCGAGCGAAGACGTGATGCCAGCCAGCGCCTGGCCAGCCGTGCCGAGGCGGAAGTCGAAGCCCGAAACGGTTAGCGAGTTGCTGCCCGTGCCAGGCGCAACGACGACCCCGAACGACGTGCCGGTGATGCCGTCGGTGCCGTCGAAGAAGCCGTTATCATCGAGGCCGGTGCCGGCGCCGTCCTCATAGGTGACCGTGAAGTCTTCCGCCGAGGCATAGGTGATCACGCCCGTCGTGTCGTCGTAGGTCGCCGTCACGCGGCCGCCTGAGGACGATCCGACGCTATCGACGAATTGCTGGATTGTGTCGGTCGCATCGACGTCGACAGTGAACGTCGTCGTCTCATTGCCGCTGGTGATCGTGAACGACAGAACATCGCCCGCAGCGATCGTCAGCGCGCCGTTCGCCGTTTCGAGCGTGGCGGTCGACGAGTAGAGCGTGCCGAAGGTCAGGCCGTCGAGGTCATAAGCGCCAGCGGTGCCGCTGATGTCGGAGGTGAGCACGGAGAAGGCCGAGCTGCCGGCGGTCAGGTTGGTGCCGTTGACGAGGTTCGAGCCGTTGAAAGTCGCGGCGTTGGCGATCTGGTCGATCTGGTCGCGCAGAGCAGTGAAGTCAGCCTGCAGCGCGTCGCGCTGGTCCTGGGACAAGTCGTTCGCTTGCGCGGCGACCGCCTTCTCCTTCAGCTGCTTCAGGATGTCGCCGATCGCTTCGCCGGCCGAGAGGCCGACGTCGATCACCGAAGTGGCGCGATCGATGCCGTCGGTCACCGCGCCCAGAGATGCGACGCGCGAGCGCTGCCCTTCGGCGATGGCGAACACGGCGCCGTTGTCCTTCGCCGACGCGACCTTGAGGCCGGTATTGACGCGATTTTGGACTTCGGAGAGTTCGCGGGTGGTTTGGGAGAGGGATTGGAGCGCAACGAGCGCGCCATAATTGGTGTTGACGCTGGTCATCTATGTGGTCCTTCTGGACTTGTGTTGACCGGCCATTTTGGCCGGCTGGACGTCGCCGTCCGTTCCGCACGGATTTCTCCGCACGCCCTCCCCGCCAAGGGTCAGACGCTTTGCGTTGCGATGTTTGTAAGTGGACGAGGTTAATAACGCGTCAGCGCCGAAACGATACCTCTCGGCAATTTCTGCCGAGCTTAACGCGCCGATAGCCCTTCCATCATCGTGCGATTGATGTCGATCAGCGGCTCGATATCGGCGCCATCGCGCAGCACTTCACTGGAATAGCGCGCCACCCACATGGCCAGCGAAATGATCTGCCCGCGCAATGCCAGGGGCAGCTGGTTTTCCGGTACAGAGCAATCGGCGGACAACAGATTCCAAAGGCGGCGGTTCGCATTGATCGCGTCAGCCACCACGGCAACCGGCGGGCTCCCTTCCTTGACGCGCACAAGTCCGGCGGTGACCTGCCCGAACGCCCGGTATTCGAGATCGCGCGGTGTCTCAGCCTGCGTGGCCGCGCGCTGGTAGGCTTTGATCGACATGACTCCCCAGCCCCAAGCGCTCGGCTTCATAGGAAATGAGTTTCCTGCAGCGCATCAGCGCACGGTAGTATTCGCCGCCCATTACTTCTTTGGAAACGCCGATGCATTCGGCGAGCACGGCCGGATCCCTTACTGCGCCCATGAACTCGGCAAGTCGCGCCGCAAACTCCGCATAGGCTTTTTCCCTGCCCAGCTCGTCCAAGTACATGAGCATGATCGGGAAATAGATGCGCTTTGCCGGCGTGTCTGCCTCGTCCGGCTGCATGATATCCTTCTCGCGCAGCACCGAGGCCTTGTTTTGCAGCACCAGCGCCGCGCGGCGGTCGCCATTCTGCACGACAGCGCCGTTGACGACGAACTTCTCGCCGGGACGCAAAGACAGTTTGAGCGGCATGCCCTCTCCTCCCGCTTCTGGGAGTCCATCAGCGCGTTAACAGTCGCCCACGATAGTTAACGAGGTGTTGCCTAATCTACTCACGCGTGTCGTTCCGGCTGCGAATTGCCACACGATGCACGCGCAGCGCGATGATCGTGTCGGTTGGGTTTCACGCGCACACATTCAACCGCCGCTTGATTGATCACTTCGCAACAGAAACGTAAATTCCCCTCGCTGCCAGCAAGAGATGCCGGACGCGGCATACAGACATCGAAAAATGACGGGGCAATCGCCCCGAAAGCGTCGCTTAGGCGCGTCCGCGCAAGCGAACACCTGCCTTTGGCGGGAGGGAGGGTAGCCTTGCCCAATGTGCTCTGCGTCGATCCCTTGCGCGCGCTGGCCAAGCGCGCAAGCGCCAGGATCGCCGACAAGACAGTCGCCGCCCGTTACGAGCGGCTCGCGCTGGACCAGTTGCTGCGGGACCCACGCAATTTCCGGCCCGCGGGACCGGACGATTTGGACAACGCCCCTGCATGGGCGCGTGAGGCGCATGCGCGCAGAGAAGAGGTCAGCGTGTTCAAGACCAACCGCGCCATCGCTGCGCGCATCCACTCCGTTGCGCGGCGCCTGGATGACACATGCAAGGTGGCGGCAGCTGAACAAGCCAAGCACCCCAGCGATGCCTCGAAGATCAACGGCGCGCGCATGTTCCTGGCCAAATTCGGCCGTGTGGACTTTGACACCGCAGCGCGCAAGGCGCTCAATTTCTCTCGCCTGCTCTCGCTCTGGGAAGACGACACCGACGCAACGCAAGTCTGCGAGCCGTCGACGATCATGCTGCTCAATGGCCGCAGTTGGCATCGCGTCACATCGGTGAAGGATCTGCGCTCGATCGGGCGCGAATTCACGAACTGTCTTGGACGCACGACCCGCAAGGGCGGCTATGGCGGCATGCTTGTGCAGGGTTTGGCGCAGTATTGGGTGCTTCGCGACGTCAGCGGCAAGGGCCTTATCGTCGCCATGGCGCCGGCGCCGCGGCCGACCCACTTCATGGAAGTGAAGGGCCCGCGGAACGCGCCGGTGCGCATCGACGACGCCGATCTCGTGCAACTCGGCCTCGTCATCGGCATTCGCCCCACACCGCCGCCTCCCCCGCCTCCACCGCCGTCGTCGCCGCCGGCAGGGGTTCTGGTCGCGGTGCTCGCGGCGCGCGAGTTCTGCCGATGCAATCTCTGTCAACCGCGGTTCGCGCCGCGCTTGCGCCGGCGGGCGCGCGCGCATTAAGTGCGCTCCCTGAAGGAGCGCCGATGCGGTTTGAAGGCACCAAGGACTATGTCGCTACGGAAGACCTGAAGGTCGCCGTCAATGCGGCGATCACGCTCGAGCGCCCGCTGCTAGTCAAAGGCGAGCCCGGCACCGGCAAGACCATGCTGGCGATCGAAGTCGCCAAGTCGCTCGGCGCGCCACTCATCGAGTGGCACATCAAGTCGACGACAAAGGCGATCCAGGGCCTCTATGAGTACGACGCGGTGATGCGTCTGCGCGATAGTCAGCTCGGCGATGCGCGCGCCACCGACATCGCCAACTATATCAAGCGCGGCAAACTCTGGGAGGCGTTCGAGAGCCCGCAGCGCCCGGTGCTGCTGATCGACGAGGTCGACAAAGCCGACATCGAGTTTCCCAACGACCTGCTGCAGGAACTCGATCGCATGGAATTCTATGTCTACGAACTCGACCGCACCGTGAAAGCGGCGCAGCGCCCGATTGTGATGATCACGTCGAATAACGAGAAGGAATTGCCGGACGCCTTCCTGCGGCGCTGCTCCTTCCACTACATCCGCTTCCCCGATGAAGAGACGATGCGCGCAATTGTGGACTCGCATTTCCCGGGCGTGAAGACGCGGCTCATCAACGAAGCTCTCAAAATCTTCTACGACATGCGCAAGGTCCCGGGCCTGAAGAAGAAACCCAGCACGAGCGAACTGCTCGACTGGCTGAAGCTCCTGCTCACCGACGATATCGATCCGGAAACGCTGAAACAGCGCGATCCGTCGAAGCTGATTCCGCCCCTAGCTGGCGCACTGCTGAAGAACGAGGCCGATGTCATGCTGTTCGAGCGCTTGGCCTTCCTGGCGCGTCGCGAGCAACGGGGCGGGACGAGCTAGCACTGCCGCCAAACGTCGACAGGCGCTACGAAAGCCGTAAACTCCGGTCCCGGGAGGACGGACGCATGCGGCGGGCCTTCTGCGCTCTGGCGCTATTCATGGCCGCGCCCGCATGGGCGCAGAGTGCAAGCGAACCTAGTGCCGCCCCGGGTTCGTTGGCTCTGGGGCTGATCGCGCAATCGAATGCGGACGGGGTTTTCGAGCCCCTTCCCGCCGAGCAGATCATCGTGGTGCGCCATTCGAGATCGGGCTTGGTCTGCAGGTTCGATCCGACCCACGCGAACCGGCTGCTCCTATTCCCTCAGGCCGTTCGCGGCGAAGACGTCGCGTGCGACAGCGAAGGCGAAGGCCAGGCGATCCGCCTCTACGCGACGCGCTATGCGTTCGAGACGACGCTCGAGCAGCAGCTGCAAGGCGCAGTGCTGGCGGTCCAGCAGCTGCATCCCGATCTACGGGCTTATTCGCCCGCGACAGAGATTGCGGCCGATGCGCTGCCCCCGCACCGGACCGCGCACTTCTTCTTCAACGGCCGCAACGGCGCGCGGCTCTATTCCCGTGTGAGCGTCGCCGTCGTGCGCGGCTGGGTCATCAAGCTGCGTTACACCACCGTTGCGCCCGACGCCGACGCGGCGCAGCGGGCCGAGCAGGCCTCAGGCATGCTCTGGAACGCTACGTTAAGCGAGCTGACCGCGCGCCGCGTCTGAGTGCGCAGTAGACGCAAGCCTTGCCGGCGTTATCATCGCGCGCGTGTTCCAGCGTTTCTTCACCGAATTGCGCGCCGCGCGCGTGCCGGTCACGCTCAAGGAATATCTGGTGCTGGTCGAGGCGCTGGAGAAAGACGCGATCCCGCCGAACGTGGAGGACTTCTACTACCTCTCGCGCGCCGCGCTGGTAAAGGACGAGCGCCACCTCGACAAGTTCGACCGCGTGTTCGGGCACGTGTTCAAAGGGCTTGAGAGCACGGCCGAGGCGGTGAGCGCGGACATTCCCGCCGAATGGCTCAAAGCGCTGACCGAGAAATTCCTGACCGACGAAGAGAAAGCGCAGATCGAGGCGCTGGGCGGTTGGGACAAATTGATGGAGACGCTCAAGCAGCGGCTCGAAGAACAGCAGAAGCGTCACGAGGGCGGCGGCAAGTGGATCGGCACCGGCGGCACGTCGCCTTTCGGCAATAGCGGTTACAATCCCCAAGGCATCCGCATCGGCGGCGAAGGCGGCCAGCGCCGCGCGGTCAAAGTGTGGGATAAACGCGAATACAAAAACCTCGACGACAGCGTCGAACTCGGCGTGCGCAACATCAAGATCGCGCTCCGGCGCCTGCGCAAGTTCGCCCGCACCGGCGCGCCGGAAGAACTCGACCTCGACGGCACCATCAACAAGAGCGCCCGGGAAGGCTATCTCGACATCGTCTTGCGCCCCGAGCGGCGCAACGCGGTGAAGGTGCTGCTGCTGTTGGACATCGGCGGATCGATGGATTCGCACATCAAGCTTTGCGAGGAGTTGTTCTCGGCCGCGCGTACCGAGTTCAAGCACCTCGAATTCTTCTACTTCCACAACTGCCTTTATGAGAGCGTGTGGAAGGACAACCGCCGCCGCCACGACGAAAAGACCATGACCTGGGACGTGCTGCACAAATATCCCGGCGACTATCGCGTCGTGTTCGTCGGCGACGCGACGATGAGCCCCTACGAGATCACTTATCCGGGCGGCTCGGTCGAGCACTGGAACGAAGAAGCCGGCGCGGTCTGGCTGCAGCGGGTGACACAAATCTACGAGCGCATCGTCTGGCTCAATCCAACGCCCCGCGCGCATTGGGACCACACGCCGTCGATCCAGGTGGTGCACGAGATCATCGGCCCCAACCGCATGTTCCCGCTGACGATCGAGGGCCTCGACGGCGCGATGCGGGAGCTCAGCCGCTAGCCATTGCTGGCGGTTTCATTGGCTTGTGATACAACCCCCGCAGCGGGATGGTGAACTTGATCATCGCGGATAAATGGCGACCGTTGCATGATTGGCGGTTCGACTTGCAGCCATGGCTCCGTGCGCCCTTGTTTCTTTCAAACGGCACGCGGCTCTATGCTGCAATAGACAGTAAGGCAGCGGCCCGACGCTATCCCGAAATCATCATTACGGACATGGCTCCGAAATACTGGGCGGATCTTTGGCGCATAGAAATCGACCTTGTCGACGCGGTCGGTGACACTCACCTCTTGCTGGATTTGCTGGCACAGCGGCGAGTGGAGGTATTGCGCTCTGAAGTGTCATTGAACTCCTTCAACAACAACTACTCCATGAGTGTGATTGCTTGCTGCAGGCACTATGTCGGCGGGCATCACGACGAGACGGCACAGCAGCGCGCCGACAGACGCACGAACCGACTCCGCGAACTCGAGGCCGAGGTCTTGATATATTTCGCCGATAAGATTGTTATTGATAATGAAAAGCGTCCGCGCATCAAAGTCGTGCGAATGACGCCATACCTCGACCTTCACAACGAGTTATCGGTTGATCACCGCGTTATGCTGCACCCTGAAGGTTTCGTCTTATCGAAGGGAGCTTTTGGGCTGAGTCCCGTTGCCGCCAAACGACTCCTCTGCAATGCTCTCGGCGTCCCTTATAGCAAAGGGAAGGCCTGCGAGGCCTCGTACACGGCCGCAGTCGACACGAAAAATCGGTTCCTTCACCTGCTCCTCTGTAGAGATGATTCTAGTTGTCTCTTCCACCTTCAGCTGTACTTGAAGGTGCCTGCGCTTGCGCTTTGTCCGATATTTGGTGTGCTCAACCGATATGAGGCGAATGTTCTTCGCTATCAGCTGCGCCCGCTTCCAACGATAGCAGCAAAGAGTGCTTTTGGAGCAGATGGGGAGAGTTCGTCGAAGCTCGACCTCACGTTTGAGTTCAAGCCCGCTAGAAGAAGAGAAAAGTCTTCGAAACTCCTCGGACTCATCGACCGTCATATCAAGGCGATCGACGGGAATGCCGGCGGCCCGGTCTTGATTGTCAGAGAATCTTGGGGAGACGGTGATGGCAAAACCGAAGTCAGAGATAAGAACGAGAGCGGACGTAAAGCGCGTCATAGCAAACCGAAACGAGCGAATCTCAAGTCAAAGCAAAAAGGCGATGGATCCCCACGACGGCCGAGCTCGAGCAGTGGCGGAAGCGCGCCGACGGGCGCTTCTTAACGCAGCTGATGTATTCCACCAACGATCGTTGCAAGAACGCTCAATCTTCGTTTCCATTTCAGGGTCAGGCAGGGATTTTTTCGGAGTTGCCAAAGAGGTTTTTGAGCAAAAGAAGATAGTAATGCTTACGGGCTTCGATAAAGAAGTCCACGCATCCAAGAACATGCCCCGCGCGATCATGGATCGGATTAGGAAAGCAGATGCGTTCCTTGGGATATGGACACGCGATTTCGACGCTACTTCAATTGCTGGAGTCGATTGGCGCGAAAACCCTATAGATGTTCGCAACGGCCACGTCCCAAGTGTCTGGATGCCATTCGAGCTGGGAGTCGCCGCCGCAAGCGACAAACCGTTCAAACTGCTCGTTCTCGCCGGCACGAACCCTCATTACTACGAAAAGCCATTCGGCACGGTTCCGGCCGACTCGTTCAAGCCGGTCAATTTTCGTGAGGCAATCGATCGAGCGACCGATGCGCTCCTTATGCGCATAGAAGAAGAAAGTCAGTTTGATGTCTAACAGACTCTAGGCGCCAGCGTTCAATGATGTTTGGCTCTCCTTCGGTCTACAAGCCTGCGGGCATTGTACCCCCCCGATGCGGGAGCTGAGCCGGTGGTTACGCCGGCAGCACAACCACCCAATCGAACCCCAGCGCACCTGCTTCAGCCACAGCGCCTGCCTCCGCGATCAGGGGACGCGCGTCGCCCATACGCCGGATCAGCATGTCGTTCTCGTTCAACGCTTCACCCGGGAAATACATCTGCGTTGTGAGGCGGCGGGCACCGTTAGCGAATTTCCAGTGCAGATGGGGCGTGCGCAATTGGCCCCCGGTGCGATAGGCGCCGGGCTTGATGGATATGATCGAGAATCCGCCGTCAGCGCCGGTGCGCAGCAGTGCGTATCCCTGGAAATTTGGATCGAGCGGCGCGGAGCTTGTGTCGCGGGGATGAGTATAGCGGCCCGCCGCGTTCGCCTGCCACAGCTCCACTTCGGCGCCCAAAATTGGCGCGCCGGTGGAATCGAGCAGCCGGCCGCGCACTTCGATGACCTGCCCCGTAGCGCGTGCGGAGCGACCTGCCAAGCGCGTGAGATCAGCATCGCGCTCGACAGCGGTGTTGACGGGAAAGAACGGTCCTTCCGTCTCCGGAGGCGTGGCTTGCAGCCCGGTTTCCGCCGCCGCGCAGCCTGCCGTCAGCATTCCGGCGCCCGCCCTTGTCAGAATTTCGCGACGCGACATCTTCATTGCACGCTCCCTCTCTTGCGGCGGCATCGTTAGTGCGGGCGTTTGTCCCATGTGTGTCAGTAATTGTCGCTCTTTGAGGAGGTCGCGGGGGCGAGCGCGGCTACGAACGTTGCGGCGGCGAGAATAACCCGCTCCTGGCTTGCGATACCGCAACTTGCCGCTCCCGCCCGCAAAAGCGACAATGCGCCGGGGAGTCGGCCTTGGACCGCCGCGCATTTCTATCCGCCGCTGCAGCATGCAGCATCGTCAGCGCGTCGAGCACGCAGCTTGCGCGCGCGCAGCAGAGCGTGCGTTTCGCGACCGCAGCGAGCTATAGCGCACAGCGCGATGGCGCGAGCTTCATGGTCGTGCGCCACGGCATCATTTTGCACGAGAATTATCCGGCAGGCGGACCGGAGACACGCTGGCCGATCGGCACGGGCACGCGCGCGTTTCTGCCGCTGCTCGCGGCGTCCTTGATCGAAGACCGGCTGATGAGCCTCGACGAGTTGGTGTCGAATACATTCACCGATTGGAGCATGCACCCGCTCAAGAGCCTTATCTCCATGCGCATGCTGCTGCGGGGCGTGAGCGGCCTCAGCTTCGACCGGCGCGGGCCCCATGATTTGGCGGCGGCGCTTGCGCTCGAGCCGCGCGAACAGCCGGGCATCCAGTTCAGCGATGACGCAGCGCTCTATGTGCTCTTCTCCGAGATTGCGCGGCGCAAGCTGGAAGCATCGGGCCGCGAGCCGGACGCCGCGCGCTATCTGACCTCGCGCACTCTGCTCCCAATCGGGTGCGTACCGATCGGCTGGGCGCGCGGCGGCGACGGACTGGCGCGTTTCGACGATGGCGCTGTGGTGTCGGCGCGCGGCTGGGCGCAAGCGGGCGAGCTGATCCGCCGCGAAGGCGTCTGGCGCGCGCAACAATTGGCTGACGACGCGGCGCTTCGCGAAGCGATGCGCGGCTCGGCCGCCGAGGCGCGCGCAGGTTTTGGTCTTTGGCTCGCGAGTGCAGGGCGCACGCGAGGCGATGTCGGCGTCGACACCGACATCTGGCGCGCGTCCTCGTCCGCGCCGCTCGATCTGGCGATGGCCGCCGGCCAAGGTGGCCAGCGGCTCTATCTGTCGCCTTCGGAAGGACTTGTCGTCGTGCGCCAGGCGCGTTCGCTCAACGCGTCGTCCTGGTCGGACGCGCAGTTCCTTTCGTTGCTTTTGCGTGATCTCTGAGGCGCCTAGTCGCGGCTGCGGATCAGCAGCCCGCCGATGAGGCCCAGTATGCCGCCGCCGATGGCCCCGGTGATCAGATTCGACAAGTGCACGCCGTTCTCGCCGTCGATGAGATTGCTCCACATCGAAGTGACGCCGCTCACCGCCTCTACATTGCCGCCAGCCCAGCCGGCCGCCACGCCGCCGATGGCGCCGATCACGGTGCGGCCGACGATGCCCCCGCCGCCGCGCGTCAGCGCGCCCAGAATGTTGCCGCCCACCGCGCCGCCGACAGCTTGCACGACGTAAGGCAGTATAGTCGCCCAATCCATGAGTGTTTCCCCTTCCCTCGCGCGGTCGCTCCAAATTTGGAGCCAACGAACCGCCGCGCAGCGTGGCGGAGAATACGGCTTCTTGGCGGATACACAACGAAGATTGCGGGCCCGTAATGCGAGTTTCGGTGAGGCGAAATTCTCCTCAAACGCATGCTGCGCGTGCTCTCAGCGCTGGAGGGACGCAACTCCAGGAGCCGCGGCGTTCAGGCCATGTCGCTCGATTACTGCAGCTTTATGCACAGCGCCTTGCGCGCAGCCCGATGGCGAGTTCTGACGCTCATGTTAGACCAAATCTCAACGTCGCGATCGGCCCCCCACAATGATCGACATTATCGCAGTCAGCACTCACGACGCCAGGAAACTGGTCGCCGACCTAGTGCGCCTGCTCGAGGCTGAAGAACATCGCGTGCGCGTGATTTCGGGGCGCCACGCCCAGGCGGAGATCGAGGCGGCGAGGACCTCCCGCGATGCGATCCTGATCGTATGGTCGAAGGACGCGCCGAGTTCGTCATACATGCGGGAATGGCTGCGTCAGAGCGATGCGTCGCGTCTCGTCGAGATCGCCGCGGCGCCAGGCTGGCCGCAACGCAAGGATCGGAAGGCGGCGGTCATCGACTTCTCGAACTGGCGCGGCGAACGCGGCGGGCGGGCGTGGAATGCGCTGAACGATCGCCTGCGCGCAATCGCCAACGTCATCGATCCGCCGAAGCCCCCTGCCAAGCACGCGGCCGTCGCGCTCGGTGTGGCGAGCCTTGCAGCGGTCGCCGTCGCGATCGGCGTTCGCTCCGACGAGGCGCCGGGCGTGCCGTCGCTCGAACCGCAGCAAAGCGCCCAGCAGCTCGAAGCGCCTACGGTTTCCGTCGGCGGCGCTGTCTACGCCGTTGAACCTGCCTCGCTCGACGATCTTGGCCTGGTGCCGGATGTGCGCCCGCTGCGCATCCCGCTGGTGGAGGTCACGCCGCCGCCGCAACTGGCGGAGCTCAGAAACGAACCGCTGCCCGAGGTGCGCGATCCGACGATCATGGAGCGGCTGCGCGAGTTCGATCCGCTGTCCGGCCTCGGCGGCGCAGACGAACAATCAGGCCGCGAGTAATCAGCCCGGCCCGCCGCGGCGTCCGCGCAGCCAATGAATCACAGCCCACGCGTGCGCCTCATGGCGCAGCTTCAGCAGCGCATCGCGCGGGTCCATCCAGAGAAGCACGTGATCCGGCTCGCTCGGCGCGGCGTCATCGGCGGAGAGTTCGACTTCGTAAAACGTCGACAGCGAGTTGCGCGGCTCGGACTTGTTCACCCAGTACTGCCCTGCCCGGCCGATCACGCGCGTGGGCCAAACCGTAAGCCCGGTTTCCTCCTGGAATTCGCGCATCAGCGCCGCTGCCTCATCCTCATCCGCTTCGATGCCGCCGCCCGGAAGATCGTACTCGTGCGGCGGTTTCTTGCCGATCTGGACGACGGCGATATTGGCCTCGCCGCGCGGGCAGATCCCGTATGCGCTCATGCGTTCCTGATAGGTCAGGCCGGACTGGGTTTGGCCGAACTGAAGCGCAAAGCGGGTCATGGCCGCGATATAGCGCGCCGACAGGCGCATGGCGACAAGAGTTGAGGCGGCCACGCGCGTGCCATAAGCACAGCGCATGCAGATCCGTCTCAATCCCGTCACGCTGATCACCGGCGCAGGTTCCGGTTTCGGTGCGGCGTGCGCGCACGATCTGGCCCGCAAGTCTCATGGCGGGTTGATCTTGGCGGACCGGGATGAAGCGGCGCTCGCTGTGGTGGCCGACGAGCTGGACACCGCGGGCGCGGCGCCCGAGCGCGTGTCGACGCTCGCGTTCGACGTCGCCGACGCGGATCGCTGGGAGCAGGCAATCGGCTTCATCCATGGCCAGTACGGCAGGCTCGATTGGGCCATCGTGAACACGAGCGCCGCGCGCCCGACGCCTGTGACGGAAGGCGACTTGGTTGATTGGGGCCACAGCAAGGTCGCCCATCTCGAAGGCGCGATTTTGAGCCTGCGCGCGATCATGCAGCTGATGGGCAAGAACACGCAGGGCGGGGCGATCGTCGTCACCAGCGCCGCAATGGCGATCAGGTCGGAAGCCGACGCACGCACCACGCCGGGTCTGCTGCAATTGGTGCGCGCCGCAGCGCAGGAAGGCGCACACAGCAATGTACGCATCAACGCCATCGCGCCCGGCGGCGCGGAGACGCCGATGTGGGCCGAGACACCGTGGTTTCAGGACGTAGTGCGCGAGACTGGCAGCGAAACCGCCGCCTTCGATAAGATTTCGCAAATGCCGACACCGCTGGCGCGCTATGCACAGACTGGCGATGTCGGGCGCCTGATTGCAGTGCTGCTGACCGAAGAAGCGCCTGTGACCGGAGCCACCCTGGTCGTGGACGGCGGTTACACGCTGTGATCCGATTGGGCCCGCACGATTCGGCGGGTTCCACGATGTCCTCCATCCTCCAGCGTTTTCTTGGCTTCGACCGGCTGATCGGGCCGGTGCTAGTGAAGCTCGTCTACTATTTCGGCGCTGGCGTGATCGTCATCGTCGCCATCGGCGCGCTGATGACGGCCATCTTCTCACTCGCGGGCGGCAATTTCGGTTTGGGGTTGATGCAGCTGTTGGCCGTGCCGGCGGTTGCCGCTGTCGCCCTCGTTTATTGGCGCTTCCTCTGCGAGCTCTTCATGCTCGCGTTTCTGGCCTACGAGCGTCTTGGCCAAGTGCGCGATCTGATGCGCATTGCCGCGGGCCAGGCGCCGCCCGACGCCGATCCCAATCATCCCGCGTTCTAGCCAGCGATAAATCGCGCCACCAGTTCCGGCGGAACGCGCTTCATCCGGCGCGTCTGTGCGTCGAGCATCACCCAGTTGGATTTGATCTGCGCCGAGGGCTTTTCGGCACCGACTTTACAGACGTCAACGAAACGAATCCACGACGGCCCGCGTGGCGCGTCGTCGACCCACGTGCGCACTTCCGCGTCGTCGCCAAGACCGAGCTGCGCGCGATAATCGACTTCGTGTCGCGTCACTACCCAAACGTAGGCGTCCACCATCTCCGGCGCGGCGCGTGTGCGCCAATGGGCGATTGCGATCTCCTGCGCGTAGCGCAAATAGACGATGTTGTTGACATGGCCGAGTTCATCAATGTCGGCTGCGGCGACAGGAAAACGCTGCGTGAATATCTCGGCGGGCATGGCCGCCAACGTAGCGCAAATTCTCAAGCCGCCTCAGCGGCGAATTGCTCCAGCGCCTCGAGCGCCTGCTTTAGGGCTACGCGCACGTCCGCCAATGCGGCCTCGCCGTCCTCCGCCGTCTCGGCGGCCTCGCAAGCCGCGGCGAGTAAATTGAGGCCGATGCCGCGCGCCGAGCCTTTCAGCGTATGCACCGCCTCGCGCCAGCCGGCATCGCTGGCCATCGCGGCGTTCCAGCCTTCGACTTGGGTGCGGAAGAGCCCGAGCACCTCGATCTGCAGCGCCCGGTCGGCGCCGGTCATGTGATCGAAATGAGCGCGGTCGAGCACAAGCATGCGCCTTTTCTCACTCGCGCGGACTTAAGGCCAGGTTGAGAACGCGGCTACGCCGAACAGCTGGCGGTGGAACATTGCAATGGCGATGGCGATGGCCAGACCAACGAGCCCGCGCCAGCCAATCTCACCGAGGTCAAGGCGGTTGCGCCCTTGGGTGATGGCCATGAACGGCACGTTCGATGTGACGTCTTCGAATTTGGCCCAGGCGACTGGATCGCGCGCCGCGCCTTTGCGATCAATCGATCGTGCGCCGAGCACTGCCATCACCGCCAGCGCTCCGAACAACATCACCGCGAACCGCTCGCCATTGACCAGCAAGTGTCCCGCTCCCCAGAGTGCCACGCCCCAGAGGAACGGATGGCGCGTGATCCGAAGAACGCCATGCGCGGGCTCGGCCTTGGCCAGCGCCTTCTTTTCGTAGCCGGCGAGCGTCGGGCCGGGCGTGAACAGTCCAGTGAAAGCGAGGCTCAAGCCAAGCAGAACAAGCAGATAGGCCGGCCAGCGGAGCCAATCCGGCGGCGCCCAGAGCGGCGCGTTGAGCGCGTCGAACGGGTCGGCGCGCATCTGTCCAAAGCCGGCGATGAGCGCAACGAGCAAGGCCGCCGATGCGACAGAAAAGAGCCCCCGATACGGCCCCTCGCCGATCCGGCCCACCAGCTGCGTCCGCAGGCCAGTAGCAGAGACGCCGATATGGATAAGCACAAAGCCGGCAAGGGCCCAGGCAAACAGGTTCATCGACAGCTCCTCCGCCACGGAGCCTCGCGCGGCTGCGTCCGCGCCGCAATGGCGCCCGCCGCCGCACTGGACGGACCCAGCCAATGCCCCTATGTCCGGGCGCTCGTTTGAGTCTTGGGTGATTAGCTCAGTTGGTAGAGCAGCTGACTCTTAATCAGCGGGTCACAGGTTCGAATCCTGTATCACCCACCATCCTTCGCTCGCGCCGCTGAAGCGTAGGATTTCGTGCGAGGCCTTGGCGAAGGCGACCTCGCCTCTCCCGCGCCAGCTTAGACCAGTCGTTACTCGCTGCCGGTGGGGCCAGGTGCTGAAAGCAGCGGCTGGCGATGCTTGGCGGACGCCGACTCATACTCAGACAACATCCCCACTAAGCGGGCCGCCAAATCCAACTTGGCGACACGCTCGAGCTCCGATTTGAGCAAAGAGGCCTGCTTCTCGCAAATCTCCTCATACAACCGCGGAGAAATGATCCCAACGTTTCTTGCCACGCGCCATGCAACAAGCATGGAAACAGACGCCCCCAATCCAGCATCGGAATTTCGCACCACTGCTTCATAGGTCGGCAGTCCAGCCGCCTGCGCGGCATTGGGATCATCCATCAGCGCCAGGATCTCGTTTTTCCAGCTCCGGTCCGACTCGGCCAATTTCAGCGCGTCCTCACGCGCTTGTTGGATGGACGGGTCCGTTACGCGTTCCCCATCAAAAACAACGGGAGCATCGGTTGATGTGTCACACAGGTGTCCGGGCATTCGCACAAAGCTGTCTAGGGTAGGTGCGAGCAGAGAGAGTGACTTTGAGAAATGCAAAGGGACTGTGCGGCATGAAAGCGGCCGCGACTCATAGATGCCGCAACGCTTATCTATCAGGGCGGGACATCGTCCCTCTTTTCTGTCGATGGTCAACGCAGACATCGTTAGGTGGAGGGACCGCCCGTTGGACCGGTCGATCTTGTCTCGCACGGAGAAGTAGCCGAGGTGACGGCGGTTCTCTTCCAACGCCTCTTCATCGGTCAGAGCGCTTCCTTGCCCCTGCGCCCCCTGATTAGCGCGCTTTGACCCCTTGGAGAGAGGAAGGGTCCAAATTCTAATATACAGCGAGGTGATGAACTTGTCCGCGAGCGCCGTGGCCTCGCTGAGCTCCATCTCAGGACCGCTGCCGCAGCACTTGCCGCAAGAGGTGCAGGCGAACCGCCGCGCGTTTTCGCTCGCGTTCGCTTGGGATGAAGTCGGTGTGCCGCTTGGCTCCATGAACAAGCTCACCTCGCCAAAGATAGAGCAACTGGCATCCTGGTCGACTGGTGTCCGCGAAGGACAGGCCGCCAGCGCTCCGACGAAAAGGCCGACGCACATGCGCCTGGCCTTTCGTAACTCCACTGCCGTCGCCTCAGAAGCGGAAGCGGATGGCGGCGTTCAGGCTGTGGCGTTCGATCTGATCGCCGAACTCGCCTTCGTAACCGAGCGAGAAGGTCGAATAGCCATTCGTGGCGTCGAAGCCGATGCCGACGAGCGGGCCGCCATCGCCGACGCCTTCGTCCGTCAGCGTGAACGCTGGGCCGCCGGAGGCGAACTGCACCGTGCGCTCGGCTGCCTCATCGATCAGGTTGGCGCGATAGCCGCCATAGAGGCGCGGCGCCAAGATCGTGCTGGCGCCCAGCTGCCAGCGTGCGCTCAATTCAACGCCGACATCGCCCCACAGGCGTTGCGAGAACGTGCTGTCGACCTGATAGTCGACCGCCGGCCCGCCGCCCTCTTCAGTGTAGCCTTCTTCGTTGATGCCCACATAGGTGAGCGCCGCCTGCGGCGTAAGCGTGAACCAGCCGGCTGTCATCGGGGCTGAAGCGCGGATCGCGCCATGGCCTTCATAGGCCAGCCAATCGGCTTCGGAGAGCGCGCTGAACGCGACCGGATTGCCGATCTCGACGAAGCGACGCGACTGCATCTTGCCTGCGCCCGCGCCGACGATGAAGTCGAGATCAATCGGGCCCATTGCCGTTGCGTAGTACGCGTTGGCTTGACCGAACCAGGCAGAGATCTCCCCTGCCGGCCGCCCGGGCTCCTCCACTTCCGAGGCGATGAACGATGCTGACAGCCCGAACATGGCGCCGTTGTCGGTGGGGCCGTCGACGCCGGCGGCAAAACCGAATCCCTGACCGCGGAATTCCTGGCTGTTGAACGAGGGCGCTTCGCGGTTCAGGCCGTAAGCGATTTCCTGTCCCCACACCGAGACTTCGTCGAGCCCTTGCATGCGCGTCGCCGCCATGCGGTTCGAAGTGGCGCTTTGCATTTGCTGGATCGCGGTCGCGGCGATCTCGGTCGAGGCCGATGAATAGTTCGGCATCAAGTCTTCGTAGGCATCGAAGAATTCGTATTCGCTCGTGATCGTCCCTATCGCCGCTGACGCGGCAGGATCGAGGCGCAGCGCAGCGATGATCGGGTCGAACGCGATCGTCTGGTTCGCGCTCAGGCCCAGTTCAGCAGGGCTCTTCAGGTCAAACACCGCTTCGAGCGAATTGGCGCCGCCCTCGACGATCGGATTCACGGCGTCGACGCTGATATTGTAGAGAAAGGCCGTGCTGCCGGTGGTCGGCCCCACGACATTGCCCGCGCCAAACATCGCACCGGCGGTCAAGAAAATTTGCGATCCGAAAGCAGGCAGCCCGTCCGGCACGATCGGAATGACGGAGGCGCCGGAAAGGAAGGTCACGCTGCCCGCGTTGATCACGGTCGTTTCCGCAGGCACATCCGACAGAAGAGCGCGTAGCACGCCATCGGCGCCGAATGTCCCGCCCGTGATGTTGAGCGTACCGCCCATTAGATTGAGTTCGCCATTCGTGACGTTGAGCGTCAACGCGCCGTCAGAGTCATCGACGATGCCGGAATAGGCGCCTCCATTGTCGATGTTGAACGCGTCTGCGCCGGCGCCGAACGAGACGTCGCCGACAATGCTTCCATCAAGCAGATCGAGCGTGTCTCCGCCGGAGCCCAGCAGGATGTCGCCGATGATCAGCGGTTCGTTGGCGACAACCTCGTCGTCCGCGTCATCGTCGGTAAACACGGTGGGCGCGACCTGCTCGACCAGCACGCCGCCGGAGGAAGCCGAGAGGTCGATTGCAATCGCCGAACCTGTGATCGGCGGCGGATCGACGCCATCGGTTGGATCATCGTCGGTGGCGATGATCCGCGCAAGAATGCTGCCCGAATTGGTCAGCGTGGTGAGAGTGCCGGATGCATCTGTGATCGCGCGCGCATCGCCGGTTTCGCCAAAATAGTTGGTGGTGATCCCGCCTGTGTTTTCCAACGTCCCCACGTTGGCGCCGGTATCGAAAAACAGACCATAAGACGTCATCGCCGCGTCGGCGCCCGCATTGGTGGTGATGTTGCCCCGCACCAGCACGTTCGGCACGATCGCGTCGTCGCCGATGAAGAGCGCGTAGGCGTCTGCTTCCGCAGCACCCGCCGCGACATTACCATCAATGGCCACGCCGCCTGTCAGCGTCGCGGCAGAGCCAAGACCGTCCCCTTCAATCCGGATGGCTGTACCCGAACGGCCGTCAAACAAACCGCTGACGCTAATGTTTCCGCGGACGTAGAGGCTGTATCCCTCAGCGCCCGCACCCAATGTGATGTTCGAGCCGTCAGCGAACACGTGCACTGCCGGCGCGGACCCAAGCTGGGTGATCAACGCGCCGGCGTCATCGTTTGCGTCGTCCGCGGGCAGCAGACCATCACCGTCGTCGTCATCGTCATTCTCAACGCCGATGCCTTCGATCGTCACGCCGTCAGCGACGTTGGCGGCGATGAATACTGCAGATCCGGCTTGCTCCGTGTCGCCGGGCTCGAGGTTGCCCTGATTTGCTGGGACTGTGGTCTGAAGATAACCGGTAACGTTCCACGAACCGCTGACGCTGACCTCGCCGCCGACATCACCAGTCACCGACAAACCGACGCTGTTCTGGCCGGTGACGTTCAGCGGACCGCTCAAGATGACATCTTCAGTTACGCCACCGTTGACCGCGACACCGACCGAGTCTTCACCAACGACCGTGATGGCGCCGCTCAGATTGAGGGCGCCCGTAAGCAGCGCATCGAGCGTAACAGCGGATGAATTGTTGCCCTCGACTGTGAACGATCCGGTGCCGGAAATATCACCGGTGAATGTCGGTCCCGCCTGCAGAAAAATGCCATGACGGTTCGTCCCGATGGCCAATTCGCCATCGCGGTCGCCGTCGTTGTCCGTATCTGTGAGCGTATAGCCTTCGGTGAGCGTGATGCTGCCGTTGTAAGCGATCGCGCCAGAATTGCCGCCCTCGATCGCGATGCCGATCGAGTTGTCGGCGTCCAATGAGCTGAGCGTGCCTTGCACGGTAACGTCGTTGCTGCTGTCGACGGTGATCGCCGCTTCGTTCGCGTCAACGGTGATGGAGCCTGTTGCGGCAACGGTGATGTCGCCCGGTGTCGCGCTGCCGTCCGGATTAGATGTCGCCAAAGGCGTCGTCGTGGCCGTCGTGACCGTGACGTCGCCGGCGTGAGCCGCGCCGGCGCCGACGCCGGCCATAACCATCGCTAGGCCCGCGAGTTGAATCTTCCGCTTGATCCGCATCCCGGCTCCGTCCCCTGTTGTCGGCGGCGGGCGGCGCCTCAAGCCGCCTCGTGGGCGCCTCCTACGGACGCGCCCAGACCTCCCTCTGGCGGCCACCCTATTTGGGCGGCGCACCGGGGTTGGCATGCCGACTTATCGGAATTTTGTCCATAGCCGGGCGCATCCCCGGAAAGCTCTGGATACGGGACGAATTTGTCACTCTGCGGCAACGCTTGCGGTTGGGGAAAACGTTGCCCTGCTGCACTGCAACGAAGCGCCGGTCGCGGCCTACGTGCGTCGTTGCGTGCGCAGATCGGCGACCGCGCTGGATACGGTCTCGCTTGGCGCGCGTTGGAAAGTGGTCAGGAGCTTAGCCACTTCGTCGGCCGGCACTGCCTGTGAGAAAAAGAAGCCCTGCAATTCGGTTGCGCCGACCAAGCGCATGACCGAAGCCTCCGCCTCCGTTTCCACGCCTTCGGCGACGATTTCCATTCCCAGGCCGCGGCCCAACGTGATCACGGATTGAATGATCGTCATTGCACGCTTGCGTTCGTGAATGCCGGTGACGAAAGCGCGGTCTATTTTGATCTTGTCGAAACGGAAATCGCAAAGATAGCGCAGCGACGAATAACCGGTGCCGAAATCGTCGAGCGCGATCTTGAAGCCGAGCGCACGCACCGCATCCAAGATGAGGCGGTTTCGGTCCGTCGACTCCAATAGCACGCCCTCAGTGACCTCGAGCACAATCCGGCTGGGTTCGACGCCGTGCTTCTGCACCAGATGCTCAAGCATCTCCACCAGATCGACGTGGCGGAATTGCACCGGCGACAGATTGATCGAGACTTGGAGGTCCGGCCAGAGTTTGGCTTCCTCAAACGCGCGTTCCAGCACGAACGCGCCGAGCGCCGGCATAAGCCCCGCCTCTTCCGCGACCGGTACGAAAACGCCGGGCGAGATGTCGCCCTTGCTTGGGTGGCGCCAGCGCAGCAACGCCTCGACGCCGATGACGCGGCCCTCGCTACAGGACACAAGCGGCTGGTAGTGGAGTTGCAGTTCGCGCGCCTCGAGCGCCGCATGCAATTCGAGTTCAATTTCCCTGCGCTGTTCAACTTCCGCGGCCATCTCGGCGCAGAAGAACATGGCGCGATCCCGCCCCTGATTCTTGCCTTGATAGAGCGCGATGTCGGCGTGGCGCATCAGCTCTTGCGGCGACATGCCGTGATCTGGGCTCATGGCAATGCCGATCGAAGCGGTAATACGCACGTGCTGGCCATAGACCTCGAAGCTTGACTCGAACGCTTGGCGCAGCCGCGCCGCCAGTTCGTTCGCTGCCTCAGGACTGTTGGCCGAGCGCAGCACGGCGAATTCGTCGCCGCCGAAGCGCGACAGGAAATCCTCGCGCGACAACGCGTTTTGCAGGCGCGTGGCAACGCCCATGATCAGCGTGTCGCCCGCGGCGTGACCCATCGTATCGTTCACGTCCTTGAAACGGTCGACGTCGATGTAAGCGACAATGACGCGGCCGTTGTTGCGCGTTTGCACGAGACCATCGAGCGCTTCTTGCAAGCGTTCGACGAAGTGATGACGGTTCGGCAGGCCCGAGAGCGCGTCGTGCAGCGCCTGGTGACGCGACTGAGCTTCGCGGTCAGCCAACTCGCCGGAGGCCCGCTTCAGCCGTTGAATCATCAGCCAGGTCAGCCAGCCGGCGCCGGCGACGCCGAAGGCGACAAGCGGAAGAATGAACAACAGCAGTGAACGGCCAGGCCGGCGCGGGGTCCAGTTGAGATAACCCACGGGCTCGCCGTCATCGGCCGAGAACGCTTCGGAGAGCGTCCCGCCCGAACGAGCTGGCTCTTGCGACAGGGCCAGATCCGGGATCAACAAAGATCCGCCCACCTGCGCCATGAACGCTTCATCGATCGTCACCACACTGATCAACAAGTGCGGCTCGCCCTGCAACAGGTCGGGATCAAGGTTCGGCACAATTGACAGTGCAGCGACGACGGCCGGTTCGCCGTCCAAACTCATAATGTGGCCGGCCCAGCGGCCGAAGCTGGCGCCGAGCAGCGCGCTGTAATTGCCCTGGCTCTCGACGAACGCACGGTCGCGCCGGCGCAGCGTATCGTTGGCGCCTTGACGCGCTTCATTAACGATCTGATCGAGCACTTGGGCGTGGTTAGCGTAGGCTGCCGCGGCGTCCGTGAGTTGACCGTTCACGTTGGCGTAGATCGGGCGGTTCCGGGCGTCGACGATAATGACTTCGTCGTGGCCGTAGGTCTCATGGAAGTAGACGCCGAAGTTGGTTTCGAGCCATTCGAAGTCGAGCGGACGCCTTTGCGCGGCGATGACGGCGTCATCCCAGAACGCGATCGCCTTCTGCTGGTCCAGCACCTGACTCACGCTCTGGTCGAGCGCGTTCTCGACCAATTGGCGCTCGCGAACAATCGCGGTGCGGTTCGCCGACCAACCGGCATAGGCGACGATGGCCAGCAACAGCAGGCCGAACAGCAGGAGCGCGGCGCCGATCATGGCCGTCAGCCGGCGCAGATCGTTCTTATAGTGCACAGTTTTGGCGCTGCTCGGCGTCATGACTAAGCCAAAGTAAACAAGAGATAATAACGGTTATCCGCCGAATAATTCCCGACTTTGTCCAAAGATAATGTTACGGCCCTGTGTGTTTTTACCGGGATTTCAGCTTGAATACTTTGGTAAGCATAAGAACGTGGCCCAGGCACGAGAGCAGACAAGACTGCATTAACCTTTGTGAATTCGGCATTTAGGCTTGTGTTTTGGTTCTTTACCGTTTATTAGGGAACCGCGCCTGCGAAGGACTGCTGGGGACAAAGCTTGGTAATCGCTCGGCGGGCGCAAGTATAGTTAACAAGACCTGGGTGAACCCATGACGCGGTTCGTCGTGAAGACGCGCGCCGATAGCGCCGAATTGCGTAAAGCTGCGATGGCCATTGAACAGGCCGCGTGGGGCGCCTTGGGGTTTCTGAACTTCACCCGCGCGCACTTCGAGTTCTACCAGCGATTGCTCGACGAGCACGCCGACTACCAGTTGTGCCTGGTCGACGAGGCGACGGGCTATCCGGTCGCGGTAGGCAACTGCGTTCCGCTGGCATGCGACTTCAATGATCTGCCGCCCGAAGGCTGGGACTGGATCGTCGAGACCGCCGCCAACAATGGCGGACGCCAGCGCAATGCCCTCGGCGCGCTCGCGATCTCGGTGCCGCAAATCCACCGCAGCAAGGGTCTGGCGCGGCGCATGATTGAGGAATTCCGCAACCTCTCCATCCGCAAAGGGCTCGACGGAGTGATCGCGCCCGTGCGTCCGTCGGCCAAGCACCAGCACCCGTTCATCCCGATATCCGAGTACATTTGCTGGACGGACGACAGGGGGCGGTTGTTCGATCCGTGGTTGCGCAGCCATGCGGCCGCCGGCGGCAAGATCATCAAACCGGCCGAGCGTTCCATGGTCGTCGAAGAACCGGTGGCGTTCTGGGAGATGTGGCGCGGCAGCCCCTTTCCCGAGACTGGAGAGTACAAGATCGAGGGGGCGCTGAACCCAGTGTCGATCGACCTGGAGCGCGACAGCGGCCGCTACGTCGAACCCAACGTGTGGTTCGCTTACCAAGCGGCGTGATCAAACCGCCGCGCGCATCGGCATGAGGGTGTATTGCGGCAGCTCGATCGCCGCACCGTAGAGGTAGCCTTGCGCAAATTCACAGCCCATCGCGCGCAATGCTTCTGCAGTCGGTTCGTCTTCCACGCCCTCTGCTGTCACTTCCAGGCCTAGCGCCTTGCCCAACCCGACCAGCGCGCCAACGATGGTCGCATTCTCGCGGTCGGTGGTGATGCGGGCGACGAAGGAGCGGTCGATCTTCAGCTTGTCGATTGGCAGTTCGCGCAACAGGAACAGCGACGAATAGCCGGTGCCGAAATCGTCGAGCGCAACACGCACGCCCTGGTTTTTCAGCGACATCAGTGACGACTTCGCACGCGCCACGTCGCCAATCATCGCGCTTTCGGTTACCTCGATCTCGAGTCGCTGCGCGGGGAAGCCGCTCTCGCGCAGTGTCCGCAGCACTTTTTCCGGAAACCACTGGTCCCGCACTTGGCTCGGCGAAATGTTGACCGCAAGCACGAACTCGCCGGGGACGTCGAGCGCCTTGCGGCAGGCTTGAGCGAGCAGCGCCCAGAACATTGCGTCCACCAGCCCAGCCTCTTCGGCGACCGGGATGAAATGCACGGGCGAAATCATTCCGCGCTGACGATGCGGCCAGCGCGCTAGCACTTCGAAGCCGGCCAGAGCGCCGCTGTCGAGGCGGACAACCGGCTGGAAGTACGGCACGATGTCGCCGTTCGGGATCGCGCCGCGCAGCTCGGTTTCGAGTGCTGCCTTGGATTTCAGTTCTTCGTCGATCGAGGAGTCGAAGAATTTGTAAGCGCCGCGGTCTTCCTTGGCGCGCAGCATGGCCGCGTCGCCGCGCTGCAGCAGTTCGGCCGAGTCGCGGCTGTCTTCCGGGCAGAGCGCAATGCCGATCGAGGCGCCGACCGTTAGCTTCAGCCCATTCACCAGGATCGGCGCCGAGAGTTCGTGCAAGATCCGGCGTGCGGCGGAGGCAACGCCCTCACGGCCGCCCGGCCCTTCCAGCAGCACAGCGAACTCGTCTCCGCCGATGCGTGCGGCAAAGCTGTCGTCGCGAATGCAGCTGGTAAGCCGCGTCGCGATGACTTGCAGCAGCTGATCGCCGATGGCGTGGCCGTGCACGTCGTTAATCGGTTTGAAGCGATCGAGGTCGACGAACATGAGCGCAAAGGCGTTCTCTTCCTGACCGACGAGGGAGAGGCGGCGGTCGAGCTCTTCGAGGAAATGGCGCCGATTGGCAAGCCCGGTGAGAGGATCGTGACGGGCGAGCGATTGGGCGCGCGCTTCGGCGGCTTCGCGTTCGCTGATCTCGGCCGACAGTGTTTCGTTGGCGCTTACGAGATCCTGGGTGCGCTGCTGCACCGTTCGCTCAAGATTGTCGCGGATGGCGTCTAGCTCGAGCACGGCTTGGCGGCGGTCGAGCTGCGCCTTTACCCGCGCCGTTAGCACGCGCAAGTCGATTGGTTTGGTGATATAATCGTTGGCCCCGCTTTCGAGCGCCTTAGAGACGATGTCGCCATCGTCCAGCGCGGTCACGACGATGACCGGAACGTGCTCGGCGTCGAACCGTTGGCGGATGCCTTGGAGCGCGTCGAGCCCCGAGCGCTCCGGCATCATCCAGTCGAGCAGCACCAATTCGATGTCGAGTTCGGCAATGGCGTCTTCGATGCCGACTGCGGTCTCGCGCAGCACCACATCATAACCGCGACGCTCCAGCCGGCGGCCGAGCATGTCACGGTTCTGCGCCTGGTCATCGACCAGCAGAATACGTCCGAGGCGCGTCGATGCAGACGCGCCATCATCGCCTTGCGCCGAGGACATTCGCCCCCCTGCACCCGTGAAACCCATACCAGAGGAGCAATTTACCTTGAGGAGGGTTGAAGCGGCGCTAATCGCGCAACGCTCGTCGAACTATTTGGATGATTTTATTTCGCTAACCTTGATGCGCGCTAACCACGTTCGCGCATCAAGCAGCGTACTTCTCGATCAATGCGACAAGTCCGGCGAAGTCCACCGGCTTGGTCGCGAAGTCATCGCAGCCGGCATCCATGCACTCCTTGCGCGCGCTTTCCATGGCGTGTGCGGTGAGCGCGACGATCTTCACCTTGCTCCCGTCCGGCGTGGCGCGCAGCGCCCTGGTGGCTTCGATACCCGACATCACCGGCATCGAGATATCCATCAGGATGAGATCCGGCACGCACGTCCTGGCCATCTCGACGGCCTCCGCGCCGTTCTCGGCGCAGTGTACCTCGTAGCCGCGCCGCTCGAGCCGGCGGGTCAGCATTTCGCGGTTATCGGGATGGTCCTCAGCGATGAGTATGCGCATGGGAGAGCCTTTCACACGGTCTTGACTATGCTTGAAATCGCCGGGAAACCAGCCGGCTTGGGGCTATCGGGGGCGTGTGCGAACCGGAGCGCGGCGGCTGCGAGCACATCGCGGTCGGCAGGTTTGACCAGATGCTCGCACGCGCCTGACGACAATGCGCGTTTACGATTGTCGTCAATCGAGTGGACGATGATGGGAGTGCCGCCGGCGTCGCCCTTCGCAAGCGCGGCCAACAGGTCCCATCCGCTGACATCCGGCAGATTGATGTCGAGCAGAATGAGGCTCGGCCGCAGCACGCGTGCGAGTTGAAGCCCCTCAGCGCCCGTCACTGCGCATTTGACCTCGAAACCAAGGCGGGTGAGCGAGCGGCCCGTCAGATCCCGCGCGCTCTCCTCGTCGTCGATGAGCAGCACGACGCGCGCCGCACCCCGCCCTGCCGCCGCCTGTGCGTCTATGCGCGCTAGCGCAGGCGCCGCGGAGAGGTGCGCCGGGAAGTGCAACGTGAACATCGAGCCTTTGCCTTGCTCGCTCGTCACCCAGACGTCGCCGCCAAGCATCTGCATGATGCTGCGGGTGAGCGCGAGCCCGAGCCCGGTGCCGCCGTAACGGCGCGCGGTGAGCACATCGGCTTGCACGAAGGCGTTGAACAGGCGCGCGACCTGCTCCTCGGACATGCCGATGCCGGTGTCGACGACCGAAATTTCGATCATGTTACCCGCGCGGCGCGCGCGAATGGTGATCTGGCCCCCGTGGGTGAACTTGGCGGCGTTCGAGAGCAGATTCAGCAGGCACTGATTAAGCTTGAAGGAATCCGTGCACGCCTCGCCGATGCTTTCGTCAATCTCAAGCGTCAGCGCGTTGCCATTCTTCTCAAGGTTCGGCCGCACTGTGGCCACCGCCTCTTGGATCAGAGTCGCGATCTCGAACTCAGAAGCCGCAACATCCATGCGTCCAGCCTCGATTTTCGACAGGTCGAGGATGTCGTTGATGAGCGTCAGTAGCTGACGCGCGGCGCTCAAAACTCGCTGAATATCGGCGATATCAGTGTCGCGGCCGTCCGCCTCGGCTTCCTCCAGCAGCATTTCGGAATAGCCGATAATGGCGTTCAACGGCGTCCGGAGCTCGTGGCTCATCGAGGTGAGGAATTGCGACTTCGATACGTTGGCCGCATCGGCCGCCTCCCGGGCGGCGCGCAAGCTTGCCATCGTTTCGGCAAGCTTCACGTCGCGCGCGTTCATCTCCGCCATTAGGCTTTCAAGCCGCTCGTACATCTCGGCGACGTTGACGGCCGCTTCGTCGATCGCTTCGGCGGCGGCAGCGTCCTCGCCGAACAGCGCCCGTTTCGATTTCAAGCTTTCTTCGGCGCGGTGCATGGCCGCGATGAAGGCTGCTTCCTGTCGCTTGCGTTCGGTGATGTCACGCGACAGTACGATCAGCTTGCGGACGTTGCCGGAGCGGCCGAGCACGCGCCGGGCCCAGCCTTCGATCCAGCCTTCTTCATCATTGCCGCGCAAGACCCGGTGCTCGACGCAGCCGACATCTTCGCCCTTAATGATACGGTCGAAATATTTGGCGACCACGTCCTTGTCTTCGTCGTGCAGCACGGTCGTCGTGTTGGTCACGAATTGCTCGAACGCGATCGGCCCGCCGTAAAGCGGCTTTGGATCGCCATGCCAGTTGATGACGCGGTCCTTGAAATCGATCTCCCATACAACGCCGCCGAACGCTTCAAGCGCCATCTTGAGGCGCGCCTCGTTCGCTGCGGCGGCTGCGCGCACATTGGCCAACGCGGTGATGTTGGCGCCGTGCGAGATCACGCCGCAGATTTCGCCGTCGGCGTTGTGCCACGGCCGCGTTTCCCAGCTATACCAGCGCGTGCCTTCCGCGGTGCGGACTTCGTCTTCATCATAACGAACAGTTTCGCCGCACAGCGCGCGCGCCATCGCGTCGCGCCAGCGGTCCGGCGCCCAGCCAAATAGGTCCTCGAACCTCTTGCCGACGACGTCGTGATTGCCCAAGCCCGTTCGCATGGCATGGCTCATCGCGACGACGCAGCCTTCGCGATCGACCAGCACCGCGGCAATGGCGCCGTGATCGAACACCAGCTGCGCCAGCGTATGTTCCTGGTTGGCGTTCTGCCTGGCCTCATCCAGCGCCCGCTCGGCCTCGGCGGCGCTGACGCGCGCCTGGGTGACGTAGGCCATCAGCGCGCCGCCGCCGACCGCAGCGATGAAGGCGAGGTCCCAATCCGGGCGTGTTGTCATCGCCGCCATCAGCAGCGGCGAGGCCAGCAGCGAGAGCGCGGGCGGCGCGGCGCCCGCGATCGCGATTGGCAGCGCGCCAGACGTTCCAGGACTGAAATGACGCACCACGCCTGCGACCCACAACAGAACGGCAGCGGCGGCGCCGGCCGCCTCGCCGTGCAGCCAGAGCGTAATCGGCAACAGCGCATAGAAGGCTGAGCTGAACGCAGCCCATGCGGCGAGGCCCGCGAGCATGCGCCCTTCGACTTTGGTCTCCGCGGCATCGAGGCGGCGATAGAGCTCGGTGTCGAAGATGAGCAGCAGCGCCATCACCGCGGCCCAACCCACGGGCAAGGGCCCGCCCATGATCGCGGCGGCAATACCGCCGGTGAGGATGGTAAGGGCGATCGAGGCCGGCATCTCACGCCGGCGCGTCTCAGCGGCGCTGGCCAGCGCAGTGGGCGGCTTAGGCGTCATCAATGGCTGGGCTCCGCGCCGTCAAAGAGTGCCCGGCGACGCTGCCAGCGCAGGGTGAATTTAAGCTAAACCAGTCTGGCGATTTCGCGCGCGCCTAAGCCTCGCTCGTGTCGCCGCACCGCTATCTTAGGTTGCGCGGTGCACGAGAATGATCGTGACATTGGTGAGAAAGCACAGCACCGAAAACGCGAACAGCCACGGAAAGCCGTGGCGGTGATGGCGTTGCGCCTTCACCTCAAACCAGCCGCCAGTGACCACAAGCGCGGCAGAGACGGCAAGAATCCAGATTTCGTGCTGGTGCAGCAGCTCGTGCAATTTCCCCATAGAGTCAGGGAGTAAGGTTGCTCCGCTGGTCGCACCGGAGGCGGCGGCCAACAGCAGCGCCAGCGCCGGCAGCCCACAGCAGAAAACATGGATCCCCATAACCGCGCCATGGGCCAAATGGGCCTGCCGTCCCGCTCGTGCGCTGTTATGTTGTAACATCACCCGCAACATAGCGCGAGGGCCTTCCCGGTCAAGCGAGCTGGCATAATCCGTAGTGGAGCTTTCATCATTCAGCGCAATACGGTGGCGCTGGCGGTTGCGATTCACCCACGATGCGCGCACATACCGCTTGCTGCATTGAGGTAGAGGGCGATGTTGGCGTTTCTGGTAATGGTTCGCGACGCGTTGATCGCTTTGGCGCTGGCCTGGGTCGGCGTGACGCTCGAACAGCGCAATGTCGAGCAGTCGAACTGCGCGGGCGAAGCCTGTCAGACGAACGAACGCTGACGGTTCAACAATTAAGCGAGCTTTCTGATCGTTAGCTTGCGCCAGCGCGCGTTCGCCCTTGAATGGCCGCACTTCTTTCGTTTCCGTTGACCATACGCGCGCGCTCTCGCGCGCTGGCGGGATAGCGCTGCATGATCACGACGAGCTCCGAAGCCGAACGCTCCCGAGATCCGGGCGCGTTGATCGGCGTTTTGGGACTGGTGGTCGGGGCGCTGTGGGTCATCGGCAGCCTGGCTGGGGCCGTTGTTCTGATCGGGCCGACGCAGATCACGACCCTCACCATCCCTGAGATCGGCGCCGTCGGCGCGGTGACATTGCTGCCGGCGATGATGTCGGTGTTCTCGGGCCTCGCGGCGCGCGACAGCGCCCGCGCGCGTTCGGAGGCGCGGCGGCTCGCGGACGCGGCCGACCGGCTGATGAACCCCGAGCGCAGCGCCGAGAACGCAGCGCGGCAGTTGGCGGAGACGGTGCGCGGCGAGATCAATCAGCTCGACCAGGCGCTGCTGCAGACGTTGAAGCGCTTGCAGGAAGTCGAAGGCCAGATCGCCAAGCAGACGGCGGTCGTCGATGAAATGTCGGATCAGGCCAAAGCCGGCGCGAACCACATGATCATCGGCATGGAGCGCGAGCGCGAAGAGCTGATGAAGATCTCGCGCGAGCTGACCAATCACGCGCAGACCATCGGCGAATCCATCGGCAAGCACACGAGTTCGATTTCCGAAGCAGCGCGCCAGGCCGAAGCCGAAGTGCGCGCGGCGGACCAGGCGCTCGATCACCGGCTCACTTCGTTCGGCGCGGCCGCGGCACTGATCTCCGATCGCACCAATGGACTTTCGAGCGCCGCGCAGGCGAGCGCCGATTCAGCGCTGCGGCTCGAGCATGCGCTGTCGAACGCTTTGGACATCCTGGCCAAAGCGACGAACCTCACCGACGCAGCACGGCAGTCGGCTGAAGCGGCGAGCCTGGCGGCGAATTCGACCGCCGGCGCCGTGCGCGATACGACGCATCGGGCCATCGACGACGCTAAACGCGCGGCCGATCTCATTCGCGGCGAGGCCGTTAACGTCGAACGCGAAGCGGCGATTGCGTTGGAGCGGCTGCGCGATGCGGCCGAAGCGGCGCGCCTCGCAGCACGCGGCGCCCGCGACGCCGTGAGTGAGGGTGAGCCTGGCCCCGCGCGCGTGCGCAATCGCGGCGGCGAGCCGGCGGCCAACGATGCGCCCGGATACGATCGCTCGTGGCGCGATGAAGCCGCCGACCCGCTTGATTTGCCTCCTGCGCGCGGTCGCAACGATCCGCCGCCGCCGCTGTTTGGCGACGCGCCGCCGGAGCGTCCGCGCGCCCCAGCGGCCGAGCGTCCTGTGCCGGGCGATTGGACCTGGCGCGACTTGTTGTCGAACGTCGATGGGCCGAGCGCCGAGCCTCGCCCTGCCGCGACGCCGCGGCGCGAACCCGCCTCCGACCCGGTTGCGCATTTGCGCCGCCAGATCGCGGAGCCGCGCGCGGCCGTGCCGCCGATCGTCGAAACGATCGAACATGCGGGCCTGCGCCTGGATGAGGTGTTCTCTCCGTCCGGGCTGGAGCGCATCGCCCAGCGAGCGCGCTCGGGCACACAGGCGCGGCGGCGCGCCGTTCGCGACGCGGCGCCGGAAGCGGCGCGGGCGATGGCCGATTTCCTGGCGCGCGACGCGCACGCCAACCAGGAAGCGATGCTGTTCCTCCGCAACGAAGGCGCGCGCATCGCCGAGCAGATCGGACGCGGCCGCGCGCAGATGAATGCGGAACTGACCCGCGCGTTTCTGCTCATCGACGCAGCGGCCGGCTAGGCGCTGCGTCTACCTTTCAGCCAGCACGAAACGCTGCGCTTGCGTGGCTTTGCAAGGCAGTGAGATGAGCGTTGAAGGCACAGAAGAGTTTAGGAGGAGTCCGCGATCGCGGGCGGGGCCGCAAGCGCCGAGGCAAGCAAAGCCGCGGGCGGCGCGACGGCGACGAGGCGCGTGAGGCGCAAGCCGCGGCAGAGGCGCTTGAAGAAACGGTCGATGTAACGCGCGGGATCGGCCAGCACGTCGAGCAGGCGCGAAATGCGCGTACGGGCGCAGCCTTTGGCGCGGATGCGCGCCGACTTGTAGAACAGGCGCCGCGAGCCGCGCACGCGGCGGAAGCCGCCCGGCGTGTTCGCAGGCCGCCGCTTGCGCCGGCGCGGCAGATAGCCGAAGCGGCGCACCGCCATCAGAAAGATGGTGCACTCCACCCACCGCTCCAGCCAATTGAGCCAGCGTCTCACCCGGCGGCTGCGCGAGCGCGCGCCGATCAGCAGGATGAAGCGCATAAGC
>JBQTJK010000082.1:0-5231 GCA_052387215.1 Caulobacteraceae bacterium
GAACAGGGATCCAACTGCTCTCCGGACGAAACGATGGGACGCATTGTACGCGTATTCGTGGTGGGTCGGATTGAATCGTGTGCGGGTACTTTGTCTTCAGGCGCTTGCGGGCGAAACGGCGTGGATAGGCATGCTATCTATCCTCCTTTTCCGACGCTCCCCGGAGCGTTCCCGGCCTTGAGCCGGGCATGCGTCCGGGAAGCGTGGGAGTATTGCACGCGTCGCTGCGTGCCGGCTGGAAGCCGGCGGTCCGCTGTCGTGACGCCTGCAAACGATGGAGATGACGCACGCGGGGCGCAAGCGCCGGTGACGCTCGCGCCCCAGGCTTCACGACGGCGCGATGCGCGACACGGCGCTCTCGATGAATGCGCGTTTGCACGACCGCACCAGCATGTGCTCGCGCAGCGTTTGAGGACCCAAGCGTTCGCCGCACGTCCGGCGCGCCGCATTGCGGGCGCGGGCGTTGAAGACCTCAAGCCCAGCCGACGAGTTCAGGTTGAGATCGGCGTAGGAGAGACGCGTTTGCGCGACGGCGGGTGCTGCGCTCAGCGCTGCGACGCAGAACGCAGCTGCGGCCCCGTGGATAGCGAAGCGGTGCATGTTCGGACTCCTGGCAACATCGCCACGACGGCGACGTCTCCGCGCATAGCAGCAAACAGCGCTTGTCGCCGTGACGCCTGGCACGATGATGCACTTTGAACCACGCGATCAAATGCAGGGGTTCTGCCTCCGGCTCAGCTGGGGCCCCCTCATGCCAAAATCCAAGGATCAATTCAGCGAAGCCGAAGCAAAGCGCCGTTTCGAGCAAGCACTGAAACGTGCGGCGATGTCAAAGCGCGCCGACTCAGGCAAAAAACAGGTCGCCCAAGACCGAAGAAGGGCGCAAGATCGAGTAAGTAGCCGTGCCGCGCCGAGTCTTCATCAGCAGCGTCCAAACCGAGTTCGAAGAAGCGCGACGAAACCTGCGCGACTTCATTCGAGGCGATCCAACGCTATCGCGTCACTTTGAGGTCTTTCTGTTCGAAGATCAGCCGGCGCAGACACGAAGTCCGATAGACCTTTATCTAGATGAGGTAGATCGTTGTGACGTGTATGTCGGATTGTTGGGTCTGCGCTACGGCTATGAGGACGCTGAAGGGCTGTCCCCAACAGAGCGCGAATTCAACCGTGCCGTAGAGCGTCGTCGCGAACGTCTTATGTATGTGCTGGAGTCCGACGAGCCACGACATCCCAAGGAGCAGGCATTTATTGCGCGCGTGGAAACGCAACTCACGCGCCGCCGATTTCTCGGCGTGCAGGACCTAACGGAGCAACTTCGCCGCAGTCTCCTAAAGGTTCTTGAGGATCAGCATGTCATAGTTGTAAAGCCCTTCGACGCGGCCCCCACACAGCTATCGCTGAGTTTCATCAACGACAAGAAGGTCGAAGAATTCCGCGCACTGGCAGAGCAAAAGCGCGGCTTCAAACTGGCTAAGGCAAGGACGAAGAAAGACACGCTGACTCAGTTGAGTCTGTTCGAGGGCAACAAGCCAACCAACGCTGCCGTGCTTCTTTTCTCCGACAACCCAGAACGCGTCGCCAGCGGAGCCGAAGTGAAATGCGCGCACTATTCCGGCACAATGCCAGAACGTCCGGCGCTTTCGTTCAAAATCTTCAATGGATCAGTGTTTGAGCAGGCAGACCTCGCGGTAGCTTTCGTAATGGATCGGTTGGCCACGTCGTTAGGGGCTCGCAGTCATACAACGCATGCGCCAATGACAGACGAAATTCCCCGGGATGCAGTTACCGAAGCAGTAGTGAACGCCTTGGCGCATCGCGACTACGCTCATCCGGCAGGAGTTCAAGTCACGGTGTATGCAGATCGAGTGGAGTTCGCCAATCCTGGCGAACTCCCCCGCGGTCTTACGCCAGACCAACTAAGGGAGATTCATTCCTCCATTCCGCGCAATCCGCTCGTCGCAAAAGCATTCTTCTTGAGTGGCTACATGGATACTGCCGGGTCGGGAACGTTGCTGATTGTCAAGGCATGCAAAGACGCTGGCCTTCCCGATCCTACATTTGCTCAGCGTGGCGATCAGTGGACAGTCACGCTTTGGCGCGACTGGATTACAGAGGCCTTCTTGATCTCGCTAGGATTGAATGACCGTCAACTAAAGGCGCTCCAAACCATCAAAGCCACCAACAGGATCGATAACAGCTCGTACCAAGAGGTGACTGGCGCGGCACGTAGGACGGCAGCCCGCGACCTTGATCAAATGCTGACAATGGGCCTCATCGTGCGCGAAGGCGGCGCCACGGGCAGAGGCTCATATTATGCGCGTGCCCGTCAGAAACCGTCGCCACGTCCAGTGACGGAAACAGGCCAAGAACGTGCCAAACGTGCCAGTTCGCCCCCAGGAGAAACGGGCCATAAACGTGCCAAACGTGCCACGAGCCCGCGCAAGGCGACCACCAAAAAGGCAAAAAAATGGCCTTAAAACAATGCCTTGGCTGGTCATGACAAAACGCGCCTTTGCATCTGGAAGGCGCTGCTAGCTACTGCTCGCGCGGCAGCAGCAACAGCGATGCGGCCATGATCGTCCATAGGGCTTGGCCGAGCGTCACGACGAGCGCGCCGTGCTGCGCGTCGAGATTGCTCGTGCCGGACAATTGCCAAGCAAGCACGGCGATGCCGACGAGCGCGCCCAGCACCCGCACGATCCAGCCGGAGATGGATCGCGACGTCCAGGCAATGCTCCAGAGGATCATCGCGATCGAGAACATAGCATAATGCACGTGCGCGAAGGCGCGGTTGAGCCACACCGTGTAGTTGGCGAGCGACTGCAGCCGCTGGCGCAACGCTTCCGGATCGACCGGCGCCCCGCCATGACCGCGCACGCCCATGTGACTGGCCTCGATAATCTCGGGGATCACCAGGCCGCTCATCGTGCCCGCCGCCATGCCGAACACGAGTCCGAACAGAGCGAAGCTCAGTCCCAATGCCGGCAGCGGCCGGGTAAGGCCAAGTCGTGCGGCGAGCGCGGCGTAGCCAAAGCCGAATACGGGCGCTGTCACCAACGCCGTGCCATGGACAAGCGCGGAGAGGCTCAAGCGCCCAATGACCGGCGGGCCCGCATGGCTCGGATGCACCGCCATCAGCGTGATGTAGGCGATCGAGCCGACAATGAGCGCAATGGCGCCCGCACGGTCCAGGTTCATTCGGCCTCCCTGCAATACAGCGGCAACATTGGAACCTAGAATGCGCCGCACGAGGCGTCCGGCGATTTTGCCGGACACAGGGGGCGCAATGTCCGAGAGCGGGATTCAGATTGGCATTGACCGCCGCGTTGTGCGTACGCGCATGCTACTGGCGGAGGCGCTGATGTCGCTCGGCGCCGAGCGCGGCGTTGAGGCGATCGAGGTCGGCGACCTGGTGGAGGAACGTCTGCGCAAGGAAACGGCCCGGCGTTGGCCGGGCCGTCAAATCGCAAGTGATTCGCGCGTGCGCTAGGCGATTGCGAGAATAATGAGAACGCCAATGCCGATCAGTATCCACTCCGTCTGCGTGATGCCGGCGCGGTAAGCTTCCGCCTCCTCCGGCGTGAGGGCGACGATCTTGTAGCCTTGCTCCTGCAGCGCCATAGCTCTCGCCGCTTCGTCGGCGTCCAGGCCATAAGTCTGAAGATCTTCTGCGTTGAAGGTCTGCGGTTCAACAGCCCGGAATTGTACGGGCGCCTGCGGTTCTTGCGCGTACGCCGGAACAACGAACTGGCTCAGCGCAAGGCTGGCCGCAACTGCACAGATGGCACGAGTTTTCATGACGCTTCTCCTCCGCTACGCGCCGCATCTGCGCGGCGCCAAATGCGCACTGACAATCAAAACGCGGCGAACGCCTGATTCTGCGCCCGGCGCGCGTGCTTGTCGGCGTACATGGCTTCGTCCGCACGCGCGATTGCAGTCTCGGGATCCTCGACTGCCGCGATTGGGTGCACGCCGACGGAGGCGCGAACGCGATGGGGCACGCCGGCGTGGATGATTGCGCTTGAGTTGATCCGCTCGCTCAGCGCCCACGCCTTGGCGCGCGCCTCGTCGGCGTTGGCGCGATTGAGGATGATGCCGTACTCATCGCCGCCGAGGCGGCCAACGACATCGCTCTCGCGCACGCTGTCGAGCAACAGCAGCGCCACGTGCCGGAGCACCGCGTCGCCGGCGGAATGGCCATAGGCGTCGTTCAGCGCCTTGAAGCCGTCGAGATCGATGTAGAGCACCGCGGCCGGGGTCCTGTAGCGTTCGACCTCGGACATGGTCCGGTGCAGCTCGCGCAAGAAGGCGCGGCGGTTGAACACCGGCGCCAGCGCGTCGCGATCGGCCAGCGCTTCGGCAGCGGCGAGCTTGGCCTTCAGCTCATCACGCTCAGCGGCGAGTCGCTCGAACGCGGCGAGTCCCGCCTCGGAAACGTCGCGAGGAGACAGCCCCAGCCCATGCAGGAGCTGGGTCGTTTCGCGTGCGCGCCTGGGCGATCCGAACAGCATCTTTACCCATAGGGATGCGCCCCGTGGGTAAAAACCGCCTTAACCGCCACCGGGAGCGGACTGGACGGCGCGCGCAGCTTCCTTTAGCAGGCCGTTTTTTAGGAGCAGCCGCATATGGCTACCCCCAACCCGTCGGTCGGCCTGATCATGGGCTCGAAGTCCGACTGGGAGACGCTGAAGGCGGCGGCCGAAGTGCTCGATGCCCTTGGCGTCGCCTACGAAGCCAAGGTCGTCTCCGCGCACCGCACGCCAAAGCGCCTCTACGATTATGCCGCGACCGCGAAAGCGCGCGGCTTGAAGGTGATCATCGCCGGCGCGGGCGGGGCGGCGCACTTGGCCGGCATGACCGCATCGCTGACGCCACTGCCGGTCTTGGGCGTGCCGGTGAAGAGCCGCGAACTCAAAGGGCTCGATAGCCTCTTGTCCATCGTGCAGATGCCGAAGGGCGTGCCGGTGGGCACGCTGGCGATCGGCGAAGCCGGCGCGGCGAACGCGGCGATCATGGCGGCGTCGATTCTTGCGCTGAGCGATGAGGCGCTGGCGCAAAGGCTTGACGCTTATCGCGCGGCGCAAACCGAAGCGGTGTCCGAAGACCCGACATGAACCCAAGATCATGAGTCCTTTGGCGCCCGGCAGCACAATCGGCATTCTTGGCGGCGGACAATTAGGCCGCATGCTTTCGCAGGCCGCAGCACAGCTCGGGTTCGACGTCTGCATTTT
>JBQTJK010000083.1:0-50732 GCA_052387215.1 Caulobacteraceae bacterium
CAAGTAGCCCAGCGTCGAATGGCGTCGCTGAGGATTGTACCAGCACTCGATATAGTCGAACACGTCGGCCTTGGCCTTCTCGCGTGTCCGATAGGTCTTGCGCGCTGTTCGCTCCGTCTTCAGCGACTAGAAGAAGAAGAAGCTCTCCATCGCCGCGTTGTCCCAGCAATTGCCGGCGCGGCTCATCGAGCAGGCGACGCCGTGCTCGGCCATCAAGCGCTGGAAGTGTTCGCTCGTGTATTGGCTGCCGCGGTCGGAATGATGCATCAGCGCGCCGGGCTTGCCGCGCCGCCACAGCGCCATCGTCAGCGCTTCGGTGACGAGCTCGGACGTCATCGAGGCGCGCATCGACCAGCCGACCACGCGGCGCGAATAGAGATCAAGGCCCTCGAGACAGCGCTCTAAGGGCCGGAGGAGCGCCTTTGAGGGGCGGCCACGACAGTCAGCGACAAAGCCGCTGTCGGTCGCACTACCGCTCCGCTGCGTCCGGAAGTCCAGTCGTTTCGAGAGTTTGCGCGCCGAAAAGTAGACGTTGCGAACGACTACGTCCGATCTATCCACTGGTCGCGTCGTCAGCAGTGCAGAAGGCTAGCAATCCAGTGGATTTCCGGCCGAGCGCAGCGAACAATCGCCTCACGGTCGGTAGACAGCGCGCGAAAAATCGAGGCAGCAACTAGTGACCCCCGGTTGGGAACTAGCTTCTCTACTTCTGCAACAAAAACAGATGCACGATCGATCCACCTTTCGCAGAGTGACATCCCCCGGCTGCAGAACCACCATCGATGTCCGCGGCTTCGGCGACAGCATCAGACTCAACGCAATGCTCATGCTCCGAGGTCGAGCTCTGCTATCGCGGGCTCCAGACGAAGCACTTCCTCGAATGCCAAGACCAAGTGGTACAAGCACGACGCGGGTACGACTTGAGTGAGCGGTCGCCCCTCGCTGTCGATCTGATCAATCCAGAAGCCCGCATCGCAACCTGCAAAGTAGCGCTCCTGGATCAACCGCAGGGACTTGGTCACAACCTCGCTCGGGTCCTCGCGCGTCAGCTCAAATAGGCCGAGAG
Organism: Caulobacteraceae bacterium; assembly: GCA_052387215.1. Classification (GTDB taxonomy): domain Bacteria; phylum Pseudomonadota; class Alphaproteobacteria; order Caulobacterales; family Aquidulcibacteraceae; genus Vitreimonas. The sequence continues at coordinate 1,067 of JBQTJK010000083.1, forward strand.
CGGCCTTGATCCGCTCGGTGTTTGGCCAAATGCGTGAGCTTGAACGCACAACGGCGCCGGCGGCCGAGATCGCATCATAGACAGCGCCAGTGCGTGGGTTGACGCCGGCGCGCTCAGCAAAAGTCATGAGTCTCCGTGCCTGCGAGACGACGTCGTCACCGGAAACGCGACCGAACTGCGCCAAGATCCACACCCACTCGAAGTGGTGACCGGGCTCTAATCTCGAATCGGATTCGATGCGTCGCCAAGCATCGTCGAATTGCTCGCCCAGAGTCGCGCCGTCAAAGAACTTCGCGCTGAATAGAGCGACGAGCTCGCGAGCGACGTGCAGAAACCTTTCCTCGTTCATCGCTTCGAACGCAGCCAGACATGCTTCGACGAGGTGCATATGAGGATTTTGTAGGCGCGGACCCGAGGCAGGCCAGCTGTGCAGAAACCCACCGCAATCGGCGGCAAGGCGAGACTGAATGAAAGCCAGCGTCTCCCGAGCGTGCCGGCGTGCGCCCTCGTCTCCGCTCGCGTGAAAGCGCCAGGCCATCGCAAAAATTACAAACGCCAAATCGTAAAGATCTGCCGTTTCGTCTTCGACCCTTCCATCCGAGGTCAATGTTTTTGCCCATCGCCCTTCAGACAGCCAGGCCCGGGCGCAAAGATACTCGTAGCCCAGGCGTGATAGCTCGGCGCCAGGTGACCAACCCAATACGGCGGCGTGGGAGAACACGTAGGTTTGGCGACACAAGGTGCGCACGCGTTTGTAAGGCTTTGAAGTCGGCGCGCCCCTGTTATCCAGCTCTTCATAGAAGCCGCCGCGACGACGATCGACACCGTGCTCCGCCCACGTGGGCAACGCACGTTTGAACAACCAATCTCGCACCGCTTCAAAGTCGATTGCGGTCATGCGGGATGCTCCTCATACGGGCGGCTTTACATGATCGACCGGAATCGCCCAATGCGCGCTGTCGGGAAAGCGGTCAAGATTGACACGCCCCAGTTCGCCCCACGGCTGTCTGCACTGCTGGTTAGAAGCGCCTCGGGGCTATAGGATGGCCCGCAGGGGAATCGGCGGAGACAGGAGCGAAATGCAGGCGAGCGCCTCCGAGACGCAGTCGACCACGCTACGCGACGCGCTGGAGGCGTGCCGGCGCCACATCGGTTTCGTCATCCTGTTTAGCGCCTGCTTGAACCTGCTCTACCTCGCTCCGTCGCTTTACATGCTTCAAATCTACGACCGGGTGCTGACATCGGGCGGGCTGATGACGCTCGTCTACCTTTCGCTCGTGCTGTTTGCGAGCTTGGCGGTGCTGGCCTTTCTGGACGGCACTCGGATACTGGCAGTCGCCCCTTGATCCATTAGAGAACAGTATTGGCGATGTCGCGCCGGTTCGATCGGCTTTTGGCGCCGTCGGTGTTGATGGCAGCGCTGCAGCGCGAGGGCCGCAGCGCCGCGGGTCAGGCGCATATCCTGCGCGAGTTCGACGCCCTGCGTGCGGCCATGACCGGGCCGTCGGCGATCGCCGCCGTGGACGCGCCGTGGGCACCGATCTACATCGCCGTCTGCTTCCTGATCCATCCCTGGGTCGGCATGCTCACGTGTTCGGCGGCATGGCGCTCGTGCTGATCGCGTTCGTCAACCAACGTGGTATGCACCAGGCGCTGAAGACGAGCGAACAGGCCGCCGGCACGATGTACGGCCAACAGCTCGCCGATAGCACGCAGGGCGACACGGCGCGCGCGCTCGGCATGCAAAGCACGCTCGTCGAGCGCCAGATGCGTACGCGCGCTTCGTCGAACACGGCCATAAACGATTCTGGCGCCACCAACTCGTTCTATTCCGCCTCGACAAAATTCGCGCGAACGCGGCAAACGAACAAGTCGAAGCTTCGGCCATCGCCGTGGAAGGCGCAGAACGCGAGCGCGGGTTGGGGTTGCGCTCGACGCTTGATCTTCTCGATGCGGAAGAGGAAGCGCGCAATACCCTCATCGCCCGGGCGCAGGCCAACGCCGAGGCCATCTTCGCCGCCTACGCCTTGATGGCCGCGAGCGGCGCGCTCACACTGGAAACCGCGACCGGACACAATTGACCCCGGCGCGGAGCGCTGGGCGATGAATATCAAGGACGCGATCCGAACTATTCCGGACTATCCAAAGCCTGGGATTCTGTTCCGTGACATAACCACCCTGCTTGGCAACGCGCGCGCATTCCGCACGGCGGTGGATCAGCTGGTAGAGCCCTATGTCGGCGCATGCATCGACAAAGTGGCCGGTATCGAGGCGCGGGGGTTCATTCTTGGCGGCGCCGTCGCGCATCAGCTTGGCGTCGGTTTCGTCCCGGTGCGCAAGAAGGGCAAGCTGCCCGGGCGCACGCTGAGGCAGGACTACGCGCTCGAATACGGCGTCGACGCGGTCGAAATGCACGAGGACGCGCTCAAAGCGGGCGACAAGGTGTTGATCGTCGACGATCTCGTCGCAACCGGGGGCACCGCTCTGGCGACCGTCAAATTAATCGAAGGGCTTGGCGCTCGCGTCGTCGGCGCGAGTTTCGTGATCGACTTGCCCAATCTCGGCGGCCTGGCAAAGCTCCGGGCCCGCGGCATCCGTACTGACGCGCTCTGCGCCTTTGAAGGCCATTGAAGCAACTGATCCCGCCGCTTCCAGCATAGCAATTACCGCCGCCTTGCCTGCGCAACGCGAATTGCCAATTCTGCTCGCATTCGCTGCGCCAATACTTCCGCTGCGCGCTCTCTCGCATCGTCCTGAGCCGCGATTTCGCTAAAGGCCGCGTCCGGGGTATCGTATGCGGCTTCCGTCCGCACCGATCCTCGCGCTATGCCTCCGTCGGGAAAATGCAGCACATAATTTGCGATCAGCGTCAGGAACGCACGGCTGCTGCTCTCGTCGACACGGTAGCCCGCGCCGGAGACTGTCTCCTGGAGGCCTATTTCCAGCATTAGCGGGGGACCAGTCCCCGCTTCAACTGCCAGGATTCGATCAAGTTCTGTTCTCAGGACGTGACCTGCCCTGCCCTCAATCGGCGCGATGTTCACCGCTCCGATTACTGGCCCTCCGTCAGGGCGCGCATACATCGGCGAAAATCCGCAAGCGCTCAGAACGATTATGAAGCAACCGACCATTGCGCTTCGGGTCGCGCGCGGTTGCCTCCAGCGAGGAAGGGTGATCATGTCCATTTGGGCGACGTCCGCGGCCCAGCTAACCCACGGCCCGTTCTTCGCGGTGTAGCCGCTCGTCCAACTGAGCGAACACGCGCTGACGTACGATCGCATTGTCCAACGCCCGGGCAACAGTTTCAAGATGCGCGACGTCTGCCGAAGTTACGTAAGCATCCGCTGCAATCGGAGAAACGCGGAAAACGCGTGAAAGCACTGTTGGCGCTACAGCCTCGTATTCGTCGAAGAGCTGCTCTTTCAGTTTTTCGCCAGCTCTAAGACCCGTGAACTTGATGGCGATGTTATGGCCGGAACGGCAAATCAACTCCTTGCCTAATTCGACGATTGAGAGAGGTTGGCCCATTTCCATGAAGTAAGCGCCGACGCTCTCTGCATCGGGGTCTTCGAGCGCCACGACGCTCAAGATCAATCCCACAGCTTCCTGCGGCGACATAAAGAAACGCTCCATTTCGGAGTGTGTGACCTCGAGCGGGCCGCCCGCCTCGATCTGCGCTTCGAAGCGGGGAAGCACCGAACCTTGCGATCCCAAGACGTTGCCAAACCGTACAGAGCGCATGCGCATAGACGGTGACTTCTCCATGCAAAAGCCCTGGAGCAAGAGCTCGGCTAAGCGCTTGGTGGCGCCCATTACGCAGGTCGGCGCCGCGGCCTTATCGGACGACACTAGCATGAAGTGGGCCGCCCCGGCGTTCGCAGCGGCCGACAGCGCGTTTCGCACCCCAACCAAGTTCGTGAGCACGCATTCGACGGGGTGCCGCTCTCCCAGATGCACATGCTTCAGAGCCGCCGAGTGGATCACCACGTCCGGCTCAATGCGGGCCATCCACGTTTCAAGCCGCCCGCTGTCACGGATGTCGCATAGCACCTCAGAGTATTGCTGTTTCGGGACGGCGCGGCGCACCCGCTCGACGATTTCGAGCAACCCATGGTCGAACTGATCGAGCATCGCCAAATGCGCGCAACCGAGTTGGGCCAGCTGCAACGAAAGCGCCGCGCCGACACTGCCGGCGGCGCCAGTCACTAAGATCCGTTTGCCTTGGTAGAACGACGCAAGCACAGCCAAATCGAACTGGGCCTCAGACCGCCCGAGAAGGTCCGTCATGTGGTCAATCCCCGCCGTCGCCGTCGACCCTAATAGCAGTCCCATTAGCGCTGCGCCAGCGCACGAAGGCAAGCTCCCATCGGGTGTTGCTAGGCTAACACAGAGCGCCAAAAGCCGATCGTTGTTGGTAGGTCGAAGAACAGCGATAGTAATCGTGGTTCGACGTGCGCCAGTTGTCGTCCCGCCCGCTGTGAATTGATTAATCGCATTAAGTTTTCGCGCGTGCGGGTGCAGTTTAACCGCACCGTATTGGTTAACTTCGCCGCTTGATTGTTTAACCAAGCACTCCCGCGCCTTGTCAGTCACCTCCGTTACGCTGGCCGAATAATCCCAAAGAACCAATGCGGGGGAAGCTGGCGTCACAGCGTACGGAGGTAACGGGAAATGCAATTGAGACTTTTGAGCTCAGTTTGCGCCGTCGCCCTGGGCCTGGCCTTCGCGCCAGCGGCCTGGGCTGACCACGCTTCATCGAGCGTCGACGATGGCAACGCCATCGCCCTGGAAGGCAGCACTGCCTCCACGGACAATAGCAGCACTGAAAACGAAAGTGAGATCGAGGAATCCTACAACACGATCGCCTCGAACAACACGTCCAACGACACCGACTCCCAGGTCGAGGACTCGCTCAACACGGTGAACCAGACCGAAACCGAGACGGAGATCGAGGAATCTTACAACACCGACAACTCGACCTCGAACGAATCTGTCAGCGTGGTTGCGACGGAGTCGGAAACTGACGCGTCCTACAACACGATCGACTCAAACAACACAGAAACCAATTCCCTGACGGTCACCGAGACCGACACCGAGACCGAGTCGGAAATCGAAGAATCCTACAACGCTGACAACTCGAGCAACGCCGACGATCAATCGTCGAACGCCAACTCGAACGTCGCGGGCGATGACCTCAACCAAAACGCCGGCACCTATGCTGGCGACGATCAAGCGAACGGCTCGCAAGTCGCGGGTGACGACCAGGCGATCGCGACGAACTCCAACCAAGCTGGCGACGACCAGGACCTTGCCGATAATGGCTCGAACCTGGTTGGCGACGACCAAAACAACAATACCGGCACGTATGCCGGCGACGATCAAGCCAATAGCTCGCAAGTTGCTGGTGACGATCAAGCTATTGCCAACAGCTCGAACTTGGCTGGCGACGATCAAGAACTCGCCGACAACGGTTCGAATCTGGCCGGCGACGACCAAGCAGTCGCCAACAGTTCAAACCAAGCCGGCGACGACCAAGAACTCGCCGACAATGGTTCGAATCTGGCCGGTGACGACCAAGCGGTTGCCAACAATTCGAACCAAGCCGGCGACGACATGGATCTGGCCGACAACGGCTCGAATCAGGCGGGCGACGACCTGAACCAGAACGCCGGCACCTATGCCGGCGACGACATGGCTCAAGCCACCAATTCGAACCAAGCCGGCGATGACCAAGAAGTGGCCGACAACGGCTCGAACTTGGCCGGCGACGACCAGCAAGTCGCGGCGAATTCCAATCTGGCTGGTGATGACCAATCGGTCGCCACCGATAACGCCAATCAGGCGGGCGACGACCAGCAGGTTGCGAACCATTCGAACCTGGCGGGCGACGACCAAAGCGTTGCGGGCGGACATCTCGCCGGCGACGACCAGGCCGTAGCCGATAACGGCTCGAACCAAGCTGGTGATGATCAGCAAGTCGCAACCGACGATGGGAACCTCGCTGGCGATGACCAACAGGTCGCCGAGGGCAATTCCCAAGTCGCGGGCGACGATCAGCAGGTCGCAACCGATAATGCCAGCCTCGCGGGCGACGATCTGGCCCAGAACTCAAACGTCGCGGGCGACGACCAACAAGTCGCCGACAATGGTTCCAGCTTTGCCGGCGACGATATGGATCAATCGCTGAACACTGGCTCGAACGTTGCCGGCGATGATCAAGCGGTTGCCTCCGACTCAAATCAGGCCGGCGATGACATGGAGCTGGCCGACAACGGCTCGAACCTCGCAGGCGACGACCAATATCAAGGGTCGAACGTGGCCGAAGACGATATGGAGCAGTCTCTGAACTCCGGTTCGAACGTGGCCGGCGATGATATGGAACAGTCGCTCAACAGCGGCTCGAGCGTGGCTGGTGACGATCAATACATCGCAGACAATGGTTCAAACCAAGCCGCAGACGACCAATTGCAGGCAAGCCACCAATCCAACATCGTCGGGGACGACCAGATAACAGGGTCAAACGTCGCTGGTGACGAACTGCAGCAAGCCAGCAACCAGTCGAATATTGTTGAAGACGATTTGAATGTAGGTTCTAACGTTGCGGGCGACGATCAACTGCAAGCCAGCAATCAGTCGAACATCGTTGGGGACGACCAAAACGTTGGATCCAGCGTGGCCGGCGACGATCTGGCTCAGAACAACCATTCATCCGTGGCGGGCGACGACCTCACGGTCGGCTCGAACACGTCGGGCGACGATCAGAACGTCCACTCTACGGTGGCAGGCGACGACCAAACGATCGGGTCAACTCTGGCCGGCGATGATGTAACGGTCGGCTCAAACGTTGCGGACGACGATCTAAACGTTAACTCGACCGTTGCAGGCGACGATCAAATTACCGGTTCGAACGTGGCCGGCGACGATCAAACCCAAAACTCGGGTGTGTTTGCCGGCGGCGATCAAGCGAACGCCGAGAATGGCTCGAACATCGTGGGCGATGACCAGGCCAACAATAGCGGCACCTACGCTGGCGACGATCAGGTCAACGCGTCGAGCTCGAACGTGGCGGGCGATGACATCGATATCGACAACTCGGTCGATAATTCGACGGACGACGATGTGGTGGCGTCCCACAACACGGTGGCCTCGAACAACGAGGTCGGCTCCAACAACACCGATGACAGCTACAACACTCTGACTGAGGACTCAAACAACATCGAGGACAGCTATAACAGCGACAGCTCGACCACGACCATAGTGCTGACGTCGATGGAGCTTGACGCCCACGTTACCGACGTGTCGGTGGACGCTGGCAGCTTCAAGGACGACGGCGAAGTGCATACCGGTGCGATCTCGATCGACAACGGTGCGTTCGCCAACTTCGGCGGCATCAACACGGCCAGCACGAACACCGGTATTGGTTCGGCTAATCAAGCGGCGACCGCCGTTGGCGCCAACGCCAATATCGAGTTCGGCAACGGTCAGTAATAAGGCGGCTTGGGCCAGGCCGGGGCTCGTCCCCGGCCTGGTTCTTGCTCAAACCAAGAAAAGGCGCGTATCCCAATGAAGAGCGTGACCCAAGCGAGAGGGATCCTGATCGCGGCGGCTTTGGCGTCAGCCGGGGCTGCTTCGGCCGAGGAAGCCGCCCTCTCGGCTCCGAGGAACCCGGCGTCAGCCGAAGAGACGGAGCTTCTGAGTTTGGAAGACATGGACGCCCTGTCCGGGGGAACGGGCGTCGAGGTGGTGATCGACACCGGCCAAGTACTGACGGCCACAAACACCGGCAATACTGTGGCCGGCGATGTCGTGAGTTCGGGCCAGGTCAATATCGGATCGGGCGCGTTCGCGGGCTATGAAGGGGTCGGCAACTTCGTGATCAACACCGGACACAACAACAACCTTCAATCCAGCATGAACGTTACGATCGTGCTGGCGCCGCCGGGCTCATGAGGGCCCGCGCCGCGTCGAACTTTGGTGCGCCGCTTCGCCTCGTGCGAAGCGGCGTTACGCTTGCGGCGACGCTCGGCGCCTGGGCGTGCCTCGCCAGCGAAAGCGAAGCTCAGGTGCGCACGCATGGCGAAGGCGGCGGCAGCTTCGGCGTTTCTGTCGTCAGCTGGCGCGACATTCCCTTCCGCACGGTGGTGCGCCAGCAGTACGATTACAGCTGCGGCTCGGCCGCTGTCGCTACGCTGCTGCGCTTCCACTACGGCCTGACCATTGGCGAAGGCGAGGTGTTTCAATCGATGTACGAGCGCGGCGATCAGGCGCGAATTCGCCAAGTCGGTTTTTCGATGCTCGACATGCGCTCCTATCTCGAAACACGCGGCTTCCGCGCCGACGGTCTGCGGCTCTCGCTCGATCGCTTGGCCGAACTGCAAGTGCCGGCCATCGCACTCATCACCCACAATAATTATCGCCATTTCGTCGTGGTGAAAGGCATCAGCCGCGAACGCGTCCTTGTCGGCGATCCGACATTCGGAGTGCAGACCTACAGCCGCGAGGAGTTTCAGGAGATCTGGAACGGCGTCGTGCTGGCGATTCGCCGCCCGCCCCCGGGGTGGCCGGCGCCTGCTTACAATCGCGCCGAGGAATGGCGCCCGTGGTCTGTCGCTCCGCTCAGCGACGCGCGCGGACCGATATCGCCAGCTGACCTGACTGTGAGCTTCGGCGAGCTGTATCAGATTGCGCCGCGCACGCCTGCGGTTCCCCACCGATGAAGACGCAGGCGCTTCTGCTCTGCGGCGTCTTCTTCGCAGCTCTCTCTCCGTCAGCATTGGCCGAGGAGGACTGGGGCGACGGCGTGGCGATCATGAGCGCCGAGGAACTCGATGATCATCGCGGCGGCTTTGAAATCGCAGGCCTCAACATCAATTTCGGCGCGACGATCACAACAGCGGTCAACGGCACGCCGGCGCTGACCACAACGCTCACCTGGACCGATGTCGGGACGATCATCAAACAGACGGGCGGCGAGCTTGGATCGGACGCGGCCATCCTCACTAGCGATCAGCTCGAGGCGCTGGGCATTGATTCGGACGGCGACGCAGGTGGCGTAGTCATTGTCGACGATAGCGGCATCACGGAGATCGTTCACAACCTGACCGAGGGGGCGCTGCAGAACATTGTCATCAACAGCGCCTCGGGCCAGGACATCGTCCAGCGAATTGACGTCAGCCTCGAACTCCTGGGGTTCGAACTGGTGCAGGCCGAGCTCATCGTCGAGCGCTTCGGCATGCGCCTCACCGACGACATGCGCGGGGTCATGTTCTACGATCTAGGCAGCTGACACATTCCGCGGGCAAAGAAGGGCTGACTGGCGTTTCTGAGGAGGTTGCTCAGGTTGAGCTGAAGGACCTCATCTGACAACCCGCTCAAACTCCACAGGTAGGCAGCTAGGGCTTGATCCGCTGACCTTTCATCGCTCTGGTTCACCATCCGGCGCGACGGGAACGCAGGCGTTCCTGCCTGCGAACACGGGACCGCGTTGATCACCCACACTTTGGCGTTCCTGCTGATTGCGGGTAAGCATTGATGCTCGCATCAGGCCGAGGTGTCGCCCTTCATCTCGCCCAAGTCAGCTCGCGAACGAAGCACTATTGAGTGCACATTTCTTACGGCGCTAGCGGACCGTTCTGGGACGACACAGCTGGTGAGTGGCTCAACGCCGCTCGATCCTCGATCAGCACCCAACGGAGCGCGAGCGGCGATTATGACGCCGCCAAAGCCGGCGGTTCGATCTGAATCGCCAAACTGGCTAGGAGGCCCTTGTGCCGAGGCGACGGTTGCGCAGTCGCGGAACAAATCGTCGCGTCGCGTAGTCCGACAAACCACATACGATTGTTGCCGTGTGCGAAAGGTGTGCGAATGCAGCGGCGAGATCGCCACGGCGCATCGCGCTCACGCTGAGAACGGCGCGGCATCGCCCTTCCAATGCGCGCGCGGCAGTGCGCACGCTTGGATCGGAATCATCACGCCACTTCTCGGCCAAGCGTAGCATATCGACGCGAACCGCAGCCGCCGGGTTGTTGTCGCGCAGCGTCACGGAGTCGGCATGGCGGCGGTAACAATAGAACAGCGTCCGCGACAACGCGTACGGGAGATGGAGCTGGGCGAAACGTTGCATAAAGTCGCTATCCGCTACGTAGCGCAGATCGGTTGCGAAGACGCCGACGCCCTCGAGCGCGGAGCGGCGAAAGAACCAGGCATTGGGCAAGGTCGGCCCGATAAGCAGCGCGCCAGGAGTTAGATCCGCGACGAGCTCCGACGAAAATATCCGTTCAACCACACCCTTCGCCTCGATTCGGGCGCCGCCGCAGACAGCCGCTAAATCAGGATTGGCCGTGAACGCCGCAGCCGCGGAAGCGAATGCCCCTTCCGCATAAAGATCGTCCGAATTGAGCCAGCCCACTATATCTCCACGCGCGGCGGCGAGCGCTTTGTTTAGCCCATCATAGATGCCGTTATCCGGCCCGCTGATGACCCTCACATTAGGCATGCCAGCCAGCATTTCGAGTGTGCCGTCGGCCGATCCGCCATCTGCGACGATGTGTTCAGTCTCTGGCCAGTCTTGCGCCACGACGCTGGCGATCGCCTCCCTCAGCATCGCGGCGCGATTGAGGGTTGGGGTCAGGATTGAGAAGCGAAACGCCACCCGTTCGGCATGCGAGGAGGCACCTGCATGTGTCAAGCGGTGCCGCAGTCAGTTGCGAGGCCAAAAAACGCGGGCTAAGCCTTGGCGCGACCCGCATCCGCCGAGGCCCGCGTGCTCAGCATCTGCATCTGCACTCACAATCCCAAGCCGAACCTGTTGGCGCAGGTGATCGACTCGATCGCCGCGCAGACCGAAACCTCGTTCGACGTATTGGTCGTGGACAACTCGTCAGCGCCGGCGCTTCCCGAGGACGTGCTTGCGCCGCTGCGCACGCGTGGTATCGCAGCGCGGCTCGTACGGGAAGAAAAACCGGGACTCATCCACGCACGGCTCTGCGCCATAGCCGCCACATCAAGCGAGTGGATGCTCTGCGTCGACGACGACAACGTGCTCGCGTCCGACTACGTCTCTGAGGGGCTCGCGTTCATCCGCGCCCATCCCAACACGGCAGCGTTCGGCGGCAAGCTGCTGTTGCCAGACAACATACCCCTGCCTTTCGGCGTAAAGCCGTTCTTGCCGTATCTGGCGGTGCGCGATGTTGGCGACGACGCCATGATGGGCGTTTCCGCGACTTGGGAGATTTGGGAGCCGCCGGCAGCGGGCGCTTTCATTGCGCGCGCAGTGCTCAATGATTTTGCGGCTTTCGTACGGACGCATTCGGCTGCGTCCACGCTGGGGCGCGCGCCGGGCAGCTTCGCGTCGTGCGAGGACTCGCTTTTGATGCACAGCGCTTATCGCTTGGGACGGGCGACGGCGTATAATCCACGGCTCAAACTCAAGCATCATATCGATCCCAAACGTTTTGATTTCGACAGCTTGCTCAAGTTGATGGAGGGATATGGCCGTAGTCATGTCCTGCTTGATCAGCTGCTGCGCGGACGGGTAGAGACGCCTCGCTATTACCGGACGCCGGCGCATGTCGCCGCTACAATGGCTGCGGCAATGGCGCACCACATCGCGCCTTCGCCCGTGTTTGGATATGCGCGTGCGCGCTATCACCTGGCGGCGGCGCGCATGTATCGTGAACTTGAGACTGCACGGTTGTGACGAACTTGCGCATCACGCTGGTGACACCTTGCCTCAACGCGGCGGCAACGATTGAGCGCACGCTAGAGTCGGTTCGCTCGCAGGCTTATCCAAACCTCGAATATCTCGTGCTCGATGGCGGCAGCAAGGATGAAACACTTGCAATCGTCCGACGCTACGGGGACATCGTAACGCGCGTCGTTTCCGAGAAAGACAAGAACATCGCCGATGCGCTGAACAAGGGTTTCCGCGCGGCGACGGGCGATGTGTTTGGATACATCAATGCGGACGATACGCTGGCGCCCGGCGCACTGGCATTCGTGGATGCGTTTCTACGCGAAAACCAGGACGTTGACGTGTTCACCGGCGCGTGCCGGCGCGTGTTCGCAGACGGTTCGGAGGCGACGACAGCGCCGCCGGCAGACTTTCGTGACGTGATGGCGATGCGAAACTGCCTCGAACAGCCCAGCACCTTCTGGCGCGCGGTGGCGCATCGCACTGCGGGCGAGTTTGACCAAAGTTACGCGCTCGCGTTCGACTGGGACTATTGGAATAAGCTATACGCCAGCGGTGCGCGCTTCGCGACCACAGAGCGGTTGCTTTCGACCTATTACTTCACCGACAACAATCTTACCTCTCGCGGGGGCCATCGTGTCATCGACGAAATGGCGCGGATCACGCGCACCTATGCCCCGAACGGGCGGGCCCTGGCGCGTGCCTATCGGTTCATATTCAACGTCTATGACATGAGCGGTTATTATGACGTTCCGTTTTGGAAATTGCCAAAACTGAAGCAGGTGGCGTTGTCGGCAGGACTGGCGGTGCTCTATGCGATGCATGGGCGACGTGCGATCAACGCTTACAATTGGAACTGGGCGTCGAAGCAAATTCGGGGCCAGACATGGTATCGCTGATGCTAACTTGGCTGAAACGGAGGCTCAGGTCAGCGCCCCCTGCCTCACCCTTTGGCATGAAGGTCGCACTCGACGGTTTGCGCAGCCGCGGTGTGCGGCCGGATGTGGTCTTGGATATTGGAGCGTCAGATGGCAGCTGGACTGCCATGGCGGTAGACATCTGGCCGGTGCGCAGTTTCATTGCTTCGAGCCGCTCCAGATACGCGCTGCGGCCCTGGCGGAGTTGTCCGCACGTCATCCTGGGTTCGTCGCGCACCACCACGTGGGCCTTTCGGACGCTGACGGCGAGCGCTCGCTCGGCGTGACCGACGACCTTTGGGGAAGTAGCTTTGCCTACAAAGGTGCGTCGTCACAAGTGGTTCAGGTGCGGACACTTGATTCCATGCATGCCGAAGGCGTTATCCCTAAGGCGAATTTTGTGAAGATCGACGTTCAGGGCTGGGAGCGGCGTGTCATCGCCGGCGGGAACACGACGCTGGCGCACTGCGATTTTGTCCTAATGGAGTGCACGTTCTATCCGTTCTGCGCTGAGATGCAGCGGCTCGACGAAACTATCGCGTTCATGGCGGACGCCGGCTTTTCACCGTATGAGTTCGTGGATTTCCTCCGCAGGCCCGTCGACGACGCCATGGGCCAGTGCGATATTCTCTTTATCCGCCGCGATCACGAGTTCATGCGCAATACACGCTGGGAGTAGACTCATTTCTCAACTTCGCGTTTTGAGCACTAGATGCACGGAAAGTCTCAAGTCAAAATCATGGAAGCCGCCATTTATTAAAACGCTCTTTTTGCCGGTGACTAGATTATCCCAGAGACAATCATAGCCGCGGCGGCGAAATCGGGAGCGATCACGTCGGCCAGCGACCACGATCTGTGCGGGGCTATCCGCACGGTACGGACGCCAGCGGCGCGGCCACACTCCACGTCCGTCTCGCGATCGCCAATCATCCAGCTCCGCGACAAATCGATGTCGTGGCGTGCGGCGGCGACGAGCACGTTGTAGGGGCCAGGTTTGCGGTCGAGCGAGGGACCGGAAAAGAATGGCGTAACCCCCTCAGGATGGCTGTAGGAATAATACGCGCCGTCGAGCCTTGCGCCGCCCTCTTGCAACAGCGCAAGAAAACGTTCGTGTGCGAGCCAGAGCGCGCGCAGACTTGTCTTGCCCTTAGCGAAGCCTCCCTGATTGGAAATGACGATAAGCGTAAAGCCAGTGGCGCGCAGGCGCGCCAACGTGGACGCGACCCCCGGCAACAAGCGCACGTCATCCGGCGACAATGGCGCCTCAGTCTCGCCGGTGTGCGTGTAAGATATCTCCTCTACCAGCACACCGTCGCGATCGAGGAAAATGGCGGGTGCCGTCATTGCGCGCTTCCGATCAGGACGTGGGGACCGCCCCATTGCTTCATTCATGTCACATTGCAGGCAATGCCGCCAGAACGCCACAGCGCGCCGAAAAATGGCGCCTAATACAATCCGATCGACATTTGCTGCGGCGCATTCTCCCAGTTGAAACCACGCCACTCGACGTATATAGTCCGCGCGCTTTTGGGGACAGGAAGGGCTTTTCATGCGTAACATTGCTTTGTTTGCAGTGGCAGTGCTCGCGTTGGCTGGGGCCAGCTGCGCAGATCCAGCGAAGCAGGCCGAAGCGCCGGCACCCGCCGACGTTCAAGAGGTCGCACCACTGCCGGCTCCCGCGGTAGGCGTCCTGATCGAGAATGCCGACCTGCCGGGCAACACGATCAGCTACTCGCATCCCGCCGACATGACCGTCGACAATTGCCGCACCCTTTGCCAAGCAAACGAGCAATGCATGGGCTTCACGCTCGTCAGGGCGGGCATACAGAACAGTAACGCGATTTGCTACCTGAAGAGCGATGCATCGACCGCGGTGCGCTACGACGGCGCCGATTCCGAGCGCGTCCGCTAAGCGTCCCTGCGGGTTTGCTGGGCTGTGAGCGCGGGGCCCGCGCTCACAGGCCGGCGCGTCAGCCCCAACATCCTCGCCCATTCCAGGAACGGCAGCGCGTAGGCGTGGCCAAGGCCGCGCACGCGCACGCCGACGACGCCGGTGGGCGGATATTCGTCTGCCGCTGGCCGATACGCCGAGCCGAACACGATGTCCCAGACCGGAAACCACACGGCGTAGTTCTTGTTGATGTGCGCCGGCGCGGTTGAGTGATGGACACGGTGATACTGGGGGCTCGTGACCAGCCACCAGAGGGGCCCCCATCCGAGCCGCACATTGGCGTGAATCAGATAACCCCACAGCGTGGGCGCGAGCGCCACGAAAAATGCCGAGATCGGCGGCAGTTTGAACAGGATCGCCATAGGCCCGAGAATGAACAGCGGGAACAGGAACTGTTCGAGGATGTGCGTGCGGCTACTGGTCGTGACGTTTACGTGCTCGTCGGAATGATGGAGCAGATGCTCGGGCCACAGCACCTTCCATTCATGCTGCAGGCGGTGAAGCCAATAATAGAAGAAGTCGAACAGCAACGTGGAGAACAGCATCACCACAAGGTCGCGGACCAGATTGGGCGCGCCCAGAGTGCTCACGTCGACATGGCCGCTGCCGAGGACGCTGGGACCGAACGCGATCATCGCGGCGATGACTGGCAGAATGAGCGCCACCGCCAGCGCATTGACGATAGCGTAGGCGAAATTGAAGCCGTAGTGACGCGCATGCGTCGGACGGGCGGGCCAGAATTGTTCGAACAGCACGAAGGCGCAGAACACGCCGATCATGATGAGGAAGCCCTGTCCGGACAGCACGCCCCAAACGAACTGAAAGACCTGCTCCATGCTCGCCCCCCTTGGCGTTCGCTAGCGGATGGATTCCCATTTCATGGTGTTGGCTTGCAGCTTCGGATGGCTGACCATGCCGTGCCAGACGACGGCGTGGAAAGCTTCCGTGTGGGGCGTGACGGTGCCGGGGCTGATCGTCGGCACGACGACGCAGGCGTCGGCGACTTGCTTGGTATAGCCGCCGTCGCGTCCCACGATTCCGACGATGCGTGCGCCAACTTCCTTTGCGAGCTTCAACGCTTCGACGAGGTTCGGCGAAATGTTCTTCTCCAGATTGCCCCCACCGACCGAGAACACGAGCACCGCGTCCTTCTTCCCGAGCTTGGACACAACCAGCGTGTTGGAGAACACCGACGCCCAGCCGTCGTCATTGGTGCGCGCCGTCAGTTCGGAGACGTTGTCGGTCGGGGCGTACGCCTCCACGCCGCAAACTTTGCGAAAATCGTTGACCGCATGACTGGCGTTGCCGGCGGAGCCGCCGACGCCGAGGATGAACAGACGCCCGCTTTTTTCCCGCACGTCGACAATGATGTCGATCATGGCGTCGACCTGCGCCTGGTCGATGCCGCGCGCGACCTTTAGCACCTCTTCATAATAGAGCTGCGTGTACTCGGTGATGCTCACGACCGTCCCCCAATATAGGCCTCGAACTCGGCCAGGCTTTCCGGCGTCCCGATCTCGTAGAACCGGTTGAACACCTCGAACCCGGCCAAGCGCCCCTCCCGCGCCAGCTCGCGGAGCAGCGCCGCCAAATCAAAGGCGACCCCCTCTGGATAACGCTCCAATGCCGTCCGCGACAAGGCCGAGAGGCCGTAGTCGATGTACTTCATGTCGGGGGACTTCTCGCTTTTGTCGTAGATGGCGATGGCCCCGTCGCGAAACACGACGTTGCTCGTGTCCCAGCGGCCCTCATTGCGGAAGACGGTCATGAGCGCGGGCTGACCGGAGGCGCGGAAGGCGGCGGTCACGTCGGCATACGGGATGTCGAGATAGGAATCCCCGTAGAGCACGAGAAAGGCCTCGCCGAGCCATGGGAGCGCGCGGCGCAGGGCACCGCCCGTGCCGAGCAGCGTGTCGCCGTCATAGGAATGGGAAACGGAGAGACCGAAGGCGGCGCCGTCGCCGACGAAAGCTTCGACCTGCTCGCCCAGATAACCGAGGCAGAGCACGACGCGCTGAATGCCGTTGCGCCGCAGCAGGCGCAGCTGATGGGCGATGAACGGCTCTCCGGCGGCCGCGGCCATCGCCTTGGGAATGGTCTGCGTGATCGGGCGCAAGCGCGTAGCGAGGCCGCCAGACAGGATGGCGACAGGCAGGCTCATCGCAGCGTCACTGCGCCAGCACCTTGGTGCCCTCGAAGTCGAAGCGGAAGCGCACCTCCTTGAGACCCGCGTCCTTCAGCGTTTGGCGCACACGCGTGCGGTCCTCGACGACGAACATCAGAAAGCCGCCGCCGCCCGCGCCGATCAATTTGCCGCCGACCGCGCCGCTGTTCATGGCGATGTTGTACCAATTGTCGATTTCCGGATTGGACATGCCGCCGGAGCGCTTGCGCTTGTTTTCCCAATGTTCGTGCATCAACTTTCCGAAGCCGTTGATGTCGCCGCTCTCAAGCGCAACTTTGCTGCGCAGGCCGAGATCCTTCACCATGTGCAGATTGGCGATCATGTCGTTGTCGACGGCCTTGGTGCGCTGGTCCTGATCCTTGAGGATCGAGGAGGCGGAGCGCGAATAGCCCGTGAAGAACATCACCAGATGATCTTCGAGCGCGTTGATGGTGTCTTCGCTCGCCATCAACGGACGAGCGTCGACATACCCGTCCTTGCAGAAATAGAAACAGGTCAGGCCGCCGAACGAAGCGATGTACTGATCCTGCTTGCCGATCGGCTCCTTCAGCTTGCCGATCTCGATCGCGCAGGCCTGTTCGGCGAGTTCGCGCGGATGCACGATTGACTTCTTGTGGGCGTGCAGCGCGCGGAGCAGCGCGGTGGTGAAGCTACCCGACGAGCCCAGACCGGTGCCGGCGGGAATGTCCGCCATGCTGGTGATTTCCATGTAGCGCCCGTCGAGCTCGAGCATGCGGATGGCCTCGCGCACGATCGGGTGATGCACGTCGAGGCCGCTGGCGGTGCGCTCGAGCTGGGAATATTTCAGGATGAATTCGTCCTGAAACGTGCGGTGCACCGTGATGTAGACGTATTTGTCGATGGCGCCGGCGACGAGGAAGCCCTCGTGCTCTTCGTAGTAGGACGGCAGATCTGTTCCCCCGCCGCCAAGCGAAATGCGCAACGGGCTGCGTACGATGATCATGTGCGTTCCGTTCGCTGATAGGCGGCATCGACGATCGCCAGCACCGCGGCGGCTTCTTCCAAGTCTGACCATGGACGGGCGCCGGTTGCAATGGCATCGATGAAATGCGCCAGTTCGCGCGCCCAGGATTTGTCCGGGAATGGGAATTCCCAGCTCGTCGTTTCCGGCGGACCCATCTGCTGCAGCATCTGGAAATGCGTCAGCCGCTCGACCCCGTAGCTGCCGCCGAGGCCGTCGATCTGCAGCTTGCCGTCGCCACCCACGATCTCGAAGCAGAAGATGTTCTTCCACTCGGTCCAGGACGCGTGCAGCCAGGCCGTGCGCCCTTCAGGCGCCGTCAGCGCGACGAAAGCGTTGTCTTCGACTTTCGCGTCCCAGAAAAACGTCGGCGTGTGCGCGTAGGCGAGCGTGAGATCGTCGCCGGCGAACCAGCGCGCCAGATCGATCAGGTGCGAGCCCTGGTCGAGCAATTCGCCGCCGCCCGAGCGCGGCTTGTCGAACCGCCATTCCTTCTCGTAGCCGACGCGCCCGCCGTGGCCGTAGCGGCCGCGCACGAACATGATCGGCCCCAGCACGCCGCTGTCGACGATCGCGCGGGCCTTGAGAAAGGATGGATGGAAGCGATGGTTGAAGCCGACTTTGACCACCCGCTTGTGCTGCTGCGCTGCCGCGCGCAACGGCGCGAGTTCGGCGGCGGTGCGTGCGGCCGGCTTCTCCACCAGCACATGCTTGCCGGCCTCGACGGCGGCCTTTGCAATCGCGGCAAGATTGTCGTGCGTGGTGGCCACCACGACAGCATCGACATCCGCTTCGATCACTGCGCGCCAATCGGCGCTCGCCTTGGCGTTGACTTTCGCCGCCAACGCCTCGGCGCGCGCCATCGCGACGTCAGCTACGCGGACAATTTCGTGCGAGAGCCGCGCAGCTTCGGCGCGCTTGGCGCCGATCAGGCCGCATCCGATGATTCCGATCCGCATCACCCCCCCCAGGGCTTGCCGCGGTCAGCGGGCACTATTCGTCGCAAGGTGTAGATCTCCGAGGCGGCGATGTCTGCCCGCGCTTCGTCGTTGAACGGCCAAGGATCCCACGTTGCCGAGATCAGGCGGCCCGTCACGCCGTCCGATTGGGCCGACGCAAGATAGACACACAAGGCGGCCGCTTGTGCAGGTGAGCCGCCGCCTTCGGCAAGCATGGCTTTGACCATGCGGTGATAGTCGGCCCCGATCCGTTCGGCGCCGGCGTCGGCGAGTTCGCGCGTAAGCCGCGTCACCAATGCGCCGGGCGCCACGGCATTGACGTCGATGCCGACGTCCTTGACTTCATGCGCAAGTGTCTCGCTGAAGCGCACGAGCGCCGCCTTCGACGCGCCATAGGCCGAGAGGCCGGGCTGCGGGGCGGTGGCGCCGCCACCGGAGAGGTTGATGATCTTGCCATAGCGCTGCGGTTTGAACGCTTTGACCGCGCAGCGGCTCGCGTAGGCGGTGCCGACGAGATTGACGCGCAGCGCGCCTTCCCAGGCGTCCCAATCCAATTCATCGAGTGCGCCGATCGGGCCGTGTACGCCTGCATTGTTGACCAGCGCATGCAGATGCGGAAACGCGATGCGCGCGGCTGAGAACAGCGCGTCGATGTCCTCGCGGCGGCCCATGTCGGCGACGCAGCGCTCAATACGCCGCCCCGGAAAGCGCTGGCGCAGCGTCTTGGCGGCGGCCTCGAGATCGGCACCCGTGCGCGCGCACAACATCAGATCCGCGCCGGCCGCTGCGAACGCCTCTGCAATCGCCAGCCCAAGTCCTTGGCTGGCGCCTGTGACGATGGCAGCCCGGCCGGCGAGCGCGTTCATTCGCGCGCCTCGAGGACCCAACGATTGGCCAACAACCAATCGACCGTTCGCTCCACGCCCTCCCGGATCGACAGCTTCGGCCGCCAGCCCAGATCGCGAATGCGTTTGGTTTCCAGGAAGATGAATGGATTGTCGCCAATCCAGCCACGCGCGCCGCCGGCGAATTGAAGCTTTGGCGACACGCCGAGCCGCTGCGTGATCCAGCCGATGGAATCGGTCACGACGCAATATTCGTCGGCGCCCAAATTGAACACGTTCACTTTGTCCTGCGCGCGATCCATGGCGAGGAAGATCGCGTCGACGCAATCTTGCACGTACATGTACGATTTGCGCTGCTTGCCGTCGCCGAGAACGGGAAGGATGCTCGGATCTCGCTCGAGCTTCCTGACGAAATCGAACACGTGCCCGTGCGTATAGCGTTCGCCGAGCACTGAAACGAACCGGAAAATCCAGCCCTGCATGCCGAAGCCTTCGCAATAGGCATGGATGAGGGTCTCCCCCGCTACCTTGGAGGCGGCATAGAGCGATGTCTGGATCGGGAAAGGCGCGTCCTCGGGGGTGGGGATGATTTCGGCCTCGCCGTACACGGACCCGGTCGACGAAAACGCAATGCGCTTCACGCCGTTGGCGCGCATCGCTTCCAACACGTTGAACGTGGCGATTGTGTTCTGCTCGAGGTCGAGCCGCGGATGGCTGAGACCGAAACGCACGTCGGCGTTCGCCGCGAGGTGATAGACGGTGTCGGCGCCGGCCATCGCCTCGGTGAGCTTGGCCAAGTCCAGTACGTCGCCTTCGATCAGCCTGAAGCGCGGATGCGCGAGCGCGCGCTCGAGAAACGCCCGTTGCCCGGTGCTGAAATCGTCGTAGCCGACGACGTCCAGGCCATCCTGCAGCAGGCGGTCGACGGTCGTACTGCCGATAAATCCCGCCGCGCCGGTGACGAAGGCGGCGGACGCAGACCCAGACAACAGATGCCCCCTTTTTCACGGAGCCTTGTACGGAGTTGTAGCGAGCGACGCAATGCGGTGGGGTGCCCTGTCTCAGGCCGCGCCAATTGACCAGAAGGGGAGAAATGTCGATGTTGCGCCCCTGCGCCGGCGAGGGCTCGCGCAAAGGATCGGGCGGGGATCCCATGTCGGACAAGTCGAGCGCAACAACCCCGTCCTACTGGGCGCTTTTCGCCTTTGCGCTTGTCATCTTCGGCGTGAAATACTTGATCCTGATGAACGGCGCGGTGCTCTACGGACGCCTCATCGCGCCGCCGCCCTATGACGATGTCAGCTATTTCGTCGACGGCATGCAACGTCTGCAGGCTTTTCAGAACGGCGGCGTGTGGGCGGTGATGCAGCACTATTGGGCCAACCTCCCGCACTCGCCCTATTCGTCCTTCGCAGCGTTCTCGAGCTTCCTTGTGACCGGCGGCGACGCCACCGCGCCCTACGCCGTGAACGCGCTTGCCGCAGCGGTGATCGCGGCGCTGCTGGCGCGCGCCTTTCGCTGGTCGCTGGTCTGGTCGGTGCTGATCTTTGCGCTCCTGACGGCGCTGCCGTGGTTCGACTATCTCGTCACCGTGTTTCATCCGGACTATGTCGCCGGTTTCGGCGTGGCCGTCGTTTGCGCGATCCTGCTGTGGCAAGACCGCACGCTCAACGAAGACAAGCGCATCGTGCTGTTCGGGATCGCCGCCGGCCTGGTATGGCTGGTGAAACCTACGTCGTTTCCGATGTCCACCATCCTACTCGGCTCGGCGCTGCTGCTCGGCGCGGCGCTTTCGCGAGCGTCGGAGGGCAATTGGCGTGGCGCAAGCCGGAGGCTGCTGATTGGCGTGCCGGTCGTACTGCTGACCGCAGGCCCTTATTATGTGCGCCAACTGCCGCATATCTATGCGTACGTGTTCGACGGGCTGGTAACGGAATACTCGACCTGGGTCTATCGCGGCACGCCTGAAGAACACCTTTTCTTCTACGCGAATGTCGCCAAGGAACTCCTTCGGTTCTGGCCGCAAGTGGCGCTGGCGTCCGCCGCTGCGGTGGCGCTGATCTATTTCTTCCGCAAGCAGCGCGTCGAGGCGTTCCGCTTTGTCGCGCTGCTCGTCTTGCTCGCCATCGCCTACGCCGTGCCGACGATCCCGGATGTGAAGGTGCCGATCTATGGTTGCTTTATTTACGCGCTCATCGTCGTGACGCTGGCGCTATCGGCGCGGGCGGCATTCGAATTGTTGCGAGAGACGCTGCCCGCACGCGCCCAGGCAGCCGCCTTCGTCATTCCCGCAGCCTTGGCCGTGTCGGGCGCGGCGCAATATTCCGACGCGCAAATGCGCTTCCCGCGCGAGACCTCGATCGAGACGACGCGCGTCTATGACGGCGTGTTTGCAGTGGCGCGCGATTACGCGTTGCAGCTCACCGCGGACGGCCAGGCGCGCCCGATCATGATCTACGCGCCCTCGCCGGTGACGGTGGCCACGCACGCGTTCCAGTATCGCGGCCTGCGCGAAGGCGTGGATATCAACGTCGCCTACGCACCGCACGAAACCAATATCGAAAACCTCTACCAAACCGCCACCACCGCCGACATCGTCGTGGTTCCCGACCGGGCGGTGATGGATCGCGTGCACGCTTATCCGGTCAACGCGCTCATCCCGCAATTCCAGCAATGGCTGGACAGCAACAACCGGCTGCGCCGCGCAGCGGAGATCCCGTGGACCACCGGAACGATGGTCGTCTACGTGGCGAGCGACGGACCCGCGACCGCAGCGCCCTAACCGGCCACGGTGCGCATGTCGCGCCAGTTGAGATGAAGCTTGCGGGTGGCGAAGACGAGAAACAGAAGCGCCCCTGGAAGCGCCACGACGACAAGCCCCGCGCCGACCGCAATCGACAACGCCAGCAGCGCGTTGACGTCGGCCCCAGCAATTAGCCCCGCCAGCATGATGAACGCTCCTTCGCGCGCGCCCCACCCGGCGTAGATGAAGGGGAGGTTCTGAACGACCAGGATAAGCGGAGCTAGGCTGAGAAACAGGAGGGGTGCTGCCGACGGCGCCACCGACAGCGCGAGGCTGGCGATCGCTCCGCCGAAGCCGCCGACCGCGAGGAGCGCGAAAGCGAGCTGGATCGCGAGGTCATTTAGAGTAGACATTTGCACGTGCGCCGTGCGCGCGATCTCCTGCGCGGTCGCGGACCTGTCGCCGAGCCGCGACGCCAGCCAGCGTCCGATCGGACCCAGCGCGGCGAAGCACACAAGGATGCCCGTCCATCCGAGCGCCTGCAGCGCGAGGAACGCCGGCGGCAGATCGGACCCAGCCTGTAGCGGCAGAAACACAAGCCCAACCGCGGCCACGCCCGCCATACCCAGCAGCCGGTCATAGACGACCACAGCCGCCGACTGCAGCAGCTCGGCTTTCATGGCGAAGCGCAGGAAAGCAACGCGCAGGATGTCCGAGACTGCGCCGACCGGCGCGAGATAGCTCGCCAGATAGGTCGCCTGCGTCAAGCCCAACATGCTGCGCCGGCCCATCGGCGGCAGGCCGGCCTTACGGGCGATCTGCCAGAACCGCAGCGCCGCGCCGGCATAGCCGACATTGAAGCAAACGAACGCCGCAAGCGCATGGTGCGGCGATATGTTGGCGAGGTAGGCAAGCAACCGCTGCAGGTCCAAACGCTCGCGGGCGAACGCCACGAACAGCGCGAGCAATCCGAACGTCAGCGCGATCGGCGCGATCTTGCCGAGCGCGGACAATGCGCGCCGCGTAATACTCACTTTTCGCCGACGAGAATGTAGGGCTGCGCCGGTGTGAGCGCCGAGGGCACCTTGTAGCCGAACTGAAGGATATAGGGGCCCTTCGAAATCTTGGTGCGCGCAGAGAGTTTGAATTTGGCGCCAACCGCCGCGTCCAAATCCTGGATCGGATACTGGATCGTCGCCGGATGCGACGTCACCGTTTCCACCAGGCCGGCCGTGGGTGCGAACACGACCTTCTCGAATTCGTAGAACCAGCGGGGCACGCAGGATTCAACGAGCACGAACTTGCCGCCAGGCCGCAGAACGCGATGCGCCTCGGCGATCGCACGCTCGGTGTTGTTCCAGCTCTCGCGCCACGTCTTGCCGACGAGATGATGGATCAGCATCACCATCAGCACGCCGTCGAAGGAGGCCTCCGGAAACGGAATGTCGAGCGCGCTGCCCGTGACGGGCACGGAATTCGCCGGAAAATAGTCGCGCCGCACGTGCTCGGGGAGGCGATCGAAGAAGAGATCGAGCGCGGTGATCTTGCCGATCAGGCTGGCGTCGTAATCGAACACGCCCCCATTGCCGATGTCGAGCAGGTGCTCGACGCCGGCCACGTGGCGGCCGATCTCCTCGTGGATGTGGCGATAGCTTTCGATCGTCTCGACGTTGCGGCGATAGCTTTCGATGTTTTCAAGGAAGAAGCGTTCGTTGGCGTGGACCGCCGTCTCAGCCTGAGAGGCGCTGCTGGCATCCATATCGTCCACTCCCGCCGCCCCCTGCGGGCGCGGGGCGGACCCTACAAAGAGGACGAACGAAAGTCACCTAGCTCGAATGGCGCGGATTCAGTATAGAAGGCCACGGAGTAAAGGAGCGCGGGGCATGGTGGACACAAGCGTCAGCGCGCACAATTTGCGCCAGTTCATTGTCCTCGCGCTGATCGCGGGGGCGCTGTTCGGGTTCAAATATCTCGTGCTGATGCACGGCGGCGCGCTATATGGCCGGCTGACGATCCCCCCGCCATACGACGACGTCACCTACTTCACTGACGCGCTTGAGCGCGTTCAGCTCTTCCAGGCGCAAGGCTTGTGGGCGACGATGCAAAGCTTCTATGCATCGCCGCCGCACTCGCCCTATGCCGTGGCCGGCGCGTTCCTGGCGTTCCTGATCGGGGGCGACAATCCAGCGGCGCCCTACGCCATCAACGCCATCGCCATCACGCTGATCGTGGCGGGTGTGGCCACGGCGTTCCGCTGGTCATTGTGGTACAGCGTTGCGTTCTTCGTGCTGCTCATTTCGCTGACCTGGTTCGATCACGCCGTCACGATCTATCACCCCGATCTCGTCGCGGGGCTCGCCGTGGCGGCGGTGTGCGCTGTGCTGGTATGGCAAGGGTCGCTGCTGCGAACACCGTTGCGCGTCGCTGTCGCCGGCGCCGCGGCAGGACTGGCCATTCTCGCGAAACCCTCGATCTTTCCGTTCTCGATCGCCCTGGTGACGAGCGCGTTCGTGCTGGGCGCGATCCTGGCGCGCGTGGAAGACCGCGACTGGCGCACGCCGGCGATCCGGCTCGCGCTGGGCCTCGCTTGCGTCCTGCTTGTCGCCGGTCCGCACCTCGCGAAGATGGCACCGAGCTTGGTGGAGTATCAGATCGCGGGCCTCGTGCGCGAGCGCGTGTGGGCCTACCAGGGCGACCTCGGCGCGCAACTCGCCTTCTACCTGAACTCCGCGCGGGACATGCTCGGCTATTGGCGTCTGGTCGCGGTGTTTGCGGCGATGACGATGGCGCTAGTGCTTTTCGTGCGCGGGTCGCGCGCAGCCGCGTTCCGCTACTTGGCCATGCTGGTACTGATCGCCTTGGCGTATGCGATCCCGACGATACCGGAAAACAAGAACATGCTGTTCGGCGGGGCGCTCTATGCGCTGCTGCTGCTGACGCTCGGCATCGCCGGCGCCGATCTGGTTCGCCTGATCGCCGGAGGGCAGCGCTCGCCGCGATCGCGCGCGCTCGCGCCCGCCGTTCCGGTGCTGATTCTGATCCTCAGCATCCCCGCCATTCACGACGGGCAATTCCGATTCCCCGCCGCCACCGCCGCCTCAGCGACGCGCCTTTATGACGGCGCCTACGACGCCGCACGCGCCCACGCGCAGCGCCTCGCGGCGGCCGGTGAAATGCGGCAGGTGGTCGTATACGAGCCGATGCCGCTGATCAGCCTTGCGGTGCACGCGTTCCGTTATCGCGGCCTGCACGAGGGCGTCGACATCCGGCCGGACTACAGTCCGCACGACAATACGCTGGCGGCGCTGACGGCTAAGGCGGAGGTCGCCGACGTGGTGGTGCTCGCCGATTCCGCGGTCGCGGGGACCGAAATCCCGTTCCCGGTCCGCGAGGTGCTCCCACAATTCAGGGAATGGATCGACGCCAATCCTCGCTTCGGAGAACCCGAGGCGTATGCGTGGGGCCCCGGCTTCGTGTGGGTGTATACGCTGGCGCCGGACGCCGGGCCGCCTGCTCCTTGAATTCCGGGGTTTTGCGTGGTCGCTTCCATGATCGAGTTCATCGTCGTTTGGGGCAATCGCTCTCCCTGACGGCGTTGGCCGCCGCCGCCGGGACCAGCCTTTCGGCGCTGCTTTGGGGGCGGCTCGCAAACGCGTGGCTGATCGCGCCGTTCGCCGGCCTGCTGCTGTGGCCGCTCGCGGCCACGGCCTTCTACGTCGTCCTCAATCTGCCCCTGGACCTTTCCGTGCAAATCGCATGGGCGCTGCTGGCTGGCGCCTCCGCCGTTCACGATCGTGATCATGCGCTGCTGGCAATGGCGAAGCGCGCTGGTCGGCCTTGGACTTGTCGCCGCTCTCTCCCTCGTCACCGTGCCGCCTTGCCTCTCTGCATCTGTCGAACGCGGGGAGCCAGCATTGTTCTACTCGGATGGAACGGACGCCGTCGGCTATGCGACCGTGGCCGATTGGATGCGCGCCAATCCCGCGCCGAGCAGCATCGGCGTGAACGACGCGGCTCGGTCGTCATGCGGCCCGCCGCGGATGTCGCGCAGCCGTTCGAGAGTTGGCCAAATTTCAACTTCATCTTCGGCACGCGCGGCACGAGCTTCACCCTAGTCGCCGCAGTCGCGCAAGCATTGGGAACCCATGGCCTGTTTGCGTACGATTTTGCTGGCGCTGGTTTCCTGTTGCCTGGCTGTCGCCGGCTTTTTCTCCAGCCGCCTGCTTATAACGGCCCCGCTCACAGTGGCGCTGTTCACCACAAACTGGCTCGACTACGGACATTCCGGCTTTCTGGGCAAGCTGATCGCCTATCCCGGCGCGCTCTTCCTGTTCGGGTTGTTGGCGGCGTTCGCGCGCCAAGGCATTCGCCCCGCACACGGCGCCATCCTTGCCGTGCTCGCCAGGGCTGTCGCCACCATGCACACCCCCGACGCGGCCGCGCTCATCTATCTCGCCTTCGCCGCGCCCTTCTTCAATCTTCAATCGCCGCCCTCGTCTTTGCGCCGAAGCCGCGTCCGGATGCGCGGAGCTGGCTGGAGATCGCGGCCTTCCCGCTGGCGCCCGCCGCCGTCGCCGTAGTCGCCGGCGAGGCGATCGCGCGACGCTTCACGCTCGCCAGCTTCTTCCCGCGCTTCGGCTTCGATTGGGAAAAGGTGTTTGCGCTCTACGGGGACCTGCAGGGCATCTTTGCCTCGCTCTCGCCCATCGAAGGCGCCGGCCTGATGGCGCTCACCGCGTTCTGCGACGCGCTGTGGCTCGCGCTCACTGTCGCCGCGGCGCTGGCGCGTGACGTGCGCGCCTTGGCGCTGCTGCTTGGACCACAAACCATCTTTCTTGCGCTCTGGTCGCAAAACGCCAGCGCCGAACTCACACAGCTTGCCGGAATCGCTTACCCCGCGGCGCTCTGCGCCGGGACGCTGCTGCTGGACGGCGAACGCCGGGCCGGACTGCTCGCAACGGTGCGGCATTGGACTGGCGGCGCCCTGGCCGCCGGCCTCATTGCCGCTCATATCCCGAAGGCGGTGGGGACGGTCGACTATTACGCGTTCAATCCCGAGAAGGATTTGCTCAAATACGCCGCCTCCCATTTCGACCTGCTCGAACAGGCTATCGGCGCGGAAACCGTGCGCATCGAAGTCGGCGCCTCGCCGTGGATCGCGCTGACGTTCCTCGCCGAATTCGGGCGTCGCTGAATGAGCGCCGAATGGGGTGATGCCGAGTGGCTGATCAGCTTCGGCTATCGCCATGGGAAATCCGCCGGGCGATCCCAACACGCGCTGCGCATCATTGAAACCAACCGGGCACCCGAACCCGGCGAGGAGATCGTTGTCGAAGGCCGGCTCTATCGCCTGGTCCGACGCACGGAGCCGTGCCTAGAGCGCGTCGCTGCGGCGGCGCGTGCGGCCGGTGCGGCTCTGCACATCGACATTGACGGCGCGGTCGATAATGAACATGGGCCGCTCACGCACCTCTTCGTAGATGCGTCCGACATACTCGCCCAGCACCCCGAGTGCCGTAAGCTGAACGCCGCCCATGAACAGGACCAAGATTGTGATCGTGGGAATACCCACTGGGTAGCTGTCACCGAGCAGGAGTTTCGCAATGACCATGGCCACTGCACCCACCGCGCTCAACCCGGCGATCACAAACCCGCTCCATATCATGATCTGGAGCGGAAACGTTGAGAACCCAAAGATGCCGTTGAATCCTATTTTGATCGAACCAAGATAACGGTTGTAGTTGCCAACGCCCGCGAAACGACGGTCCCTACGGTAACCGACTTCGGCAGAGCGAAAGCCGACAAGCGAGACGAGACCACGAAGAAAACCGTGCGTCTCTTTTAGGCTCCGCAACTCCTCCATCACGCGACGGCTGATGATGCGGAAGTCTCCTGTGTCACGAGGAATTTTCACATCCGAGATCGTATTGATCACGGCATACCCTAGGCTGGATACGAACTTCTTGAGCGCGGTCTCACCCTCGCGATCGAGACGACGCGCGGTAACGACCTCAAAGCCTTCTTGCGCTTTCGCGTAAAGCTCGGCAATCAGTTCCGGCGGATCCTGCAGGTCAACGTCAATGACGACGCACCAGTTGCCGCGACAGTTTAGGATGCCGGCCATATTCGCGGCAGGTTGCCCAAAACGACGCGAGAACACGAGCAGACCGATGTGCGGATTGCGCTGCGCCTCTTCGGTGATCACCGCTTCGGTGCGGTCAGAACACGGGTCGAGCGCGAAGATAACTTCATAAGGCCCGATCTTTTCGAGCACGGGCTCTATCCGCGCCAGGAATGGGCGGATGTTGCGCTCCTCATTATAGACCGGCACCACAACGGAGATCGTGACGCCCTCCGCCTCAGCTTGCGGCGACGCTTCGCCGACAAGCTCAGGCGATGTTGAAACCAGCAGCGCGCGCGTCATCGTAGAACATCTTCACTGTTTCGAGCGAATATTGCGTCAGGTCTTTGCCTGCCACTTTCAGTTTCGAGATGATGTCGGGAGTCGCCGTGATGATGTGGCATCCTACGGCTTCAGCCTGGTAGAGATTGAGAATTTCCCGTGGGCTCGCCCACAGCAGCTCCGCCTTTGGCAGGTGCGCGATCATGCCGACGCTCTCCCGCATCACGGGCTCCGGATCGGCGCCCGTATCGGCGATGCGGCCGGCGAATACCGACACGATCGTGCGCGCCATGCGATCGACCGCATCCGCAACCGTGCGCACTTGATCGAGCGTCAGCAGCGCCGTGACGTTGAGCGAGAACCCCTCACCGGAAAGCTTGCGGATGAGCGGCGCAGCGCTTTCGCCTTTAGTGTTGGTGATCGGAATCTTGACATATGTGTCGCCGCCCCAGCTGGCGATGGCCCGCGCCTCGCGCTCCATTGCTTGGAAGTTGTCCGAGAACACTTCGAAGGAGATCGGCAAGTTCGGGATCGCCTCGATCGCGCGGCGCGCGAACGCCTCGTAATTGTCGACGCCGGCCTTGCGCATCAAGGTCGGGTTAGTCGTGAAGCCGCTCACCAGGCCTTGCCTGGCGGCCGCAATCATGGACTCCAATTCTGCGCCGTCCTGAAACAGCTTGATCTTCAGTTGGCGCCCGCCGGCCAGCACGCCCATGCCACTCTCCACCACCGTTCCAAAAAAACGGCCCCAATACGCCCCAATTGGACGAGTGCGCGTAGGGTTGTCAATTCGCGGCTACCGTCGGCCGCTGAATATCTCTCGGTACCGTTCCATTTCGGCCGCTCTGCCCGGAGACTCCGTCCGCGGGTCGAAGCCCAGCATCGGCGTCACCCGGCGCGCGGCAAACTCGCAAAGCTGCGGATGCGGCCCATATCGTTCCGCCGTCGTTTTCAGCGAGCACGCGGCGTCGGCGAATTTCTCTTCCCGCACAACGTTCTGATCGATAATGCCCAGATACAGATCGAAGTTGAGCGGAACCGGGCTGTCGAAACGCGATTTGGCGCAGTCGAAACCCTCGGCAGCGGCGATGATGATCGCTTGAGCGAGATGAGCGGGATCTTGGCTCGTCATCTCCAGGAAGTGGCCGTGCGGCTTGCCAAAATGCTGGAAGTCGTGACGGAACGACGCATAGACAGAGGTGTGCGCGCTGAGGATCTGAATGTTTGGCAGATTGGCCTTCGCCCCCAGCGTGGTCGCTACAACGGTCAACCCGCTGCCGCAGCCAACGAACAGATCGACGTGATGGGTCAGGCGCAGGTTCTCGCGAATAGAAAGGCGGCCTACCCTCATGATGTTCGGGTGGTCGGTTGGAACCGGCTCCTGCGTCGAAAGCAGAAACTTGGCCGATGGATGCGCCTGAATGACCTGGCGCGCGATTTCGGCTGCGATCTGGGGCGTGACGAACGACTGCCCCGATTTTGAGGAACACTCGAACAGCACGACAAAGCCGCTGTCGCCGACACGGTTTGTGGCGCACCAAGCGTCGACGCGCTGTTCCTCCTCAGCGGTCAAACGAATGATGTTTTCAACGGGAACCGTGATTGGCCCCGGATAGTTGCGCAGCACGGATGGGCGAACAGTTCCGTCGAAATTACGCAGCATTGCCGGCGCGACCTGCGATATGAAGACTCGATCGTATGCGCCCGCCGCATGGAGACGCATCGCCTCTGTTTCAAACAGCCGCCAGGCGATGCCCATATCGTCCCAATTGCGCGCTTTGAATTCCCAGATCTCGTCAATGTAAGGGTTATTCTCTAGGACGCGCTTCGCAAACGTACCGACCGCCCAGGTGAGATGGCATCCTGGGAAGTCCTCCTTGATCTGGCGGGCGACGATCGTGGCGTAGAGGCAATCGCCGTTGGAGCCCAGTTGTCCGAGCAAGATCCGCGTCATGCGCGCCGGGCTCCTTGTTCGCCGAGATCGATACCGTGCGTCTCGCGCAAGATCCAAAGCGCGACATCGAGGCCGTCAGCCTGAGGTACACGGCCGACGGCGCCGCGTAGCGATGCCAAGTCGGCCCGACACTGCGCGCCGCTGTTGCTATCGCTTTGATCGCGCACACGCAGCCACCTTTCGCTGGCGAGGCCCGCGCGGCGCGACAATTCGTCGGCCAGATCGCTTGCGCGCCACGCGACGCCCGTCGCGAATATGCAATCGCTCGCGGACTCGCTGCGGAGCAGATCGACCGTCAGGTCCATGAACTCGGCGCTCGAACCCCAATCGCAAGAAAAATCGAGCGTAGCCAGCGGCAACGGCTCCGAACCGCCTGGGTCGCTTATGGCGTGCGCGAGCTGAGCGACAAGACGAGGTAGGAAATAGTGTGCCGGCCTCCGGGGGCTGTCGTGATTGAAGTAGAAACCTATATCGGCGCGCACGCCGTGCTCGGCGCGGTAGTAATCGATGAGATCAGAGGCCGCGTTTTTGGTAATGGAATAAAGGCATTCCGAAACGCGCGGAGTGTCGGAACCGATCACTTGAGGCGGCGTCTTGCCGAACGCTTTGAGCGAACTTGCGTAAAAGACGCGCGTTGAAGGAGCGCTGAGCCGCACATGCTCCAGGCAAGCGTGCAAGACGCCGACATTAACTGCGAGCGCATCTCGCCACACCGGCTCGTACGCGAATCCCGAAGCGCCATGGACGGCCGCGAGGTGGTAGATCTCATGCGGATCAACCTCTCTCAGCAACCTGGCCAGAGCCTCTTCGTCGCGCAAATCCATGGCGGCGTGAATGTAACCGGGCGCACGCACCCAACGCGATTCCGCCTGACGCGCGATGCCCCAAACCGCCGCCCCGCGCGTCAGCAGCGCTTCAGCCAGATATGATCCGTCTTGGCCGTTCGCGCCCAGCACGAGAGCGCGACTGGGGATTTTCGCACCTGTCGCCATCAGTAGGCCGCGTAAGATTTTTCTTCAACGATTGCAGAACCGAACACGAGATTGATGTCGCGCTTGACCGCGGCGCGCTCATCGTTGGTGTGATAGATGGCGCGGGCCGCCTTGAGAAACACCTTGCCAAAATCCTTGCGGCGTTCGCAATCGCGGATCACGTCTTCAAGGTCCCAGATCCGAGTGTTCACTTCCTTGAGCTGCGCCGCCAGATGCTCCAGGTCCGCGGACGGCGGCAGCGCCGCATCACGGCGCGCCTGTAAGAGCACGAGCTCCCGCCGCACGTTGCCGAGCTTAGCCTGGTCGGTCAGTCGTTCACTCTTGATCTCTAGAATTGAGATCTTATCGATCAGCTCGCCAATTGCAATCGGCGCCTCGACTTGGCCCACCATGACCCTACCCTAGTCTCGTCAACGGAAATCGCGAAGGAAAGCGTCACTGTAAAGCTGGCCCAGTTCTCGGATTGGCACCGTACGGCCGCTTTCCAGATCCACGACCGGCATGTCCGCGATCAGGTTGTACCTACCAAGGCCACGGACGAAGTCCAGTTCGCCGGCTGCTGTTCGCGAGTCTCTGTGGCGGGCCGCCCAAGTCTTCACGCATTCAATCGCCGGCAAGACCTGCGGCGCGAGGTTCTTGCGCAGAAAGAACGCGTTCACGCCGCTCGTGCTGGACCCGAGATAGACGTAGCCGCGCTGCTCGCAAATTCGGCGCGCTGCGGCGATGGAGCATCCGAAATACTGGCCCGAATAGTGCGCGTTCAGCCGGGAGAAATCGGGTGCGTACGGCACCGTGAACGACTTCGTATCGCCGAACACCCCGTTGATCTCCATGATCACTATCCAGGGATCGACACACCTTATGGCCTCGTACACCCAATAATCATTCCCATCGATGTCGACGCTAAGTATGCCCAATTCACCCACGAAGCCGTTGGAGGAGATGAGACCATCAATGTTCTCGGCGGTGATGAACGCAGGCACGCCTGTGATATCGTGGCGCCAGTACAGCTCGTCGGCGCGCAGCGTCGCCATGTGCGCCTCGCTGCCGTCGAATACGAGTCCCTTCCAGCCACGGTTCTGGAGCAGAAACCGCGTGTTCGATTCCACGTAATTTTCTACGCCGAACTCCACGAACGACCGCGGGATTTCCGGCAGGCGCGAGACCAGCCATTCAATGATGCCGTCCTCACCGAACTGGGAAAAGACGCGAAACTCAACATCGCTGAGGTCACGGATGTGCAAACGCTGCTGCACAGCGAGCGCGGCGGCCCGGCCAGCGAGCAATTGCAGGCGCTCCACCGGCGCGCGGCCCATCTGGTGATAGACGCCCTGCATCATGGCGATCTGCTGAAGCAGCGCCATCGATGCGTCCGGCGCGGACCGCTGGCGGCCTTCCTCCTCAAGCCCGCGCAGGCGCACCGAGATGCGATACGCGAGTGAATCCAAAGCGCGACGCACGAACTTCCTCATCCCTGTCCCCTCACTAGCGCGGCGCATTCTGCGCGCGCGCTACGATCCCCCATCGAGATACAGTGCGGCTAAGTCGCCGTTCACCGCATGGTCATAGCGCGCAAGCAACTCAGCAGCCACATCCTGCTTGTTGTAGATTTCATGCATGATCACGGCGACACGCAGCAGATCGTCTCCTGCCAGCATCTCACGGCCGTCCAGCCCTCGCACGTAGATCGCATCGGCCCACAACATTCTGCCGCGATGGAATTTCTGCGAGCCGGCGCCGTCGAATGCGGAATAGGGCATGCGGCCCAGCGCATGGAAATCGACGAAGTCAAAGCCTTCAAGCCGCAGCAACTGGTCGGCTTCCGCGAACAGTCGTTCGCCTGCATATATTTCGGCGAACTCGGCTTCGACATGGACCACCAGGCAGCGGCCGAGCGTTTGGCGCGCGTTGCTGAGAACGTCCATCGTCGCGCCTTGCACGTCGATCTTCAGGAAATCGATCCGGTCGTCGAACAGCCCGCCTTCGGCAAGAAGATCGTCGAGGCGACTCGTGGGCATGCGCCGGTTCTCGACCTCGCGGAGAGAAACGTCGAGCAAGCCGAACTGGCGGGTGAGGGCGTGATTGGCCGGCAGCGTTGAGGACGTGGCGGGCGTCAGGTTGATGTGAAAATCCACCTCACGACCGTCACCCACGAGGTGCGGAATGGTTTTGACGCGCAAGCCGTCGGGCCGCACAACGTTGATCGACCCGCCATCGGCAGCGCACTCAAAGGGATCGAAGCCGATTGCTTTGCATTTCCATGAGTCATTGAGCGAAGCGTAGATGTCGCGCTCGTAGCGCAGCATCTCCGACCCGACGTCGACGATCTGGAATTGATTGATCCGCGCGGGCATCCGATCGCGAACACTGGTGGGGAACGCGCGTTGTGACGCCAAGCCCGGCAACACGGCGCGGGCGTGGCGCGACGCCAAATGCGGGTCGGCGCTCGCCACCATCGCTCTGAGCATTTCTGCGCCGCTCTTTCCTTCGCGCCACCCCTCCAGCAGTGCCTTCGAGACGGGACCTGGCGATTCCAGCTCGAACACTGCGCCTTCCAACGCCTCAAAGAAGCCCTGGCTTGCTAGCGCCAAATCTTCTGTGCGCCGGCGCAGCGCGCTCGCCCAGGAGCGGACCCCTTCCGCGAATGCGCCGCTGAAGGTCAGCCCCTCCTCTGCGCTCATGTGTTCGAGGTTCAACTCAGGCGATCGCGGCGCGATCGCGGCCTCTCCACCATGGTGCGCCAGGATGATTTGCGCCTGCGCTTCTTGGAGCTGATGAATGACCGAGACGAGACTCTCGCGCACCTTCGCTGCCGCCTCGCGCCGCGCAGCTTCGGCCTGCTCCACGGCAGCGCCGGCTGCCGCTTCGATCCGCGCAATGTCGCCGGCGGCCTGCTGCTGCATCGCGGCAAGCGCCGCTTCACGTTCGACGCTCGCCGCGCCCAGCTGCGTCGCGTAGTGCGCGTGCGTTGCCGCAGTCGCCGCATCATGCTGTTCGCGAAGCGCGGCGAGCTCTGTCTCGTGCCGTGTGCGCTCACCAGCGAGGGCCGATTGATGATCCGTCAACGCCGCCGCGAGCTGGCTTGCGTGCTCGGCCTGCAGCGTAGCGCGCAGGGACTCCACGCGCGCATCTGCGTCGGCCTGCAGCCTGGCGAGTAGGCCGCTGGTTTCCTCGGCCCAGGCGCGACGTGTGCCCTCTTGCTCCGTGCGCAGCGCCGCAAGCAGCCGCTCGCTTTCCACCAGAACGCGGCGGCGCTGCGCCTCGCTCTCCTCCATGAGGCGCCGTTGCTGCACCTCGGCTTGAAGGTAGGCGTCATCCAGCGCCTGCGCATGGTGCGCGTGCAGCGTTTCGACCTCGGCATCATGCTGCACGCGCAGATCTGCGGCGTATTGCTCGATGTCCTTCAGCCGCTCGAGCTGAAGCGTCAGGCGAATGTTCAAGTCCTGAACATAAACAAGATACTCGTGATGCCGGCCGCCGGGCAGCATCAGCTCTTGCCAGACCGGTCTCGGCAGAACGCGAGGGCCCCATTGCCGGAAGCGCGTCACCCGGATGACCGTACTCGCCAAGTGACTAGCGCTGATTTGGCCACGCAGGAACGCGCGGGCGAACCGCACGGCGCGACGCAGGCGGCTTGGAGGCTGGACGGTGGCGTCAGACATGAAAATGACGCTCTACGTCGTCCGAGGCGCGCCGCTCAGCTTGCTCAACCAGGAAATCCCATTCCGCCGCTAAGCGCGCATAGACGTACTGATGCTCGCGGAGAATGCCGGCGACCTGTGGCAGATAGAGTTCAGCGCTCGTTGTCTTTTGCTGTGCTTGAACACGGCTTACGCCGAGCACATCGGGAATGCGGACGATATTCGCGCCAGCGGCGGCCATCCGCAGCCACAAGTCCCAATCCATCGCCCAGTGCAGGTGGTGCTTGAGGCCCGCGCCGGACCGCCGCCAAATATCGCGGCTGAAAAACAGCTCCGGTTGGAAGAAGAAGTCACCGCGCTCCCATGAATCGGCCCAACGAATTGGCGCATCGATTGAGAATGGCAGCAGCTGCTCAGTCGCGAAGGCCGAGTAGTGTCGACCCAGGAATTCGCCGGGCCGTTCGCCAATCCGCTCGCACGTCCCTGCAACGATGCCGGCGCCATGATCCATGAACGCCAAGGCCACACGCCTCAGTGCGTTCGGCGCCAGCGCGTCGTCGCTATTGATCCATGTCAGGAGATCGCCTGTTGCGCGGGAGAACCCCTTGCAAAG
Organism: Caulobacteraceae bacterium; assembly: GCA_052387215.1. Taxonomy (GTDB): domain Bacteria; phylum Pseudomonadota; class Alphaproteobacteria; order Caulobacterales; family Aquidulcibacteraceae; genus Vitreimonas. The sequence goes on from JBQTJK010000083.1 coordinate 36,944, forward strand.
GCCATCGGATTGGCCGTTGTCTGGCTCGATGACGAGCTGATCGATGCAGTCGCGATAGTGGCGCAACAGATCGACGCTTCCATCGGTCGAGCAGGCGTCGATCACAATGTATTCGAGGTTGGGATAGTTCTGTTCCACGATAGAGCGCACGCACTCTTCTAGGAACTCGCGTTGATTGTGACTGACGGTAACGACGCTGATCTTCGGCCAATTGCGCTCCGGCAGACACATCAACCGCGACGGCTCGCGAAAGAGCGGACCCGGCGCGCGCCAGATAGCCCCTTCTGGGAGTGAAACGCGTTCGCCATCCCACTGGATCGCGAGCCAAGCTGCTGCCAGTGATCCATGCTCGGTCACGATGTGCGCCCGATGCGGAAGGCGGTGCCGAAGCAGGGCAAGATCGGTAAGCCCCACATCGTAACCCAGCACAAACACGTCGATACGGCTGCGGTCCTGCTCGGAACTCATCGCGAGCCAGTCTGCAAGAGAATTCTCTGCTGGCCGGTAGCGGCCTTCGCTGCGCCAAAACGCTTGGCGCGGCGCGCCCTCGGCGGGCGTGACGCGGATAAGCTCTTGCGCTGAGGCCGCCATCTCTGCGGCGGGTCCCGACGGCTTCGTGGCGCCGACGATAAGGACCGTTCGCGCGCGCTGAAGAGAGCCTTGCACTTCCGGTGGCGCTTGGCCCCATTGGGCGCCGTGTCCGTATGCGAGCGCCGGCGGCTGACGGGACAGACGGCGCCTTTCCGCACGAAGCGAGACCCGAGCCGGCAACCATTTCTTAGAACGGCGGTAGTGTTTGTTACTGCGCGTTGATGGGTCGAGGAGCTCTTCCAGCTGATCGAGCCGGGGTTCGAGCCAGCTCAATTCCTGATCTATCACCTCCACGAGCGACTGCGCTTTCGTCCGGCTGGCGCAGGCAAGTTCTTGCTCGGCAAGACCGGCCCACGGGGTGACAAATACCGTATAGTCTGGCGGCCTATCGCCCATTGCCCACCTGCGCGGTCCCCTGTTCTATTGCCTGCCTGCCTTACCCTGTAGGGGATGGCCGTCACGCACTTTCTCCCAGAAACGGTCGGCAACCTGCTACGACAACCCCTCGAAAATCCAGCCCTGCATCGCAGCAAAAGGTTCCTAAATCGCTGTTTCAATCAATTGTTGGATCAAGCCGGTCAACAAATGCCAAGCGATCCGACATAACGCTCGAGTACGGGCGGGCGTCGCGCTGTGCGCGGAGGGAGAGGATCAATCGTGCACTTCGCGATAGTCACACCAGTCTTTAACGGGGCTCGGTTCCTCGACGAGACCATCTACAGCGTTGTGACCCAGGCCGGCGATTTCACCATCCGCTATCACATCCAGGATGGCGGCTCGACGGACGGCACGGTGGCGAAGCTCCATGCGTGGCGAGCCCGCCTCCGGACTCATCTGCCGATCCTCTGCCGCGGCATCCAGTTCAGTTTCGAGAGCGCGAAGGACGCGGGGATCTATGATGCGATCAACCGCGCCTTCGAGATCGCTGGCGCCAATGCCGATGCGATGGCCTACATCAACGCCGACGATAGGCTGGCGCCGGGCGCCGTGTCCATCGCCGCGCAAGCGTTTGCAGCTGTTCCCCACTCGGAGTGGCTCGGTGGAAAGGCGACCGTCATCGACGAGACAAGCGCGCTCCGGGTGATGTTCCATTTCGTGCCGTTCCCGACGCCGGCGATCAAAGCGGGGCTCTTCGATGGACGCTATTCGTCATCGTACATGCAGCAGGAAGGAATGTTCTGGCGGCCGCAGCTTTGGCGTGCTGTGGGCGGTTTCGACTCCCGGTTCCGGGTGGCCGGCGATTTCGACCTCTGGCGGCGCATGGCGCACGTCAGTGAATACGTCCACCTGCCCGAGGCCATCACGGGTTTCTGGCGCTTGCGTCAAGGGCAAGCCTCCGCGGAGAAAGGCGCCTATCACGCTGAGATCGACGCTTACCTGAGCGAAGATCAGAAGCAGGCGCGCGCCGCGGTATCCGCCCAATACAAGGAAGCTATCGCTAAGGGCGCGCTGCATGAGATGGGGTTCAACTTTCCTGTCATCCGACGCCCCGATGGTGATGCGCTCGTCTATCAGCGGATGCGCATGCACCCGGATACGCTCGGCGTTCAAGGCCTCGCCTGACAAAAATCAGCGGCTGTGGGTGATTGCAGCCCCGGACTTGAGACGGTATCAGCACTCGAATTGCGGACAAGATTAAGGGGCACGGGCTAAAGCACATGCACATTCGCCACAAGGAAAGCTGCCGCGTGTGCGGCAACAAACAGCTTAAGTCCGTCATCGATTTGCAGGACCAATACCTGCAAGGCTCCTTCGTCAAAGAGGGGACGCAGACCCCGCCGTTCCGCAAGGTCCCGACCCAACTCGTGCGCTGCGACGTGTCTGGCGCGGAAAATGCCTGCGGCCTGCTTCAGTTGAAGCACTCCATCCCGCCGGAAATCCTCTACGCGAACTATTGGTACCGATCCGGCACGAACCGAACTATGCGCGATCATCTCGGCGGGATCGCCGCAGCGGCGTCGAAAATTATCGGCACGCGCTTGAAGCGCGCGCTCGACATCGGCTGCAATGACGGGACCCTGCTCAACGCCTACGCAAAGTCAGTTGAGAAATGGGGCGTTGATCCTTCCGACATTGCCGCCGCGCTGAAGCCGCCGATCAATGTGATCAAGAGCGTGTTCCCGTCGCCCGAGGTCGAACATCGCCTCCACGAACTTCGCTTTGACGTCGTTACCTCAATCGCCATGTTCTATGACTTGGAGGATCCAGTCGGTTTCGCTCGCTCGACCAATGCGGTGCTCGACGACAAAGGCGTGTGGATTCTCGAAATGTCCTACATGCCACTAATGCTCATGATGAACTCGTTTGACACGATCTGCCATGAGCATCTGGAATATTACAGCCTGTCGGTGTTGCAGGCGATCGTTGAGCGCGCCGGCATGCGCATCTTCAAGGTCGAGCTGAACTACATTAATGGCGGCTCGATCCGCGCCTATTGTTGCAAAGACGGCGTGTTTGATTATGAGACGCCGGAGGCGCGCGACTACATTCGCCGCCTTCAAGTGCGTGAGTTTGAGATGCAGCTCGATTCCGACGCGCCCTATGTAGAGTTCCAGCAGCGCATTTCGACGCTGCGCGAGAAGATGATCGCCCTGCTCGACGAGATCCATGCGCGCGGCGAAATCGTGCACATCTATGGCGCGTCAACGAAGGGAAATGTCCTACTTCAATGGTACGGGATCGACTCTTATAAGGTCCCGTACGCGGCCGACCGTAATCCGGACAAGGCGGGCGCAATGACGCTCGGCACCCGCATCAAGATCATCTCCGAAGAGGAATCCCGGGCGATGAAGCCCGATTACTACCTCGTTCTCCCTTGGCACTTCCGCGCCGAGTTCTTGAAACGCGAGCGCGCGACGATCGAATCGGGGACGAAGATGATCTTTCCGTTGCCGGACATAGAGATCGTCGACGGCAAGAACCTCAACGCGGCGATCACCGAAGAGAACGGGTACGGCAACCGGCTCGAAGCCATTCTCGGGCTTTAGAGCCGCTAACGGCTACTCCGCCGCGGCCGCGACGCTGGCGAGGTACTCATCGTAAACCTCGTGAACATCGCCAATGCGACGGACTTCGCCATGCTCGAGCCAGATCAGGCGGTTGCAGAACGATTTGAAGATCTCGGGCTGGTGCGAGGCCAACACCAGGATGCGCGTTTTCTGCAGCAGGTACGCAATGCGCTCCTGTGCTCTTGACATGAAGCGTGCGTCGCCCGCGCCGATCATTTCGTCCATCACGATGATCTCTGGCTCGATCGATGTCGAAATCGCGAAAGCGAGCCGAACAAACATGCCCAAGGAATAAGTGCGCACGGGAAGCTCCAGGAACTCCCTAAGCTCCGAGAATTCGGCGATCGCCGGGGCTGCCGCCCTGGCCTCCTTGAACGTCATGCCGAGAAAGATGCAGCGCAAGGTGATGTTGGCCCATCCGGTCGCCTCGGGATCCATGCCGAGTGTTATGTCGGTGAAGGATGAAACGCGTCCCTCGATCTGGACCCTGCCGGCGGTCGGCTCGTACACGCCGGCCAGGAGACGCAGCAAAGTTGTTTTGCCTGCGCCATTGTGGCCAACGATGCCTATACGGTCGCCGTCTTCGAGCGTAAAGCTCACATCTTTCAGAGCCTGCACAAAGACCGCGTGCTGATGCGCGCCTAGCTTGCCTCCGAGCACGCCAAACATGCGCAACTGCAACGAACGGGAATGGGCATTGTGGATCGGGAACTCAACCCCCACTCTGTCGAGAATGATGTGCGCCATGTCGATTAAAGCCAGTAGACGATGCGCCGATGCGACCGCCCGATCAACGGAATGGCGAAGGCCATCAGCACGGCCGCCGAGATGAGCGCCACTTGCCAAGACGCCGGTTCTGGGAACCTTCCCAATAACGGGTCGCGCACGACAGCTATGATACTCGCCAGCGGGTTGAGATAGACCAAGTGCTGGCGCTCAGGGCCAATCGTCTCGGGCGTCCACAGGATCGGTGTCAAGAAGAAGCCGAGCTGCATCAGGTTTTGCACGATCTGAATCACATCTCTGTAGCGTGCACAGAAGATCGCCGCGATGTAGGCTGCCCAGAACGTCGTGAACAACAACAGCAGCAGACCGGGAAAGAAGAGTAGCGTGGCCAAAGTGAACTGAACGCCGAAAGCGAGGCAAACGAGGATCGGGACCGAGAGATTGATGAGGTAGGTGACGAGGTTCTTGTAGAGCCCCGCGAAGATTACGTTCGACGGCGCCATGTACTGATTGGCGAAATACCCCGAATACGAGGGAAACCCGAGCGTCGCATCATTGATCACGCCGGAAAGGAACTGCCAAGTGACGAGACCGATCGCCATGAATGGCAGGATATCGTTCACAGGCGCCGACCATAGAACCGACCACAGCAGGCCGATTGACAGCACCATTACGCCGGTCGAGATTGCGATCCAGACAGGGCCAAGCTTCGAGCGGTCGAAGCGGCGCCGCATCTCGGCCGAGCCCATGAGATACCAAATGCGCCAACTGCGCGCGCCCTCGACAATCTGCGCAATTCCTTCACCAACGCTGCCAATGAGCGTGCGCCGCTGCGGCGCTGGAGCCTGTGTCACTTCGCCCGCCGGTTCCGTTCTTACCGCCTGATCCATCGGCTGGAGGTGATTGGCTTTTTCCGCAATACTGTCAATGCCGGCGTCCACCTTGATGAGGCGCTACAAGTCGCTCCAGAACCGGTCGAGATGCAGCTGGGCCCGCGGCTTCAAAATGAGCGACTCCGCAATCGCAATCGTACCACGGCCAAAGTGCTTCTCCAGGAAAGCGGCGCGTGCTGTCTCGAGCGCGAGATAGGCACGAAGCCGGCGCCGCAGGCCCGGAGCGAGATCTACGTACTTGCGTTGAAGATATACGCTTGCGGTGTTAACATCGCCGAGCGTCGTCCCGGAGCTGCGGGTGACAAGCGCGCCAACACCTTCGGCGGTCATCGTGACTCCCCCGCCAAGCGACCAGCGCAGAAACCAATCAAGATCTTCCAGGCGGAGCAGGTTTTCGTCCTGCAGGCCGATGCGCGCGAGTACGGCCTCGCGCTCGAACAAAGCCGTCGAGCCCGGGCAAAACCAGCATCCTGACGTGAAGTCTTCGGGACCTCGCCCAGGTCGGGGCGAACGCGCCTTCAATAAGCGACCATTTGGATCGCGATACTGAAAACCTGATGTCCAAATCACTGGTTCGCGCGAAGAGGTACGCTTTTGCTCGACGGCTGTATGGAGGCGGCGCGCCAGGGACCCTGCCGGCCACAGATCATCGGAATCGAGGAATGCGGTCCAAACCCCTCGCGCAGCCTGGAGCCCGGTGTTTCGCGCCGCCGCTGCGCCGCGATTGCGCTGATGCCTGAGCACGCGGACGCGACTATCACGCGCGCTCGCGTCGAGGCGGAGCGGCTCGATCGAGCCATCATCGACGACGACGACCTCTAGGCCGTCGACCTCTTGAGCCAACGCCGAAGCTACGGCACGCTCAGCTTCGGCCGCTCGTTCAAACACCGGGATGATGGCCGACACCAAGGCGCTCACGCAGCCACCCCCTTGCGCTCGCGGCGCCCTCTCCGGTATTGCACGAGGCAGCGCCTTGATCCAGTGCCGGCGGCGCATAAGACACATGCCTGCAACGCCAGCACACTCCTGCGGCGCGCAGGCCTATGGGGGGGTTGATGTCCAAGGTCGCCTTGATCACTGGCGTGACTGGCCAGGACGGCGCTTATCTTGCGCGATTGCTCCTAGATAAGGGTTATGTCGTGCACGGCGTCAAGCGCCGCTCGTCGTCTTTCAATACTGAGCGCGTGGATGACATTTATCAGGATGTCCACGAACCGCATGCCCGCTTCTTTCTACACTATGGCGACCTCACCGACGCGACCAATCTGATCCGTCTCGTCCAGCAGACTCAACCCGACGAAATTTATAATCTCGGCGCCCAAAGCCACGTTCAGGTCAGCTTTGAGACCCCCGAATACACGGCAAACTCAGATGCGCTCGGCGCGCTGCGCATTCTGGAAGCGCTGCGGATTCTGGGACGCGAAAAGAAGACGCGCTTCTACCAGGCCTCGACATCCGAACTCTATGGTCTCGTCCAGGAAGTTCCGCAGCGCGAGACGACGCCCTTCTACCCCCGATCTCCCTACGCCGCTGCGAAGCTCTACGCGTACTGGATCACGGTGAACTATCGTGAAGCGTACGGGATGCATGCGTCGAATGGCATTCTGTTCAATCACGAGAGTCCGCTGCGCGGCGAAACATTCGTCACCAGAAAGATCACGCGCGGGGTTGCAGCCATCCACCATGGCATGCAGGACGTGCTCTATCTCGGGAACCTTTCAGCGTTGCGCGACTGGGGCCACGCGTGCGATTACGTCGAAGGCATGTGGCGCATCGTGCAGGCGAATGAGCCGGACGATTATGTGCTCGGCACCGGCGAGATGCATTCCGTGCGAGAGTTTGTTGAACGGGCGTTCGGGGTCGTACGCGAGACGATAACCTGGCGCGGAGAGGGCGCGAATGAAGTCGGCGTGACCGAGGCTGGCAAGACCGTCGTTCGCATTGACCCGCGCTATTTCCGGCCGACCGAAGTTGAGCAATTGCTGTCTGATCCAACAAAGGCCAAGACCAAGCTGGGGTGGACGCCGAAAATTCGCTTCGAGGAACTGGTTCAGGAAATGGTCGAGGCCGATCTCGAGGCTGTGCTGCGCGAGGCCAACCGCCGCAATCGACATGACTGATCACAACGACTACAGCCTTCGGGGCAAACGCGTTTGGGTTGCAGGTCACACGGGGATGGTGGGGTCGGCCCTAATGCGCCTATTAGAGCGCGAAAACTGCGAGATTCTAACGGTTCGGCGCGCCGAAGTCGATCTCCGGCGCCAGGACGCGGTGGATCGTTGGATCAATGACCGCAAGCCGGAAGCGATCTTTCTCGCAGCCGCGACTGTGGGCGGCATTTACGCAAACGACGCCTTCCCGGCGGACTTTCTTTATGACAACTTGATGATCGCGGCGAACATCACCGAAGCCGCGCACCGCGCCGACGCCGAGAAAATGCTGTTTCTCGGCTCCTCGTGCATCTATCCGAAGTTGGCGCCGCAGCCGCTCACTGAAGATTCGCTGCTGACTGGCCCGCTTGAGCCGACCAATGAATGGTATGCTGTTGCCAAAATCAGCGGCATTAAGCTTTGTCAGGCGTACAGGCGCCAGCACGGGCGGCGCTTTATCAGCGCGATGCCGACAAACCTTTATGGCCCAGGCGACTCCTTCGATTTGAAGAACAGTCACGTCGTGCCGGCTCTTATTCGCAAGGCGCATGAGGCCAAGGTCGCCGGCGCGAATAGTTTCGAGATCTGGGGGTCGGGCCGCGCCCGCCGCGAATTTCTCCACGTCGATGACTGCGCCGAGGCTCTGATCATCATGATGCAAAGTTATGACGGCTACAATCACGTCAATGTCGGCTCCGGCAAGGATCAAACTATCGCTGACCTGGCCCGCCTTGTTGCTGATGCCGTGGGATTCGAAGGCGAAATCACAAATGATCCGAGCAAGCCTGATGGCACGCCGCGCAAAGTGCTCGATGTGACCAGAATGCACGCGTTGGGTTGGTCGCCGCGCATTGACCTGCGAACGGGTCTCCGCGACGCGTACGAATGGTTTCTCAAGCACAAGACGTGAGGCCGCCTAGCCGCCCGGGGGGCTCGCGATGTGATTGGGCGCGTCGGCCAGCCAGCAACCAGCGTGTCTAGGAGCCGTAAAAAAGCGGCTCGTCCCCGAGGACTCCTAAGCATCATCACTCCGCCGCTCAATCGCGCGGCGATGCTGCCACGCTCTCGCGAGCATCGCCGCTCAGATCGATCGGCTCGCCGAGCGCATTGTTGGGATATCGGCCCAGCAGTAGTGTCTGCGGTACGCCTCGCATTTTCGCCGCGCATCGTCGAGCCCCATGAACCAATGCGCGTTGAGGCATTCGGCGCGAAACTGCCGTTGAAGACCTCGACGAAGGCGGTGTCGGTAGGCTTGCCCGGACGTGAGAAGTCGAGCGTCACCTTGCGTCTGAGCCGCTTCATCTCGCTCTGCCTAGGAAGGCAGAAACATTATCGTGAAGGACGTCAACACGTTGCGCGACCTGGCGGCGAAACTCTGGGTTTAGAAGCGATGCTGCGCTCAGCGCGTAACTCGGACCCCGAGACGCAGCACGGTGTCAGGATCGGCCTCCGCCACATGTCCAGGATCGATCACATAGATCGCTTCGCCGAACGCCGAGAGGCTTTCGCCCCCGAAGAGATTGTAACCTAGCCCTATTCGCATCTCGCGGCCGCTTGGCGTCGGCTCAAAAGAACGCTCCTCATAGCGCAAGCTGCGCCGGCCATATTCGTTTGCCGTGGGCGCCATGAATGACAGAACACCCGATTCAACCCTAAGCGGCTGCGAGATACGCAAGCTCAGGACGCCGGCAGCGTCGGGAGCCAGCCCTTCAAGCCAAAGCGGGATGAGGTCATGAGCTATCTCAAACGAAAGTGACGTGGTTCTGAGCGGCTCGTCGACTTTAAGCCAGCTTGAGCCCACGAGATCGGCCACGCCAAACTCGGCGTTTGCGCTGACACGCCAATCCTCAGCCGGTCGATAGCGCCAGCCGATCCCGACAAATCGTGTCTCACCGGCCGGCGTCTGTCCCAGCCGGTCTGACCACGACAGTCCCAACAGGCCCCGATCCTCGTTGATTTGCCCGCCCGTGATGTCGAAGCCATGCCGTCCGAAATCGAATGCAGCGCGGGTCGCCACAGCGCTGCGTTCCACCGGCGAACGCAACACATCAGTCAGCGACAAGGCCGGCTCGCTGGGCGCTTGTCCCGTTTCGCTTATGAAGGACAGGCTGAACACGTCGCCGAAACGGCGCGTGAGCTCTAGCGACAAATCGGATTGGACGAGTTCGAGGTGGCCGAGCGCGCCACCTTCGGGATAGCTTGTCCGCGCGCCGTTCGCTGCGAACGACATCGAAAAGCCGAGCGGCAAAGCGGCTTCGATGCGGGTCGGGGCTCGCTCGATGTCCGCGCGATCCACTGCAAGCCGATACGAATCCGGCGCCACGTCCTCGGCCAGCGCCATCTGCAGGTTCGCGCCGCCAGCGCCTCTGGCGCTTCGCCAAAGCAGGGGCGCCGTCGGCATTGGTGATGGACCTCCAGGCGCTGCGATCCAGTTGTTCGACAGATCGACGGCGAATGTTCGCTGGTAACGATCGAACGCCGCCACGGACCACGCCGCCGAATTGCCGGTCATGCCGTCGCCGAACGCAGCGCCTGACACGCCAATTGGCGCATCGAACTGCATCGACCGCTGTCCGGCCATGAGAGGAACGGCGAGCGGTCCGACAGGTTGGAATGCACGCCCGATATTGAGGCGCCCGCGGCCGTTGACGCTATCCGTTCCCGCCGGTCCAGTATCGTCGGCCGTGGTGAAGAGAAGATCGACCACCTGCGCCGGACTCAGCCCAGGAAACGCATCCATGACCAGAGCAACGGCGCCCGTTATATGCGGGGAGGCGTAGGATGTCCCCTGGATCTGACAGAGGTCGCCGTTGGGCCCCAATCCGCAAGTCTGAAAACCGGGCACAGCGCCAGGCGGACCGTAATCGGGTACGATGATCTGCCAACCGGGCGCGGTCATATACCAGTTCGCTGCACTTCCGGGCGGGTTGGACGCGGTGTTGACGGTGCCGTTCGGGTTAAGTCCGCCCGCAATGATGATCAGTCCGTTGGAGACATTGGGATCGGTTGCATGGAAGCCGGGATAGCTTGGCTCCGTCGCCCCGGAGTTGCCGTCATTGCCCGCCGACACGACTATGATGATGCCGGCTTGTGTCGCTGCCTGGATGGCGTCCTGGGTTATCTGGGCCGAGGGATTGGCGCTGCCCAGCGAGAGATTGATAACGTCGACGCCCTGTTGGCGCGCATAGTTGATGGCCGCCGCCAAATCAGTCGATGTGAATCCGTCCGCGCCGTTGTCTGCGCGAACGGCGAGAATGGTTGCGTCGAACGCAACGCCGACAGTTTGCGCGTTGTTGTAGTTGCCTACGATCAGCGATGAAAGTTCGCTCCCGTGCGACTGGTCGGTCACGAGCGCATTGCGTCCTGGAACAATATCGATGGAGTTCGGCGAAATGCGTCCGGCCAATTCCGGATGCTCGGGATGAATGCCATCATCGATCACGCCAACCAGAACGCCCGCCCCGGTCGCATTGTTTTGCCAAGCGACCTGTGCGTTCGTGCCGCCAGGACCCCAGTTTGCATTGAACTCGGCGCCGGCGACATTGGGAAAATCGCCCGGCGCATGAGGCGGCGCGAGCGGTGGAAAGGTCGGAGGACTTGGCGCCGGTGGCGGCGGCGGCGGCGGCGAGACCGGCGACCCTCCACCTCCGCCGCCTCCGGAAGCGCACGCGCCAAGTAGCAAAGCGATGAGCGCGCTGACGGCGAGACCGGACGCCCTAATGCGATTTGTCATGCGCGCCCCCTCGAAAAGCGGGCAATTCTTGGACCAGCCCCCTTGGCGGCGCAAGGCGGGGACCACAGGTCCGAGGTGGTAACGGACCAAGTAGGACGCGCGAATCGAGATCGCGAGCGCGGCGCCAAAACGGCGCGCACGATTAGCTTGAGCAGAGCGCGCGACGCCAAGCCTCGCTCGCGACGGCGGCTGCGTGGGCTTCCGAGTAGCCCGCCAACACTTTCTCGCGCGCGCGTGCGCCCAGTCGGCTTCGCATCTCCGTATCCGAGGCGAGGGTCTGCAGCGCCAGCGCCAGTCGCCCTACGTCTCCGCACGCCACGACCAGCCCGATGTCGTGGGCGAACTCGGTACATCCCGGCGCTTCGGTTGTCACGATGGGCCGTCCGCTCGCTGCGGCCTCCAACAGCGTGCGCGGCAGCCCTTCGCCGCCGCGCGAAGGCAGGCAAGCGATGTGTGCGTTGCGCCAAAACGTTGCGACGTCGTTCACGCGGCCGACGACTTCCACACCCGGTGTATTGCGCCACCGCGACACCTCTTCTTCGGTGTAGTGATCGGGGTTCTCCGGATCGGCCCTCCCTCCAATCCGAAGCAAAACGCCGACGCCCTGGGTTCGCAGTTCGCCAACAGCCCGCACAGCGAGGTCAATGCCTTTGGATTTGATCAAGCGCGCGACGATTCCGACAACGATTGCGCCGAGGGGCTCCGCCGACGGCGTGAATCTCTCAGGGTCCACGCCGGCGCCGGGCATGAGGAGATAGCCCCCAGGCGAAGCATCGAGCCAACGAGCGTCGTGCTCGTTCTCGACCAGGAGAAGAGTGCCCTTCGCGTCCAGTGCGCGCCGCAGCAGCGCGCGCAAACGCCCGCGAACGATGCGCTTGAACAGGGAATTGTCCGATACGAGGTAACCGCGGCCTGTCAGGGCGAGAACCCGCGCAAACGACCGATGACGCGAGTTGAGCAGCAGCACGATAGGCTTGACCGCGATGGCGTGAACGATACCGGGCCGCTCACGCGCCAGCAAGTCATCCAGCTCCGCCACTTGCCTGGACAATTCCCATGGGTAGATCGCCCGTCGCGCGAACCCTGTGCCAATCACGCGGATGCTCGGCTCGTCCTTCAGTGCGCCGGAATCGCGCGCAGCCACGACGACCTCAAAGCCATCCGCCGCGGCGCGCCGCACCAGCGGCAAAAAATGCGATCGGACGAACCAGTCTTCGGTGGCGAAGAACAGGATCTTTTTGCCGTTCATCGCGCCGCCCGCCAGGCGTGGCCGGTGCTCACGAGTGCAGCCCTGGTATCGGCGCCGGAGAACGCATAGCTGGCGCGGAACCGTGAATCATCGACTTCCAGACTGTCGCCCAGCGCGGCGGGGGCAAACGACGCGACGCCAGGCATCTGAAACAGGCCCCTCGCCCTGCCCATGCCTTGGCGTAAGAGCGCGGCGATCTCGCTCGTTGAGACGGCCGGATGGTCGCACACATGAAACACGCCGCTCGGGCCGTCGGACGCGGTCAATGCCGCGACAGAGGCCGAACAAAACGACGACAGTGAGATCAGGCTGCGCTTGTTCCTGAAGCCAGCGAGTGGCAGCGGAAGATTGCTATCGAGCAGCCGCATGAGCCGCCTAAGGTTGCCCTTGACGCCGGGCCCATGGACAAGCGGGGGACGGAGCACGATGGCGCCTGGAAACTGTTCGAGCACGGCGCCTTCGGCCTCCAGTTTCGCTCGTCCGTAGGCGGTTAGCGGTCGAGGCGGCGATGTTTCGTCGATGGGCGCGTCTGTGCGATCGGCGGCGGCCTTGATCGAACTCACATAGAGAAAGCGCCGTACGCCCCGAGCGGCCGCCTGTTCGGCCAGCCTGCATGAACCGCCAACGACGGCATGTTGGAGCACGGTTGCAGGCGTATTTGCGTGAGCGGGCCCTGCAAGGTGGATGACGGCATCCACGCCGTCGAGAGCGCGACTCCAGTCGGTGTCCGGCCCTATGTCGCCTACGGCGCAATCGTTCTGCGTGTCCGGATGTCGTCCGATAGCTCGCACAGCGAAGCCCCGCGCCAGCGCAACCTTCAAGCTCGAGCCGATGAAGCCCGAGGCGCCGGTGACCAATAACGTTGGCGCCGCGCTCGATGCGCTCACGAGGAGTGATCAGCCGAGCTTACCACCATCGCCAGAGAAGGCTCAGAACGTCTCGTGCGCCAACAGCAGATCCGCGAGCTCCAGGTGCGGATCGCGGTACGGCACGCTCGCATCGAAGCTGCCGCCCGAATAACTCACGGGCGCCGTTGTCGCTTGAACTGGCGCCGCTTCAATCACGTACGCTTCGACAGGCGCTTCGACTCGAACGAAGGAAGCTGGTGCTGGCACGCTGAGCGTGGAACGCAAACCGTCCTCTCTTGGCGCAGCCGCGAAGTTCGTGGGTGCGAATGTGGCCATGCCACCAGTCAACGCCAGAGTGCGCACGCGTTCGATCTTCGCATCAGTCGTCACGTGCGCCAGCTCGAGTATTGCTGCCGTCGCCGCAAGCTGACCGCGAATTTGCTCAAGCTCTTGCTGCGACATCGGCGCGGAAAAAGGAGGAAGGTCAACATACGGGTTGTCGGCAGCGGCAGCGCTCACATCAACGCCGCTACCGGCCGCAAGGCTCGCGCCAATCCAGTCGCCGAAGCCGGCTGGCGAGAAAGTGACGAT
>JBQTJK010000084.1:0-26370 GCA_052387215.1 Caulobacteraceae bacterium
TCCACTTGCGTTTCGTTGAGCCTGAAGCGCTGGATCAGCTTGGCCTTCGGATCATCTTCGTTGCGGATGATGCGGATCACTTCGTCGAGGTTGAGATAGACGATCAGCAACCCCGCCAGCACGTCGAGTCGCGCCGCGATCTTCTCAAGCCGATGCGCGGTGCGCCGCTGCAGCACGTCGCGGCGGTGATCGAGGAAGGCCCGCAACACTTCCTTCAGGCTCATCACCCGAGGCGCGCCCTGCGCATCGAGTACGTTCATGTTGAGCGAGATGCGGCCTTCGAGCGCGGTAAGCTTGAACAAGCTCTCCATCAACACTTCGGGCTCGACCGCGCGCGACTTCGGTTCAAGCACGATGCGGATTTCCTCGGCGCTCTCATCGCGCACGTCGCCCAGCAGCGGCGCCTTCTTGTTCTCGATGACCGCCGCCAGCGCTTCGATCAGCTTCGACTTCTGCACCAGGTGCGGAATCTCCGTGACGACGATGCGCCACATGCCGCGACCCAGATCCTCCGTCGTCCACCGCGCGCGCACTCGGAAGCCACCGCGGCCCGTCTCGTATGCTTCGCGGATCGACTCCGGCGGTTCGACAACGATCCCGCCCGTCGGGAAATCGGGACCAGGGATGACCTTGAGCAACTCATCCGTCGTCGTCTTCGAATTCTCGATCAGCAGCAGGCAGCCATCGATGAGCTCGGCCAGATTGTGCGGCGGGATGTTGGTCGCCATGCCGACGGCGATGCCGCTCGCGCCGTTCGCAAGCAGGTTGGGGAACGCCGCCGGCAGAACGACCGGCTCCTCCTTCGAACCGTCATAGCTCGGGCGGAAATCGACGGCGTCTTCGTCGATGCCTTCCAGCAGCGCTTCGGCCGCCTTGGTGAGACGGCTTTCGGTGTAACGCATCGCCGCCGGGTTATCGCCGTCGATATTGCCGAAATTGCCTTGGCCGTCGATCAGCGGATAGCGCGAGTTGAAGTCCTGCGCGAGGCGCACCATCGCGTCGTAGATGGCCTGGTCGCCGTGAGGGTGATAATCGCCCATCACATCGCCGACGACCTTCGCGCTCTTGCGAAACGCGGCGTCGGCGGTGAGGTTCAGCCGCTTCATCGCGTAAAGCACCCGGCGATGCACCGGCTTCAAACCGTCGCGCACATCCGGCAGAGCGCGGCTCGTGATCGTAGAGAGCGCGTAGGCGAGATAGCGCTTCGCCAGCGCTTCGCCGATCGGCTCCTCAACAATGCGTCCGCCTTCCTCCGGCGATCTCGTTACGTCATCGGCCATTTTCTATCGCCATCTCAACATCCGTCATTCCGGGCAAGCGGAGCGAGACCCGGAACCCAGGGGATCGTAGGGCGATGCATTGCCCCTGGGTCCCGGATCGCACCTCCAGTGCGTCCGGGATGACGCTAGTGGGAACGCTCTGTATTAGAGTCGGCCCGCAAATCCTAAACGCTCTATGAGGCGGCGGCGCTGGTCCGGCATGCCTTCGCCGCGGTGTTCAAACACGCGCCGCTCAAGGAAATATCCCGACAGGGCAAACGCGTCAGCCACGTCGCCGGGCCTTAGTTCTGCTTCCGCATCGACCAGAAATGGCGGCAGGCGCAACAAAACGTCGGCATGCGGCGCACCAGCCTCCGCCGTCGCCGCTCGCCCGGTGCGAGGGCTTACCCAGGCCAGCCCCTCGGTCTCGCCCGTGACTGCGCAGCGCGTGAGATCGAGGCCGTAGCCCAATGCCGAAAGCAGACCCAGCTCAAAGCGCGTGTAGAGTGCGGGCCAGATGTCGGCGTGTGGCATCGCTTCGAGCAGCACGATCAGCGCGTCGTAAAGCTGCGGATAGGCCTGACGCTCCGGCGTCGCGCCACGGATCAGCGACACGGCGGAAGAGAGGCCGGCGAGCGCGCTCGCATCGTCGAGCAGCCGCGTTGCGTGCGGTTCTGAGAGTTCGAGCGGATTGTAGAAACCAAGTTGCTCGCTCAGCCGCGCCTTCCAGCCGACCTGCACGACATTGCCGGCCTGCAAAATCGGCTGCGACTTGCGCCCCGCATGCACGACGCCGCCATAGCGCCCGTGCTCGCGTGCGAACACTTCGGCGACAAGCTTACCCTCGCCAAACGGCCGCGCGCCCAGCACGATGGCGTCGTCCACCCATTCCATGTCAGCGGATCTCGATCACGTGGTCCGTTCCGAACCGTCCCTCGATGAAAGACCACGAGTCTTCCAGCGTCGCGAGGAGATGTCTGGTAGCGCTGTTGCCGATGCGGATCCAAAGAATTGTGGGACCAAAGGGCTCGCGCATCCGCCGCTCAGCGAAATCGCGATCCTTCGTCACGACAATGGCGACTTCGGCAATCGCCAAATCCCAAATTGTAGAGTCCGCTACCTCGCCTAGGCCGAGCGGAAAGACGTGGATCGCCTCGTGGCCCTTTGCGATCAGCCAATCCACCAAATCTGGCGGCAATTGCTGGTCGACGATGAATTTCATTCTGCGGCGAGAACGACCGTATGCCCCAGTTGGGCCGCGGCATACGCCAAGCTCGCTCGAATATCGTCCGCTTCAAGATAAGGAAAATCGGTCAGAATTTCTTCCTGCGTCGCCCCACCCGCCAGCATGTCCAGAACATCGGACACACGGATGCGCATCCCCCGAATGCACGGCCTGCCGCCCATCTTTCCAGGTTCAATGGTAATGCGATCCAAGAGGCTCATACGCGAAATATAGTACGTTGCGGGCTGTCAGTCATTAGCGTTCGAATTCGCAACCCAGTACGCACTTCAGGCTTCGTAATCCAAGCCGAGCCGTTGATACAGCGCGCGTTCTTCGGTCCAGCCCTCCCGGACCTTCACGTGCAGGAAAAGATGAATGCGCCGGTCGAATGCCGCCTCCATCTCCTTGCGCGCCAATTCGCCGATCGTCTTGATCGTCTGGCCCTTGGCGCCGATGGCGATCTTGCGCTGGCTCTCGCGCGCTACATAAATCGTCTGATCGATCTTGGCGGAGCCGTCCTTGCGCTCCTCCCAGGTCTCGGTCTCCACCGTCAGTTCGTACGGCAGCTCTTCGTGCAACCGCAGGAACGCCTTCTCGCGCGTGATCTCGGCGGCCAGCACGCGCGCCGGCGCATCCATGGTCTGGTCTTCCGGAAAAAGCCAAGGGCCTTCGGGCGCGCGCTCGGCGAGAGACCGCGCGATGTCTTCGACGCCATCGCCGTTCTTCGCGGCGATCATGAACACGTCGGTGTAGAGACCCTGTTCGACCAGCTTCGTCGTCAGCTCCAGCAACGCTGGCCGAGAAACCGCGTCGACCTTGTTCAGCACGAGGATGGACGGCAGCTCCATCTCTTTGAGCTTTGCTGCAATGTTGGCGGAATCCTCGACCGAACGGGCATCCGCACCCGCCTTGCCGCCGCCAACGTGCGCAGGCGCATCGACCACATGAATGATCGCATCCGCGCCCTCGAGAGCGTTCCAGGCCGCCGCGACCATGGCGCGGTCCAGCCTGCGCTTCGGCGCGAACACGCCTGGCGTGTCGATCAACACCAGCTGTGTCTCGCCGCGCATGGCTATGCCGCGCACCAAGGCGCGCGTCGTCTGCACCTTCTGCGTCACCGCCGCCACCTTCGCGCCGACCAGTGCGTTCACCAGCGTGGACTTGCCGGCGTTCGGCGCGCCCAGCACGGCGACGACAGCGCAATGTTGTTCAGCCACGTGCGCCTCGTTGCTTCAGAAACGCCGCCGCCGCTGCGCGCTGTGCGCTGCGCTTCGAGGCGCCTTCGCCACGGACAGGCTCGAAGCCTTCCACCTGCGCCTCGATGATAAAGTGCGGAGCGTGTTCCGGGCCGGATTGATCCACGTCGACGTAGCGCAGAAGCTTTCGCTTCGCCGCAGCCCATTCCTGCAACGCCGTCTTCGCATCGCGCGGCGCGTTCTTCACGTCGTCGAACGCATCGCCCCAGAAGCGCGTGATGAAGCCGCGCGCCGTTTCCAGGCCGCCGTCCAGGTAGAGCGCGGCGATCACGGACTCGCAGATGTCGCCCAGGATGGCTTCCTTGCTGCGGCCGCCGCTCGCCTCTTCGGCAGGGGAGAGCACGAGCGCGACCCCCAGTTCCGCCGCACGCGCGGCCCGCGCGCAGGCGTGGCGGTTGACCAGCGCGTTGTAGCGCGGCGCCAGTTCGCCTTCCTGTTCGCCTTGATGCTCAGCCAGCAATCGCTCGGCGACGCAAAGCCCCAGCACCCGGTCGCCCAGAAACTCCAACCGATCATAATCGCGCCGCTTCTTCTGACCCTCGTGCACGCTGGCATGCGTCAGCGCTTCGCGCAGGAGCGCGCGAT
Organism: Caulobacteraceae bacterium; assembly: GCA_052387215.1. Lineage (GTDB taxonomy): Bacteria > Pseudomonadota > Alphaproteobacteria > Caulobacterales > Aquidulcibacteraceae > Vitreimonas. The sequence continues at coordinate 4,326 of JBQTJK010000084.1, forward strand.
CTTGGAACACGTAGCCGATGCGCTGTTCCAGCTCGACGAGCTTGGCGTCGTGCTTGGCCGGCCCGCTCATGGGCCTTGGCTCAATTGACGGACTTGAGGAAGCGGTCGCCGCGGAAGCCGGTGAACAGCGTCCACGGACGGAAGAGTGACGTGGAGCCGTTGAACGAGACGACCACAAATTGCGCCGGGCCGACGAGATTGTCGTATGGCACGTAGCCGACGACCGATGGCACGCGGCTGTCGGCAGAATTGTCGCGATCGTCGCCCATCATGAAATAATGGCCCTCCGGCACTTCGTAGACGCGCGTGTTGTCGAGTTCGGTCACGCCCTTGTCGAACGTGGTGTAGCTGACCCCGTTCGGCAGCGTCTCACGGTAGGTCGGAATCGGCTCGATCATACCGCGTTCGTTCTCGAAGTTGGTGACGCCCAGCGACTCGCGCTGCACTGCTTCGCCGTTGATGTGCAGCACGCCGTCGATCACCTGGATGCGATCGCCCGGAAGGCCGATCACGCGCTTGATGAAATCGCGGCCAGGCTCCGGCTCCGGGCGGAACACGACGACATCGCCGCGTTCCGGCTGGCTTCCGAACAACCGCCCATGCGGCAGCAGACCTTCCAACGGCGCGAACGAGAAGCGGCCATAGCCGTAGGACCACTTGGTTACAACGATGTAGTCGCCAACTTCGAGCGTTGGCTGCATCGAGCCGGATGGAATGCGAAACGGCTGAGCGATGGTGAAACGCAGCACCATGGCGAGCGCCAGCGCATAGAGGATCGTCTTCACATTATCCCAGAAGACGTCCATCGCAGGCGTCGAAGAACTCGTCGTCGTCATGCTCATGCGTTTCTCGCTAAAGCCCTTCTAGGCCGCCCTAACTCCACGGACGGGGCCGCGCCCGCCGCAGCCATAACTTTCCCCACCCAGAGGATCATTCGCCGGGCGCGGGCTCAATCGGCGCCAACTCCGCCGAAATGATGACGAAACCGACAGCCAACGGGTAGTCGTCCGTTAGGCTTACATGGATGTGAGCGATGTGCCCCCGGGGCGTCAATTGTTCCAAGCGCCGCGCCGCGCCCTCCGCAAGCTTCATAGTCGGCTGGCCGCTGGGCAGGTTTACGACCCCCATATCCCGCCAAAACACCCCTTGTTTCAAGCCTGTACCAAGCGCCTTTGCGCACGCCTCCTTGGCTGCGAAACGTTTGGCGTAGGTCGCCGCCCGCTCGTGTGGGCGGCGCTCGGCCCGGGCGCGCTCCTTCTCAGTGTAGATGCGGTGGATGAATCGATCGCCAAAGCGGACCAACGTCTGCTCGATCCGGCGGATGTCGATAATGTCGGAGCCGATGCCGATGATCATGGGGAGCGGTTCCAGGCGCCCGCCCGCGCGGCGTCGATCCGGCAGCGCATCTCGATGACGGCGGGGGCGAGGCCGGCGAAGATCGCCTCGCCGATCAGGAAATGGCCGATATTCAGCTCCGCAATCTCCGGTATCGACGCGATCGGCGCGACTGTTTCGTAGTCGATGCCGTGGCCGGCGTGGACTTCCAGCCCGAGCGAGGCGGCGTGCGTCGCGCCTGCTTTCAACGCGGCGAGCTGACTTTCAGCCTCCTGCACATGACCATCGCGCGCGGCGTCGCAGAAAGCGCCGGTATGCAATTCGACAACAGCGGCGCCCGCGCGGCTGCCCGCTTCGATCTGGAGGGGATCGGCGCCGATGAAAAGCGAAACGCGGCTGCCATTGTCGCGCAGCTTCTCCACAAACGGCGCGATCCAGTTGTGTCCACCCGCAACATCGAGTCCGCCCTCGGTAGTGCGTTCTTCGCGGCGCTCTGGCACCAGACACACCGCGTGCGGACGATGCTTCAGTGCAATCTCCAGCATCTCGGACGTCACCGCCATTTCCAGATTGAGCGGCCGGCCGCGCTCGCTGAGCATCTCGGCGAGGTGCGCGATGTCTTCATCGGAGATGTGGCGGCGGTCTTCGCGCAGATGCGCGGTGATGCCGTCGGCGCCCGCTTCCAATGCGATCATCGCTGCGCGCGCGGGATCGGGATAGGCAACGCCGCGCGCGTTGCGGATGGTGGCGACATGGTCGATGTTGACGCCGAGCCGCACGCGATTGCTCATGCGGCAAGACCTCTGCTGCCGGGCTTGATCGCCGGGATCACCGCGAGGTCTGGCGGCAGCTGATCGGCGGGATAGGCCGGTACATCGACAATGGCGAGCGAGATGAGCTTTGCGCCGATGTCGGCCTTGCCGCCGGAGCGATCGATTAGACACGCGGCGCCGACCAATTCGCCAGGATGGCCGCGAATGGCGTCCAGGCATTCTCGCGACGAGAGGCCGGTGGTCACGACATCCTCCACCATCAAAACACGCTCGCCGGGATTGATGACAAAGCCGCGGCGCAATTGGAATTCCCCGTTCTCGCGCTCGACGAACATCGCCCGCGCCTTGAGATGCCGTGCTGTCTCATAGCCAGGAATGATCGCGCCGACGGCGGGCGATACGACCACATCAATCTTGCCGAATGCCGCCTGCGCCTTCTCAGCTAACGCACGGCAGAGCCGCTCGGTGCGCGCCGGATCCATGAATACGGCGTTCTTCTGAAAGAACACCGGCGAATGCAGCCCGGAGGAGAGAATGAAGTGTCCCTCCAACAGGGCGCCGGCGGCGCGGAATTCGTCAAGCACCTGATCCTGATTCATGGTCCGCGATGTAGCACCGCTTTGGCTGGGCGAAAACGGCTAACCCTTCACGCGCTCGGCTTCCTTGACCGACTTCGAAGCGCGCATGGCGGCCAGGATGTTGGTGAGGTGCTTGGCGTCGGCGACTTCGATGTCGAAGATCATGTCGAAGAAATCGACCGTGCGCTTCGCGAGGCGGAGGTTCAGGATGTCGCCTTCGTTTTCGGCGATAATGCCGCACAGCTCCGCCAGCACGCCGCGTTTGTTCTCGACCGTGGCGACGATGCGGCCGACCGCGAGCGTCTTATTCAGCGCCGTGCGCGTCCAGGCCAGATCGATCCATTCGCCGCCTTCCTTCTCCAGCTTGGCCAGCTGTTCGCAATCGATGGTATGAATCACGACGCCCTGGCCTGGGGTGTGCACGCCGATAATACGGTCGCCCGGGATCGGGGTGCAGCACTCGGCGAAATGCAGCGCCACGCCTGGCGTCAAATCGCTGCCGCGCACGTAGAGCTTGGCCTTCTCCGTTTCCATCGGCCGCCGGCCCTCGTCCTTGCGGACTTTGTCCTTGAGGCCTGGAAACGCCGCTACTGCAACGGCGCTGGCTTTGATCAGGCCCTCGCCCACGGCAATGAAAAGCTCTTCCTCGTCGTGCTTGCCAAGCGTTTCCGCCGCTTGCTTCAACGCCGTTTCGGCTAGTTCATGGCCATAGCGATGCAGCGCGTGGGCAACCAAATCGCGCCCCAGTCGACCAAACTCTTCGCGCTTGGCGTGACGGTCCAATCGGCGTTGGGCCGCCTTAGCGCGGCCCGTCTTGGTCAACGCTTCGTAGCCTGGCACAGGCGCGACTTTGTCGCCCGTGGTGATCTCGACCACATCGCCATTGTGCAGCACGGTGCGCAGCGGCTTGTCGACGCCGTTGATTTTCGCGCCGATGCAGCGATCACCGATGCCCGAGTGCACGGCGTAGGCGAAGTCGAGCGGCGTTGCGCCCTGCGGTAGCGGGATCAGCGCACCCTTTGGCGTGAAGCAGAACACATGGTCGGAATACATTTCGAGCTTCGCGTGCTCGAGGAATTCTCCCGCCTCACCGCCGTGCTCGGCGATTTCCAACAGCGAGCGCGTCGCTTCACGCGCATCAAGACCACTGGACGCCGCGGTCTCTTCATCAAAGCCGTACGATTCGTTCTTGTAGCGCCAGTGCGCCGCGACGCCGTTCTCGGCGATCTGATCCATCTCTTCGGTGCGGATCTGGATCTCCACGCGCACGTTCCCCGGCCCGATCACGGTCGTGTGGATCGAGCGATAACCGTTGGGCTTCGGATTGGAAATGAAGTCCTCGACCTGATCGGGCACGCAGCGCCATGTTTGGTGGATGAGGCCAAGCGCGCGGTAGCAATCGTCGGGATTGTTGACGATAACGCGAAACGCGTAGACGTCTGCGAGATCCGAGAATTCGATGCTCTTGCGCTGCAGTTTGCGCCATATCGAGTAGGCTAGTTTCTCGCGCCCGTACACGCGCGCGTCGATGCCCGCAAACTCAAACACTTCCATGATCGTCTGGATGATGATGGCGACGTTTGCGCCTTTCTCGACGCGCAGCTGCGCCAGACGCGCGTTTATCGTCGCTTCCATGTCCGGAAACGCTTCATGGAAGGCGAGGCCCTCCAGTTCCCGCGCCATCTTCTCCATGCCGATCCGGCGGGCGAGTGGACCGTAGATTTCGAGTGTCTCCAGCGCGATGCGGCGTCGCTTGTCAGCACTCGGAATGTGGCTGAGCGTGCGCATGTTGTGCAGCCGGTCAGCCAGCTTCACGATCAGCACGCGCACATCGCGCGACATGGCGAGGATGAACTTCTGCAGGTTCTGCGCCTGCTTGTTTTCTTCGCTTATGATTTCCAGCTGCGAGAGTTTCGTCACCCCTTCGACGAGATCTGCGATCTGCGGACCGAACATCTGCTCGATCTCGGCGCGCGTGGCGTCGGTGTCCTCTATGGTGTCGTGAAGGAGCCCGGCGACGATCGTTGCCGCGTCGAGCTTATACTCAGTCAGAATGCCGGCGACCTGAATCGGATGCGCGAAGTACGGGTCCCCCGAATGACGCATCTGACTGCCGTGCTTGGCCGTCGCATAGACGTAAGCACGGTTGATCAGATTCTCGTCGACCGATGGATCGTACCCTCGCACGCGCTCCACCAGCTCGAACTGGCGGAGGTAGCTCTTACGTGGCGGTGCGCCCGCGCCTGCCGCTGCCTGGCCGGCCGGGTCTTTGGCGGCGACTCCGTCACCGCCGGACATGGCGCTAGTACCGCTCGTCGCGCTGAGCCTCGGCCTCCTGCTGGAGCGCGCGCAGCACGTCGTCTTCGCTGGTCTCGACCGGGGCGGCCAGCGCCAGGCGATCCTGCTCGTCCTCGGCGGCGGCGGCCGGCTGCACGTCCTGATAGAGCATGACGTAGCTGTCCCGGAGTTCCTCCGGGGTGATAGCGCCGTCGCCGATCTCGCGCAGGGCGACCACCGGATCCTTATCGCGGTCACGGTCCACCAGGGGCTCCGCGCCCGAAGAGATGTTGCGCGCACGATGCGCGGCCAAGAGCACCAGCGAGAACCGGTTCGGGATTTTTTCTACGCAATCTTCAACGGTTACGCGGGCCAAGGCGTGCTTCCTCAGGGTCAAAAGGGACAGGAACGAGCCTCAACCTAGTGGGGCTCGCGGTTTTTCGCAATGCGAAGGCCGGCCGCAGGTGCGAAATCAGCCCACGCCAGCCGGCGAAAGCTCTCCAACGCGGCAGCAACGGTATCCGCCCTCCAGGGCCGCCAGCAGTTCCGAAACAGTCTGGCCCAACGAAGGGTGCCGCCAGTCCGCCGCGATCTCCGCCAGCGGCGCTAGGACAAAGGCCCTTTCGTGCATGCGCGGATGCGGCAGTGTGATCTCACCAAAAGTTCCCACAAAGCCGCCGATGGCGATGATGTCGAGATCGAGCGTACGCGGCGCCCACTTGATGCGGCGTTCGCGCCCGAAGCGGCGTTCAATCGCAGCGAGCGCCTCATATAGCGGTTGCGGCACGAGGCCCTCAGCGTCTAGCTCCGCGACGGCGTTGTAGTAGTCGGGCTGTCCGCTGCCTTGCGGCCAAGCTTCGGTTTCCCAAACACCCGAAAGCGCACGCGGGACCAAACCCGCGGCCTGCATCGCCGCCGCTGCGCGCGCCAACAGCGCCGGGCCCTGCATGCCTTCGAACGGCATGTTTGCGCCAAGGGCGACGAAAGCGCGAGTTGAGGCGTTAATCACTTGCAAACCATCGCGCGCATAAGGCGCGGAACTCGGACCTGCTTATGAACTTGCTTGACCGGATGATCCACCCTGATGAACGCGTCGTTATCCTCATCGATGGCGCCAATCTCTATTCGGCGGTCAAGGCGCTCGCCTTCGACATGGACTATCGCAAACTGTTGGACGAATTCCGCCGGCACGGACGGTTGATTCGCGCGACCTACTACACGGCGCTGGTTGAGGATCAGGATTTCTCACCGATCCGCCCGCTCGTGGATTGGCTCGACTACAACGGCTATTCGCTCGTGACCAAGCCGGCGAAGGAATACACCGACGCCGCCGGCCGCCGCCGTTTCAAGGGCGACATGGACGTCGAGATCGCCGTCGATTTGATGCTGGCGGCAGAACACGCCGACCACGCCTTCCTGTTCTCAGGCGACGGCGATTTCCTGCCGGCCATCGAGGCGGTGCAGCGCCGGGGCATGCGTGTGAGCGTGGTTTCCACGATCAAGTCTAGTCCGCCCATGGCGGCCGACGACGTCCGACGCGCCGCCGACAATTTTGTTGACCTCGCCGATCTTGCTGCTCTGGTAGGCCGTCCGCCGCGCGAGCGCGCGCCGGCCGATGACCGCTACGAGTACGCCCAAGACGAGGACAGGTGAGCACAACTCCGCCGGAAGCGTCGAGGGACTGCCCGCTATGTCCGCGGCTCGTCGCCTATCGCGAGGCCAACAAGCGCGCCGAACCGACCTGGTTCAACGGCGCGGCGCCCTCGTTCGGCGATCCCGATGCGCGCCTGCTCATCGTCGGGCTCGCGCCGGGCCGGAGCGGCGCCAACCGCACGGGACGGCCCTTCACGGGCGACTATGCCGGCGAGCTGCTCTACAGCACGCTGAAGAAGCTTGGCCTCGCGGAAGGGGAGTATCGCGCCGACCCCAACGACGGCTTCACACTCAAAGGTGCGATGATCACCAATGCCGTGCGCTGCGCGCCGCCGGAAAACAAGCCAACGCCCGCGGAGATTGCGACGTGTCGGCCATTCCTCGCCGCGCGCATCGAAGCGCTGCCGAACGTGCGCGCATTGCTGGCGCTGGGTTCAATTGCACACGAAAGCGTATTGCGCGCATTTGGGCTGAAACCGGCTGCCTCTAAGTTCGGCCACGGCGCTGAAACAGCTTTGCCCGGAGGGCGAACGCTCGTCTCGAGCTATCATTGCTCGCGCTACAACACGCAGACGCAGCGCCTCACGACGGAAATGTTCGAGACCGTGATGGCTCACGCGAAAACACTCGCGGGATTTTAATCCGCCAGGTCGGCGGGCGTCTCCGGTATCGGCGGCACGCGATATGTCTGGTAAAGGCCGGCGACGCCAGGCTCGGCTTGCTCCGCCGCCGCAAGATCGGCGTTGCCTTCCGCGGTCAGTCCAAGCCGCAACCGCGCAAGCCCGCGCCCATACAGATAGTGACCGCGATCGGGATTGATGGCGAGCGCGGCCTCGTAGTCGGCGAGCGCTGCAGCGTAATCGCCACGCTTGAGATGCCCGAGCCCGCGGCTATCCAACGCCGCCTCATGCCTCGGATTTGCGAGAATAGCTGCGTTGCAGTCGGCCATGGCCGCATCGAGGTCGTCATCGTTGATGACCCGGAGCCAGCAGCGATTATTCAGAAGGCCTGGGTCCGTGGGAGCTTCCAGGAGACGCTCGTTCAGTTGGGCCAACTGCGATTGAAACGTCGCCACGCGCTGTTGCAGCGCCTCGGCGCGCCGATCGAGTGCGGCTTGCAAGCTGGGCTGCAGTCCAAGCGCCAAGTCAAAATCGCGGATAGCGAAATCGTAGGCGCCGCGGGCCTGATGGATAATGCCGCGCTCGAAATACACTTGGGCGTTGTTGCGGTCGATGCGCATGGCGCGGCCCAAGTCCGCCAGAGCGCGCGCATATTCGCCTTGGTTCGACCGGATCGCGCCACGCACGATCAGCGCCTCGGCGCGACGTTGCGGCGACGTGCCGTCGAAATCGACCACCATCGAGCATTGCGCAAGCTTATACTCCGGTGCACCCGCGCCATCGCATTGCTCCCACGCCAGTTCGACCGTCTCGGCCGTGACCGGCGGCAAGCAGGCGCCCGTGAATAAAGCAGCAAGGAGTGCAAACGTGCGCTTCATCCCTTGTCTCGCAACAGCCGCGCCTGCTGGCGCTTCCACTCACGATCCTTGGTGGCCTCGCGCTTGTCATGCGCCTTCTTGCCTTTGGCGAGGGCGAGCTTCAGCTTGGCGATGCCGCGATGGTTGAAGTAGAGTTCGAGCGGCGCCAGCGTGCGGCCTTCGCGCTCGACGGCGCCGGCGAGGCGCTTCAGCTCACGATTACGCACCAACAGTTTACGCGGCCGGCGGGGCTCGTGGTTGAACTGGCCGGCCGGAGGGTATTCGGGGATCGTCGCGTTAATGAGCCACAGCTCGCCCTTTTCGGTGCTGGCGTAGCTTTCGGCGATATTCGCCCGCCCGCCGCGCAGCGATTTGACTTCCGTACCCAGCAGCTGAATGCCGACCTCAAGCGTGTCTTCGATCATGTAATCGAAGCGCGCGCGCCGGTTTTCGGCGATCAGCTTGCGGTTCGGCTCTTCCTTCTTGGCCATGGGTCAAATAAGGCCCGCATGCGTCATCGCCGCGCGGACCTGCGCCTTCGCTGCATCCGTGCAGGTAAGCAGAGGCAAACGCACTTCATCGCTGCACAGTCCAAGCAGCGAGCAGGCGTATTTCGCCGGCGCCGGCGATGGTTCGCAGAACAGCGCCTTGTGCAGCGGCGCGAGATTGTCGTTGATGGCGCGTGCGGTGTCATAAGCGCCCTCCAGCGTAGCTTCCTGCATTTGCGCGCAGAGCTTCGGAGCGACGTTCGCCGTCACGGAAATGCAGCCGCGTCCGCCCTGTGCGTTGAAGCCCACCGCGCTTGGGTCTTCACCGGACAACTGAATGAATTTGTCGCCGCACAGCGCGCGGTGTTTGGCGACACGCGAGAGATCGCTCGATGCGTCCTTGATGCCCACTATGTTCGCCAGTTTCGAGATCCGCCCAACCGTCTCCACCGAAATGTCGGTGACCGTGCGCGCCGGCACGTTGTAAGCGTAAATGGGGATAGCCACAGCATCGTTGATCGCCTTGAAGTGGGCGAAGAGGCCATCCTGGCTCGGCTTGTTGTAATAGGGTGCAACGACAAGCACAGCGTCGGCGCCGGCGGCTTTCGCCCGTTCCGCCAGCTCGACGGCATGTGCGGTATTGTTTGACCCCGCGCCAGCTATCACGCGAACTCGGCCCGCCGCCGCTTCGACACACAGTTCCACCACGCGCACGTGCTCTTCAAGGCTCAGTGTTGCGCTCTCCCCAGTCGTCCCACATGGAACCAGGCCATGTGAACCCTCGGCAATCTGGCGTTCGACCAGCGCCTGGAATGCTTGTTCATCTAAGATTCCGTTGCGAAATGGCGTAATCAGCGCAGGAATCGAACCGTGAATCATGTGGAGGCGCCCGTTGGGGGTGTGGTGTTGGCGCGATTCCTGCCACAGTGTCGGGCGAGGTTAAATAGCGGCCCGCCGACCCTGGTTTGCGGGCCGCGGGCTGTTTCGCTGCGAGGCGGGTAAATGGACCGACCCAGATTGATGCGTATCTGCGCCGCGGTTGTCGCCGCGAGCGCGATCCTGGTCGCGTCGGGAGCGGTGGGGCAGCAGGAGACACTGCCTGGACCAGGCAGCGCCAGCGCCTATTCAGCGCCGCCCTCGGCGGCTGAGGTGATGCGGCTCCGTGACGGTTTGGCGGCGGCCGAGAACGGCGACTGGGGCGGGCTCGCCGCGCTGCGCGATAGCGCCGCCGATCCGTTGGTGCGCCGCATGCTGCAGTGGCGCTGGGCCGCCTCGACCGAGGCGCCGCTCTATTTTCCCGACATCGCGCAAGCGTTGGACGACCTCCAGGGCTGGCCCGGCCGCACCACCATGCGTACGCGCGCGGAACAGGCCACCTTCGACAGCCGGCTCTCACCCGGGGAACGCGTCGCGTTCCTGCGCCAGGACGGCGGGCCGATCACTGGCGACGGCCGCATCGCGCTGGCGATCGCGCTTCGCGAAATGGGGCAGCGGTCGGAAGCCCACGAAATCGCCCGCGCCGCTTGGCGGGAAGATGCGCTGACCACGGCGACCGAAGATCGGGCCCTGTCCGAGTTCAACAATGTCTTCACGGCGGACGATCACGCCGCGCGCGTGAGCGGCCTGTTGTGGCGGGACCAGCGCACAGCGGCGCAACGCCTGTTTTCCTACATCTCGCCCGCCGATCGCGCATTGGCGCGAGCGCGCGTCGCTGTCCAATCGCGCCAGCGCCGCGGCTTGCAGGCGGCGATCGACGCCGTTCCGGCCTCTCGCCAGGACGATCCGGGCTTGCTCTACGATCGCGCCCAGTATCGCCGCCGCACCGACCAGCCGGTTGACGCAATGCAAATGGCCGTGCGCATCAACCCGTCCGAAGCGCCCGTCGCCGCGCGCGCCGACATTTTTGCGGAGCGCCGCCTCTACGTTCCCCGAGCGATGCGGGCTGGAAACTACCGCCAGGCCTACCAGCTGGTCTCGAACCATGGGCTTCGCTCCGGCGAAGCATTCGCTGACGCTGAATGGCTCTCGGGCTGGCTGAGCCTGCGCTATCTCGGCCAACCGCAGCGCGCCGCCGAACACTTCTCGCACCTTAGCGAAAACGTCTCATCGCCCGTGAGCATTTCTCGCGCGCTCTACTGGCGCGCCGAAGCTGCTCAGGCCCTGGGGCAGACGACAGAGGCGGAGAGGCTGTTCAACGCGGCCGCGCGCTACAACTTCACATATTACGGCCAGCTCGCCGCCACGCGCGGCGACCGCACGGCGATGCTGTCGCTGCCGGAGACGGCGCAAGTGAGCGACGCTGTCCGCGCGCGGTTCGAAAGCCGCGAGCTGGTGCGCGCGCTGCGACTGATGGCTCAAGTCGGAGCGCAGCGCGACTTCGAGTCGATTGCGTTCTACCTCGACGACACGCTCGACGATCCGATGGAAATCGAACTCCTGGCTCAACTGGCGCGGGAGCAGTCCTACTATCGCACCGCGCTCCGCAGCGCCAAGGCGGGCCTTTTCCGCAACGTGATTGCCACGAGCGCCGCATACCCTTTGATCGAGATCCCGGCGACAGTGCGGTCACAGGGCCGGATCGAGCCCGCGCTTGTTCTGGCGATCATCCGCCAGGAGAGCGAGTTCGATGTGAGCGCGGTTTCAGGCGCCAACGCGCATGGCTTGATGCAGCTCATTCCATCGACGGCACGGGCGCAGGCGCGCCGCGAGGGCATGACCTACGAGCGCTCAGCGCTGACAACGGACGCCCAATACAACATGACGCTGGGCTCGGCGCACCTAGCCGACCTGACAAGCAGCTTCAATGGCTCCTACGTGCTGGCGATCGCGTCCTACAATGCTGGCTCTCATCGTGCGCAAGAATGGATTGCCGATTTTGGCGATCCGCGTTCGCCGTCGGTCGATGTAGTGGACTGGGTCGAGCTGATCCCATTCTCAGAAACGCGCAACTACGTCCAGCGCGTGACCGAGAATTTGCAGGTCTATCGCCACCGTCTCGCAGGCCAGCCAGTGCCGATCGAGCTTGAGCGCGATCTGAAGCGCGGCGGCTATTAGGCCGCCAACGCGCGCTGGAACGTTTCGGCGTCCACGTTGCCGCCGCTGAGTATCACCGCAACGGTTTGTCCGCGCACGTCCGCGCCGCCTTCCAGCAGCGCGGCGAGCGCGGCTGCACCCGACGGCTCTAGCACAAGCTTCAGCCGCTGGAACGCGAACTTCATCGCCCGCAGCACAGCGACGTCCGAAACCGCGATCACCCGCTCGAACCGTTCGCGCGCAATCGCGTAGGGCAGTTCGCCCATCTGCTCGGTGAGCAGGCCGTCGCAGATCGAACGAATGCCCGCCGGGTTGCGCTGGATCGAACCGGACTCCAGCGTGCGCTGGATATCGTTGTGCCCCTCGGGCTCCACCGCGAAGATGCGCGCATTCGGCAGCGCGAGCGCGGTCCCCGTCGAAAGTCCGCCGCCGCTCGCCGGCACGTACACGATGTGCGGCGAAATCTCGGCGGCGATCTCCAACCCGACAGTCCCCTGCCCTGCCAGCACCAACGGATCGTCGAAAGGTTTGATTAGGGAAGCGCCGCTCTCCGACGCCAAGCGCGTACCGATCTCCTCGCGGCTTTCGGCGACGCGATCATACGTCACCACGGTTGCCCCGAGACTGCGCGTGGTGTCGAGTTTGATCTTTGGCGCATCCGCCGGCATCACGATTGTCGCCTTGACGCCGAACAGCTTCGCGGCGGTTGAAACAGCTATGGCGTGATTGCCGGAGGAAAACGCGATCACGCCCTTGGCGCGGATCTCCGGCGCCAGGGCGGCAATGGCGTTTGTGGCGCCGCGCATCTTGAAGGCGCCGCCGCGCTGCAGGTTCTCCGCCTTCAGCCAGACCTTGGCGCCGGTCAAGTCGTCCAGCACGCCGTTGCGGAGAAGCGGCGTCTTCACGGCGATGCCTTCGATCCGCTTGGCGGCCGCCTTCACGTCTTCGATCGTCGGGATCATCAGGAGCCTCTCGGTTTTGCGCGGCGCGTCGGCTGAGCGGTGAGTGGATCGTCGGGCCAGGGGTGCTTCGGGTAGCGGCCACGCATCTCACTGCGCACAGCGGCATATGAGCCGCGCCAGAAACCGGGCAAGTCCTTTGTCGTTTGCACGGGACGATAAGCCGGGGACAGCAGGCGCAATGACAAAGGCACGCGGCCGCTGCCGACGGCAGGATGCTTGTCCTGCCCAAACATCTCCTGCAGCCGCACGTCGAGCGCCGGCCCCCCGTCGCGCGCATAGTCTATAGCAAGCGACGAGCCAGCGGGCGTCTCGAACCGCGGCGGGGCTTCCGCGTCGAGACGGCGGCGCTGCTCGTAGTCGAGCGAGTTCAGCAAAGCGCGCGACACATCCGCATCCTTGAGCGACGATACACCCTCCAGCGCCGGCGCGAGCCAAGCTTCAGCGCTTGCCTGCAGCGCCTCATCGCTCCAGTCCGGCCAAGCGTCGCCTTCGAGGCTGCGCATGAACCCAACCCGCGCCCGGGTTTGGCGCGCCGTGTCGGACCATTCCAGATAGCCAAAGCCTTGCTCGCGCACCACTTCGAGCAGCGCTTGCGACAATTCCACGCCCGACAGGCGCTCAAGCGGCGTCTCGGACAAAACCAGCCGCCCGAGCTTGCGAACCTTGCGCGCGCGCAGAACTCCAGTGGCGGGATCGATGGTCGCCGACGCACGCGTCTCGATCTGATCGCCGAACATCGCCTCGATATCCTCGTACGCGATCGGCGCTCCAAGCAACACGCGCGCGCCGCCAGCTGAACCCGCCATGTCCGCGATCACGGCGTAGGATTGGCGCAACAGAGCGGACGCCTCATCAACCGCCGCAGCGCGGCCATTGGCTAGGCGGAACCCCGACTGCCTGACCTTGGCGACACGATCAGGATACGCGACGGCAAGGATGGTCCCCGCGTGCTCCTCATCAACCGCGCTGCGAGCGCCTCCAGCCAGACGCGCGATCCGATCGGCCAAACTGCGCGCCGCCTCGGCGCGCGGGCCGCGTTGCGCCGCAAACCGGTGCAGGCGATCGCGCAAATCCTCACTGCGGCCGCCGAGACCTTGCTCGGTCAGCACCATCGCGATCCGCGCCGCCAGTAAAGCTTGATCCTCGCGCGCAGCCACAATGACCATGTGGGCCAATCGCGCCGGCAGCGGCAGCCGCGCCACGGCTTCGCCATGTACCGTGAGGCGTCCGCTTTCATCCAATGCGCCAATATTCCTGAGCAGGGCGATGGCTTCGTTCCAAGCGGGCGCCGGCGGCGGATCGAGCCACGCGAGCCCAGTCGGATCGCTTGCACCCCACGCAGCAAGATCGAGAACCAAACCGGAGAGATCGGAGTCCAATATCTCCGGGCGATCGAATGGCGGCAGCGCACGTGTTTCGCCCTCGCTCCACAGCCGCCAGCACACTCCTGGCTCCAAGCGCCCGGCGCGCCCGGCGCGCTGCGCGATCGCCGCTTGGCTCGCGCGAACCGTCTCCAGTCGCGAAAGCCCGAGTGCGGGTTCGAACTTCGGACGGCGCGCCAACCCAGTGTCGATGACGACGCGCACGCCTTCAATGGTGAGGCTTGTCTCTGCAATCGAAGTCGCCAGCACGACTTTGCGCCGCCCGGGTGGCGCGGGCGAGATCGCCGCATCCTGATCGGCGGGGCTCATCGCGCCGTAAAGCGGGCGGATATCCACTGCTGGCTCGAGCACTGTCGCACGCAGTTGCTCAGCGGTGCGCTCGATCTCGCGCACGCCCGGCAAGAATACCAGCGCGCTGCCTGGCTCGGCGGCCAAGGCTGCACGGACTGCGGCCGCGGTTTCTTCCTCAAGGCGCGCGCGCGGATCACGCGGACGATAGACGTGTCGCACCGGGAACATCCGGCCCTCGCTCACGATCACCGGCGCGTCGTCGAGCAGCGCAGCAACACGCGCCGCGTCCAGCGTCGCCGACATGACCACAAGCTTCAAGTCGGGCCGTAGCGCGCTCTGCGCATCTCGCGCCAAAGCGAGACCCAGATCGCCCTCAAGGCTGCGTTCATGGAATTCGTCGAACAGCACTGCCGCAACGCCGCACAATTCCGGATCGTCCAGAATCATGCGTGTGAACACGCCCTCGGTGACAACCTCGATGCGTGTCGCGCGCCCGACCTTGGAATCCAATCGCACGCGATAGCCGATGGTGGCGCCAACCGGCTCGCCACGTTCAAACGCCATCCGCGCCGCTGCGGCGCGCGCAGCGATGCGGCGGGGCGACAGCAAAACGATTTTCCGGTCCTTTATCCAGGACGCGTTCAGCAGCGCAGGCGCAACCCGTGTGGTTTTGCCCGCGCCCGGGGGCGCCACCAGCACGGCCTCTGCGCGCGTTTCCAACGCAGCAAGCAGCTGCGGAAGGACATCCTCAACCGGAAGCATGCGCCGGGCTTAACCTTCTGCGCGGTCCCTGTCTTGCCGCATTGGCGGGGCAGGCTGGCGAAGGTATAGGGGCCACCGTGGAGCCGGGGAGCTGGACATGACCGCGCAAATCGTTGGGAAAATCGCCGTGACTATCGCGGTGTGCGTAGGGCTGGCCGCCTGCTCGACGGGGCGCACCGCCGATACACGCCGCGGCGTCACCGGCGCCGCGTCGATCCCGTTGCGTGATGTCGGCCTGATCCGGCCGGAGATTCCGCTGTTGCTGCGCAATCTGCAATATCCCTATTCCACCGCGACGCTTGCCGATTGCGCCGCTGTGACGCGCGAAATCAATCAACTCGATGCCGTGCTCGGGCCCGAAAGCTATCAGCCTGGCCCCAATCGCAACATTTGGGACCGCAGCGGCGACTTCGTCGAAGAACAAACCATCGAAGCCGCCGAGAGCACGGCGGCCGACCTGATCCCGTTCCGCTCTTGGGTGCGGCGCATCAGCGGCGCCAGCCGCGCCGAGCGCGACGCGCTGCGCGCCGTCGCGAACGGCCAACAGCGGCGAACGTTCCTGCGCGGGTATGGGGCGTCGCTCGGATGCCCGAACATGATTCCGCCCCCGCCGCCGGCGCCGCACCAATCGCGCCGTTAAAACTCAGCGGCTTCAGCATTCGCTTTGAACTGCGACGCGAACGCTGCGAGCCGACCTTCTGCGACGGCGTCGCGCAGACGCGACATAAGGAACTGGTAGTACGCCACGTTGTGCCATGAGAGCAGCACCTGGCCCAACAATTCGCCGGACTTGAATAAGTGATGTAGGTAGGCTTTTGAGTGATCGCGGCTTGCTGGGCAATCGATGCGCGGATCGAACGGCGAGAGATCCTCGGCGTAACGCGCGTTGGTGATGTTGAGCGGCCCCTCGTCGACCCAGGCTTGGCCGTGCCGGCCCGACCGCGTCGGCAGCACGCAATCGAACATGTCGATTCCGCGCATGACGCTCTCGACGATATCGACCGGTTTGCCGACGCCCATCAAGTAACGCGGGCGATCTTCTGGCAAAAGCGGAGTCGTCACATCGAGCGTTGTCAGCATTGCCTCGTGGCCCTCGCCGACTGCCAGGCCGCCGATGGCGTAACCGTCGAAGCCTTCGCGGACGAGCGCTTCGGCCGACATGCGCCGCAGCTCGGAATCGATACCACCCTGCACAATAGCGAAGAGGTTCTGCGTCTGCCGCGTGCTGAACGCTGTCTTGCAGCGTTTCGCCCAATCCAGCGAAAGCCGCATCGCCCTTTCGACATCCGCTCGCGGCGCCGGCAGCGCAGGACATTCATCCAGCTGCATGACGATATCCGCGCCAATCTGGTTGGCCTGGATGTCGATTGCGATATCCGGGGTCAGCCGATGCTGGTTGCCGTCGATGTGGCTGCGGAACGTCACGCCGTCGGCGTCGAGCTTCCTGAGTTGCGCCAGCGACATCACTTGATAACCGCCGCTATCGGTGAGGATCGGCTTCTCCCAACGCATGAAGCGATGCAGTCCACCGAGCTTCGCCAAGCGTTCGCCGCCCGGACGCAGCATCAGGTGATAGGTGTTGCCGAGAATGATGTCCGAACCTGTCGACGCCACCTGTTCGACCGTGAGTCCCTTCACAGTGCCCGCGGTGCCGACAGGCATGAACGCCGGCGTGCGGATGTCGCCGTGCGGCGTGCGCAGCACGCCCGTGCGCGCCGCGCCATCACGCGCCACGATCTCAAACGGAAAGCTCATTCGGCCCGCCATAACAGGCTGGCGTCGCCATAGGAATAGAAGCGATAACGCTGCGCAATCGCATGCGCGTACGCCGCCTTCATGCGGTTGAGCCCTGCGAAGGCCGAAACCAGCATGAACAGCGTCGAGCGAGGCAAATGAAAATTCGTCCAGAGCCCATCGACGACGCGGAAGCGATAGGCTGGCGTGATAAAGATCGACGTATCGCCCGCCTCCGCGCGAACGCGGCCGCTTTGGTTCGCCGCAGATTCAAGCGAACGGAGCGCAGTCGTGCCGATGGCGATCACGCGCCGGCCTTCAGCCTTGGCCCGATTGACCGCATCCGCCGTCGCCGCCGGAATCTCGCGCCATTCGGCGTGCATGACGTGATCAGCCGTATCCTCCGCTTTGACCGGCAGAAAAGTACCGGCGCCGACATGCAAGGTGACGTTCGCGCGTGCGCCCCCGGCATCATCTAGCCGCGCCAGCAATTCGTCGGTGAAGTGAAGTCCCGCCGTGGGCGAAGCGACGGCGCCATCCCTTGCAGCGTAGACGGTCTGGTAGTCGCGCTCGTCCTCTTCGTCCGGCGGGCGCCGTCTGGCAATGTACGGCGGCAACGGCATTGCTCCCGCCGCGGCAATCGCTGAATCGAGATCGGCCCCGGCCAGATCGAATGTGAGCGTGACCTCGCCCTCTTCGCCCTTGGCGCTCACTGTTGCGTCGAGAGCACCAAGCAAACACGCCCGATCATCCAGCGTTCCGAAGCGAATCCGGTCACCAATCCGCAGCCGCTTGCCGGGTTTAGCTAAAGCCGTCCACGTCGACGATGAGACCCGGCGAAGCAGCGTCGCCTCCACGCCGACGCTCGATTCCTCCCGTACGCGCACGCCGTTCAGCCCGGCGGCGATGACACGCGTATCGTTGAACACAAGCAGATCACCCGGCCTGAATAGGCTCGGCGCGTCGCGGACAACGCGATCCTCGAACACGCCATCGGCGCGCACATGCAGCAGGCGCGCGCTGTCGCGCGGCCGCGCCGGACGCAGCGCGATCAGCTCTTCCGGCAGTTCGAAGTCAAACAGGTCGACGCGCATCAGCGCCGCATTAGCACGTCACGCCGCGCGCGCGCTCACGATCTTGCCGGGCTTGCGCGGCGGCTCGCCGGTCGGCAGGGCGTCCACGTACTCCATGCCCTCGGTGACTTCGCCCCACACCGTGTATTTGTTGTCGAGGAACCGGGCATCGTCGAAGCAAATGAAGAACTGGCTGTTGGCTGAATTCGGATCGTTGGTGCGCGCCATAGAGCAGACGCCGCGCACATGCGGCTCGGACGAGAATTCCTGCTTCAAGTTCGGCTTGGAGGAGCCGCCCGTGCCATTGAAGTTCTTGCCGTCGCCGCCCTGAGCCATGAAGCCCGGGATGACGCGATGGAACGGCACGCCGTTGTAGTAGCCCTCGTTCGCTAGCTCCCCGATGCGCGCGACATGGCTGGGAGCGAGGTCGGGACGGAGTTTGATCGTCACCGTTCCGGTGTCGAGTTCGAGCGTCAGGGTATGAAAGGTATGATCGACCACCAGCTTCTCTCTCTATCTGGGTTGCGCGGCACGCGCGCGGGAATTTCAACATCGCAGACCGAGAAATCCGCGCGCCGTTCGCGGCGGGTATCATTGATCAGGTCGCGGAAACGCGGACCGTCGGTACGCAATACGTAGATTGGCGCGCGTTCGGCCTCGGGCAAATCGGCGGCAATGCGCACGGCGATCATGCGATCCGGTGTCGGCGGCGGATTGCCGGCCGCAAGCTGCATGACCGCGGCCTGGCCCCATACGACGCGGCCGAAGATAGTGTAGCGTTTGTCCAGCGAAGTATTTGGCTGGCGCATGATGAAGAACTGGCTGTTGGCCGAGTTCACATCCGTCCCGCGCGCCATCGAGACAACGCCCTGACAGTGCAAGGCGTTCGCCGCCACGCGCCCGTCGCTGGTCACCGCCATCTGCGCGTCCGGTTGGCTCTCGATCGGGAGCGTCTTGTAGAAGCCCAGCCGCGCGCGGTTCTGCTCAGCCGCCTGCACGAACGGCATGTCGGGGCCGCGGCGGAACATGAACTCGCCGGTGAGATCGGGGAGCGAGGACGCGCCTTCACCCGTGCCCTGCGGATCGCCGGTCTGGGCCATGAAGTCGTCGACGACCCGGTGGAAGGTAAGCCCGTCATAGAAGCCCAGCCGCGTCAGCGCCTTGATGCGCTCGACGTGCCGGGGCGCGACCTCCGGATAAAGCTCGATCACGATCCGGCCATGCACCGTATCGATATAGAGCGTGTTATCAGGATCGAGCTGACGCCAATTGCGCGCATCCGGCGTCTGCGCCGACGCCACATCGAACACACCCATGAGCCCCAGCGCCAACACGCCAGCGGCCAGCATTCCACCCAAGCGCCGCATCAAGACACCCCGAACTTTGCCTTCAGTCGTCCTTCTACTTCCTTGGGCACGAATTGCGCGACGCTTCCTTGCAGTCGCGCGATCTCTTTCACCAGCCGGGAGGCGATCGCTTGATGCGTCGGATCGGCCATGAGGAAAACCGTTTCGATGGCGGGATTTAGCTTCTGGTTCATCCCGACCATGGCGAATTCGTACTCGAAGTCGGCGACCGCTCGAAGTCCCCGGACGATGATTTGCGCCCCGACGCTCTCGGCGAACTTCATCAGCAATGTGTCAAAAGGTTGGACGATGATCTCGGCCCCGTCTTTGAGCTGGGCGCACTGCTCCTCGACCATGGCCACGCGCTCTTGAAGACTGAACAGCGGCGTCTTGTCCTCGTTGATGGCGACGCCGATGACAAGCCGGTCCACCAGGGTGGCGGCGCGGGCAATGATGTCCACGTGGCCGTTGGTGAGGGGGTCGAACGTCCCCGGATAGAGGCCGATGCGGACCTTTTTCGTCACTTTCCGTTCCCCTCGCCCTCGGCGCTGTCGCCGTTCTCGCCCCCTAGCGCTTCGAGGCGCTCGGCCGCCACCACATGCTCGTCCTCGCTGACATTGATCAAGATGACGCCCTGGGTGGCGCGCCCGGCGATGCGGATCTGGTCGATGGCCGTGCGGATGAGCTGACCTTTGTCGGTCACCAGCAGCAGTTCTTCATTGTCCAGCACTGGGAACGACGCCACGATCCGCGCGTCAGCAGTGAGCTTGTGCGCGATCAGACCTTTGCCGCCACGGTTGGTGACGCGGTACTCATACGCCGACGCGCGCTTGCCGACGCCGGCTGAAGTTACGGTCAGGATGAATTGCTCCTGGGTCTTCAGCCACGCCAGCCGCTCGAACGGAACATTGGCGTCGCCGGCCGCCGGCGCCTCGTCGTCGCCAGCTTCGACTTCGCCCCGCGATTGCGCATCCCACTTGAAGTAGCCGGCGACCTCCTCGGTCGTCACTTCCACGTGGCGCAGCACCGCCATGCCGATAACGTAATCCCCGTCCTTCAGATCGACGCCGCGCACGCCGGTCGAGTCGCGCCCCTTGAACACGCGCACATCCGTGGTGCGGAAGCGCACGCACATGCCGTTCGCGGTGGTGAGCAGGACGTCGTCGTCCTCGGTGCAGATCTGAACGCCAACGATGCCATCGTCCTCGTCGGGCTTCATGGCGATCTTGCCGTTGCGGTTCACCTGCACAAAGTCGGAAAGCTTGTTGCGCCGCACGCCGCCGGAGCGAGTGGCGAACATGACGTCGAGCCTGTCCCAATCGCGCTCGTCCTCGGGTAGCGCCATCACCGAGGTGATGGTCTCGCCCTGTCCTAGCGGCAGCAGGTTCACAAGCGCCCGGCCCTTGGTCCGGGGATCGCCCGCCGGGATGCGCCACGCCTTCATCTTGTAGACCATACCCGACGACGAGAAGAACAGGATCGGGGCATGCGTGGAGGCCACGAACACGCGTGTGACGAAATCCTCGTCCTTCATCGCCATGCCGGCGCGGCCTCTGCCGCCACGGCGTTGGGTGCGATACGCCGCAAGCGGGGTCCGCTTGACGTAGCCGCCATGCGTGACGGTCACAACCATGTCTTCGCGCGGAATCAGCGCCTCGTCGTCGATCTCACCCTCAGATTCCGAGAATTGCGTGCGGCGCGGCGCGCCGAACGCTTCCTTCACGCCAACCAACTCGCTGCGAATTATCGCCAGAATGCGTTCGCGAGAACCGAGGATCGCGAGCAGCTCTTTGATCTCCTCGGCGATCTCGTTTGCCGCCTTCGCGATGTCGTCGCGCCCGAGGCCAGTGAGCCGCGAGAGCTGTAGCGCCAGGATCGCACGCGCTTGTTCGTCGGACAGTCTGATCTTATCGCCGTCAGCGACGACAGTCCGAGGATCCGCGATCAGTGCGATCAACGGCATCATTTCTCCGGCCGGCCAATCGCGCGCGACCAAGCGTTCGCGCGCCGTTGCCGGATCGGGGCTCTCGCGGATCAGCTTGATGACATCGTCGATGTTCGCGACAGCGATGGCCAGGCCCACGGTTTCGTGGCCGCGCTTACGCGCCTTCGCCAATCGAAATTTTGTTCGCCGCGTGATGACTTGTTCGCGGAAGCTGAGGAACGCCTGCAGCAGCGGTCGCAGTCCCATCTGTTCCGGCTTGCCCTGGTTCAGCGCCAGCATGTTGACGCCGAACGAGGTCTGCAGTTGCGAGAACCGATAGAGCTGGTTGAGCACCACCTCCGGCACCGCGTCGCGCTTCAGTTCCACGACTAGGCGGATGCCCAAGCGATTCGATTCATCGCGCACTTCGGCGATGCATTCGATGCGCTTTTCGCGCACCTGCTCGCCAATGCGCTCGACCATCTCGGCCTTGTTCACTTGGTAGGGAATCTCGGTGAAGACAAGCGCCTCGCGGCCGCGAATGGTTTCGTTGTGATGCTTGGCTCGGATCGTGACTGAACCGCGGCCCGTCATCAGCCCCACACGCGCGCCGGCGCGCCCAAGAATTTCGCCGCCCGTCGGAAAATCTGGCCCGGGCACGATGTCGAGCAAGTCGAGATCGGCGATATCCGGGTTGTCGATCATGGCCACCGCGGCGTCGACGACTTCCGAGAGATTGTGCGGCGGAATGTTGGTCGCCATGCCAACGGCGATGCCGCCGGCGCCGTTCACAAGCAGGTTTGGAAACTTTGCCGGCAGCGCGGTCGGCTCCTGGCGCGTGCCCTCATAATTCGGCACAAAATCGACGGTGTCTTCGTCGATGTCGTCCAGCAGCGCGCGCGCCGCTTTGGCCAAGCGGCTTTCGGTGTAGCGCATCGCCGCCGGCATATCGCCGTC
>JBQTJK010000085.1:0-5079 GCA_052387215.1 Caulobacteraceae bacterium
AACTCGGCATCCCGGCTATCGCCATCTTTCCGCACATTGACGCTGCGAAGAAAGACGCAAGCGGACGCGAAGCGCTCAATGACAAAGGTCTCGTCTGCACCGCTGTGCGCGCAATGAAGGATGCTGCGCCCGAGATTGGGATCATGGTCGATGTCGCGCTCGATCCGTTCACCGATCACGGC
The DNA here is from genome assembly GCA_052387215.1 of Caulobacteraceae bacterium. GTDB lineage: Bacteria > Pseudomonadota > Alphaproteobacteria > Caulobacterales > Aquidulcibacteraceae > Vitreimonas. Next base: position 183 of record JBQTJK010000085.1, read on the forward strand.
CATGACGGGCTGCTGCGCGACGGCCGCATCCTCAACGACGAAACGGTGAAGGTGCTGACCGAGCAGGCCCTGGTGCAAGTGGCCGCCGGCGCCGACATCGTCGCGCCGTCCGACATGATGGACGGCCGCGTCGGCGCGGTCCGGGCCGCGCTCGACGCCAACGGCCACCAGGACACCCTGATCATGTCCTACGCCGCCAAGTACGCCTCCGCTTTCTACGGCCCGTACCGCGAAGCCATCGGCTCAGCCAAAGCGCTCAAGGGCGACAAACGCACCTACCAGATGGATTTCGGCAACTCCGACGAAGCCATGCGCGAGGTGGCGATGGATGTCGCCGAAGGCGCCGACATGCTGCTGATCAAACCGGGGCTGCCGTACTTGGACATCGTCGCGCGCGTGAAGCAGAACTTCGGCTTGCCCACTTACGCGTTTCAGGTTTCCGGCGAATACGCCATGATCAAGGCCGCTGGCGCCAACGGCTGGATCGACGAGGACCGAGCCATTCTGGAGTCGCTCACCGCCTTCAAACGCGCTGGCGCCGATGGGGTCATCACCTACTTCGCGCCGAAAGCGGCGGAGTTGCTTTCGTGAACTGGGCGGTCGAGCCTGAAGAAGCCGCGCGCAGAGAGCGCGTTCGGATGAAGCTCTTCACGGGCGATGCTGACGACTTATGGCTACGCCGTCCTCGCTGGTTCCTTCTGGCAGCCGCTTACGCTCGGCGAGTTCAATACTTCAAACATTGGCTTGGCAGCCTTTGGACTGGCAATGCATGTTGGCGCACTCTATCTTGCACCCAAAGGTGAGGCATGACCGGCTACGATTTCGTCATGACAGCACTGGTTGTCTCAGGGTCGGTGATTGCCGTGCTTGCGCTGTTGAGCGCTCGCCGCCTCGATCGACTTGAGCGCGAGATCGCCGCGCGCAAAGCAACTCAGCGTCCCGCGGAATAGTCAGCGCTTAAGCCGCCCGCTGCATCGCCGCTTTGGCGACGGCTTGGCGGACGTCTTCGGCGATCGCCTCGCGCGGCGTCGTCTGGTCGACGGGCATCGCCGCGAGCTGCACCACGCCCCTGATGCACGCTTCGAGCGCCGCCTTGGCCGCGTCTGCGCGGATGTTACGCGCGGAGGAAAGCTGCAACGCGAACGCCGCGCAGGCGCGCATAAGCGCGCCGTCGCCGGCGTTGACCGCGTAGGCCTGAACATGGCGCAGCGCCTGCTCGCACGGATCGAGCTTGCGGTTGTCGGCGGCGTAAGCTGCGCCCGACAGCGCCAAAGCTTCCACCGCCTGCTGCAACGTCATTGCCTTTTGCGCCGAATCACCGGCGTTCGCGTCGGCCTGGCGGCGCTTCTTCGGTGCGCCCGCAGTGACGATCCCCGCACGGCGGCAGGGCCCGACATAACCTTCCGCGTCGATGAACTCGCGCGGTTTGCTCAACACCTTGGTGATCGTCGCCATCAGCACTTTCGCCGAGATTGGCTTGCCGATCAGCGCATTGGCGCCGGCGTGACGGCACTGCTCCGCCATCGCCAGCGAAAACGCGCCAGAGGTGATGAAGATGGCCTGCTTGCGGCCCGGAAGCTTATAGTTGCGGCGATAGACCCGCGTCCACGCCGCGCCGTCGAGCGGCGCCATTTCGAACGACGCGATCACAACGTTGGCGTTGTAGACTTCCAGCGCGTCGAGCGCGTCCGCCTGGTCGTTAAACACCTTTACCTTCTCGACGCCGGCATTGCGCAGCAGGTCGAGAACAATCTGCGCTTCGAACTTGTTCGGTTCGACCAGACAGACGGTCCAGTTCTTCACGTTCACGGCCAACGCTCCACCCAGCGAAGAGGTGATCCTTACCAGAATCCGCTTAAGAACCTTTGAAAACCATCCGTAGCGTCAACTACGCCGCTAGTGCGGCGGATTTGAAATTCGCCTCACATCGATGGCGGCAGACGAGCGAATTTCAGATCCAAAGCCGCGCTAGAAACCCTTGATTTCTGATGTCCCTTGGACTTGAAATTCGACAATCGGACGATCCCGCGCGTGGGAGCGAATTTCAACTCCGGGACATCAGCTTCGCGACCGCTCCAGCCGCGCGATCAGGCTCGACGTATCCCAACGCTTCCCGCCCAGCGCCTGCACATCGGCGTAATAGCCGTCGATCAGCTTGGTTAACTCGAGTTTGGCGCCGTTGCGTTCGGCTTCGCCAAGCACGAGTCCCAGATCTTTTCGCATCCAATCGACGGCAAAACCGAAATCGAAACGCCCTTCGACCATCGTCTTCCAGCGGTTTTCCATCTGCCAGCTTTGCGCCGCGCCCTTCGAGATTGCGGCGATCACCTTCTCGATGTCGAGATCGGCGCGCTTGGCGAAGTGCAGCCCCTCCGCCAGCCCCTGCAGCACGCCAGCGATGCAAATCTGGTTCACCATCTTCGCCAGCTGACCTGACCCTGCGGGCCCGATCAGGGTCATGTTCGCCGCGTACGCCGCCATGATCGGCTGCGCCTCGGCGAAGACGCTCGCCTCGCCGCCCGCCATCACCGAGAGGTTCCCCGCTTCAGCGCCGGCTTGGCCGCCCGACACCGGCGCATCGAGAAAGCCCAGGCCGCTTTCCTCGGCCTTCGCCGCCAGCTCGCGTGCGATCTCCGCGGATGCTGTCGTGTGATCTACGAAGATAGCGCCCCGGCGCATTGCCGAGGCAGCCGCCTCGAACACTTCGCGCAGATCACGATCGTTGCCGACGCAGGAAAACAAGATGTCGGCGCCCTCCGCCGCGTTGGCGACCGAAGAATAGGTGCGGCCCTTGTGCTTCTGCGCCCAGTCGCGCGCCTTCTCTTCTGTGCGATTGTAAACGGCGACATCGTGCCCGGCGCGGGCCAAGTGTGCCGCCATCGGCGCGCCCATCACCCCCAACCCAATAAATGCAATCTTCGCCATTAGCGTTTGCTCCTCGTGTTTGTCGCGGGGCCGGCGATCACGCCGTAGCCGCCGCGGAAAAATGTGAGCGCTTCACCGGGCCGTTCGCGCATGTCGATGACGGCGCCGATGATGATCAGATGATCGCCCGCGCTGATCTTATCGTGGGTGCGGCAGACCAGATGCGCCAGTCCCGAACGCAGCACCGGAACACCGGCGAACATCTCCGCCTCGTCCGCCTCTACGCCTTGCGTCTCAGCGACCGAGAAGCGCCGCGCGGTTGCTTCCGCGCCGCCGGCCAATACGGTCACGCCCCACGCCGGCGCATCGGCGAAAATGTCATAGCGCGCGCTTTGGTCGCCAAGGCACCACATGAGCAGGCGCGGCTCGAGCGACAGCGACGTCAGCGAGTTCACCGTCATCCCCGACAGCGCTCCATCTGCGCCTAGCGCCGTCACCACCGTGACGCCGGTGGCGAAGGCGCCTATGGCGCGCCGGTAGGCCTGTTCGGGATCGTTCTCCAATGTCACGCAATGTCCCCAGTTCAACGCGATCTTAACGCTGATCGGTAAATGGTGCGCTCTCTCCGCCAGAACGGACGGAACATGGCTGCTGCGACCAATCAACGCCCCATCATCATTAAGAAAATCAAACGCGTGGTCGGCGGCGGCCATCACGGCGGCGCCTGGAAGGTCGCCTACGCCGACTTCGTGACCGCCATGATGGCGTTCTTCCTGCTCATGTGGCTGATCAACACGACCAGCCCCGAGCAGCGTCGCGGCATCGCCGAGTTTTTCGCCCCGGCCAGCGTCAGCCGCGTTTCGTCAGGCGCCGGCGGCCTGCTGGAGGGCACCAGCTTCGCCGAGGATGGCGTCCGCCACGGCCATTCCGCCCCGGTCGCCCAGGCTTCGGAGCCGCAATACACCTCCAACGCCGACGACGAGAACCAAGCCGAAAGCCAGACCGCGCCCGGCGGCGAACAATCCCCCGACGAGGACAGCCTCACCCGCGCCCGCACGCTGCGGGAGACGGCGGAATTCTCCCGCGCCGAGATCGCCATCCGCCAGGCGATGCAGGACATGCCCGACGTCGCCGAATTGTCGCGCAACGTCATCGTTGAACAGACGCCCGAAGGTCTGCGCATCCAGATCGTCGATCAGGAAGGCCGCTCGATGTTCAATCCGGGCGACGCGACCCCGAACGACCGCGCCCGGCGGCTGCTGATCGCTATCTGCGCCGTCATCGTGCGATTGCCGAACCGGCTCACCATTTCCGGCCACACCGACGGCTCGCCTCCGGGCCGCCGCTACAACTCGAACTTCGAACTCTCCGCCGCGCGCGCCAACGAAGCGCGCCGCATTCTCGCCGCCCAAGGCATTCCCGCCGACCGCATCTACCAAGTCGCGGGCCGCGCCGACAGCGAACCCCTGTTCGCCGATGATCCCACGCTGCCCGGCAACCGCCGCATCGCCATCACGCTGCTGCGCGAAGCCCCGCCGCTGCCCGCCAACCACGATCTCTAAGCGCCAGCGTTTTCCTCTTCTGGTTGGAGCGCCGTCGCCTCCGGCTACGCATGCGCGGCCGGTGGCCGCGCGCTCCCCTTCCCTACCGCCCCGCGTTTGCTCTCTTCTGGTTCTCAGCAAACAGCCGCTCCAGAATCTCTTCGTCCGACAAATCCACCGGCCAGCCATACGCCGCCGCCACCGCTTCATCCAATCGCTTGTGCAAATGATCCAGCCACGCCGGCCGCTCGTTGTAGAGTTTGGTCAGCGTGCGCTCCTTCAGCTTCTTCGCAGCATCGTCATTCTTGGCCACGATCCGATCCGGATACCCAGGCACCACCTCCGGCACGCGCTCCACCCATTCCGGGGGATTGAGCCACGCCTCGCGCTTCTCGTTCAACTCCCGGGCCGCCTCCGCGATAGCGACCGCGCGCGGATCGTTGGCGTGCTCAGCCGCCGGCATGTTCGGCGTCAGGCCTTCTGGAAAGGGG
>JBQTJK010000086.1:0-21886 GCA_052387215.1 Caulobacteraceae bacterium
GTCACCGAAGGCGTCGGCACAATCGTGCTGGTGGCCCTGTGGGGACCGGCAGGGCTCGTAAACTTGCTCGAGCTGGTGGATTTCACGGATCAGGCCGACAGCTTCATCCCCACGGCCACGTTGGTCGCGCTCTATGTCGGCTGGAAGGAAGGTATGTTCGGCAAGGGTTCCGCGAACGTGACAACCCGCGATAGCGCGGCGTCCAGCGAATAGGTCTATAGAGCGCCGCATGAGTTCGACTTGGGCGCTCGCCCTCCACGGCGGCGCCGGCGCCATCGCCGAGCGCGCGTACAAGCGCGAAGAGGAACACATGGCCGCCCTGCTCGACCGGGGCAGCGCCATGCTGGCGCGCGGCGAGAGTGCGCTCGAGGTCGTCACGGCGATGGCGGAGGAACTGGAGGCGTGTGGTCTGCACGTCGCCGGCAAGGGCGCCGCACCGAACGCGAACGGCGTGGTCGAACTCGATGCGTCCGTAATGGACGGCCCGACGCGCGCGGCTGGCGCCGTTGCGGCGTTGCGCGGCTTCGTCTCGCCTGTTCGCGCCGCGCGTGCGGTGATGGAGCATACTCCCCACGTTCTGCTCGTCGGCGAAGGCGCGAGCCAGTTCGCAGCGGTGCAAGGACTGGAGCGCGTCGCCGATCCGAAGACGTATTACGTCGCCGCCGAGAGTGGTCTGCCCGGCGCAGGCACGATCGGCGCCGTAGCGCGCGACACCAGCGGCCGCCTCGCCGCGGCGACCTCCACGGGCGGATTGCACGGCAAGATGCACGGCCGCGTCGGCGATGCGCCGATCATCGGCGCGGGTACGTGGGCGGACGAGCGCGCCGCCATCTCCTGCACTGGGCTCGGCGAATACTTCATGCGCGTCAACGCCGCCGCCGACGTTTCCGCCCGCATCGCCTATGCGGGCCAGAGCCTGGAACAAGCCACCGCCGCCGTTATTGAAGATGTCCGCAGGCTTGGCGGGTCCGGCGGCTTGATCGCGGTCGACGCCAAGGGCAACGTCGCCGCGCCGTTCGCGAGTGAGGGCATGAAGCGTGGCCTGGCGACATCGGCGGGATTGCGCGAAGTGAAGACATTCTAACGAGGTGCACGCCATGAAAAAGATCGCCGCTGTCGCCGCTCTTGCTCTCCTCGCCGCCTGCGCGTCGACCGGCGGCGGCCCATCCGGTCCGCGCATGGATTGGCGTTGCGACGGCGGCGCGGCGTTCAGCGCGCGCATCGCCTCGAGCGGCGCACACGTGTTCGCCGGCGGACAAGAATACGCGCTGCCGCACGTCGCCGGCGCCTCCGGCGCACTCTACTCGAATGGCTCGGTCGAGTATTGGGAACGCGGCGGCAGCGCCACGCTCACCGGCGCGCGCGGCGGGCCGTACAACAATTGCCGCAGGGGCTGATGCGCGGATATTTCGGCATTGGCGCGGCGGAGATTTCCAAGCCGATGAATCTGGGCGCGCTGATGCGCACGGCGCATGCGTTCGGCGCCAGCTTTTTCTTCACCATCAACGCACACCCAAAGGTGCGCGAGGCTTACCACAGCGACACCTCCCGCAGTTTCGATCACGTGCCGTATTATCCGTGGGCCTCAGTCGAAGACATGCGCTTGCCGAAAGGCTGCGCCCTGGTCGGCATTGAACTCACCGACGACGCTGTCGAGCTGCCGCGCTTCCAGCATCCGCAAGCCGCGGCTTATGTGCTCGGGCGCGAGCGCGGTTCACTGTCGCCGGCGCTGCTCGCGCGCTGCCAGCACGTGGTGAAAGTCCCGACGAAATTCTGCGTCAATGTCGGCCTCGCCGGCGCGCTCGTGATGTACGACCGCCTGCTCGCGCACGGCGGCTATCCGGCGCGTCCCATCATGCCGGGCGGGCCTCCGCCGGAAATGACGGAGGCCCCAAAACGCAAACCCTAGGCGCCGCCGCGTGCTTTCTTGGCCACCGGCCAGTCGGCGAATGCGAACCAAATGATCATGATCAGATTCACCAGCGGCACCAGCATCAGCAGCGCGAGCCAGCCCGAATACCCCGCCTTGGAAAAGATCTTCCAGTAGAGAAAGACAATGAAGGCGATGACGACGAGCCAGATGATGCCCATCGTGCCCATCATGCCGGCCATCGCCGCTGACGCATCCGGAGATTCATACGAGTTCATGCGAGGTCCCTCCCCTTGCAGAAGGCGCGGAGCCTAGCCGCAAATCCACAGCCCGCAAGCCAAGACGCAAGCTGCATTGGCGGAACTGGGGATTGCTGCACCTGCGTTCGCGCGCGTGACAGCTCCGTGACCTACCGATCCGCGACGCTCGCCTCTCCGCCCCGCGGCCCAGAAGCGAGCCAGGCGCAAACCCACATTGCGATCAGGGCGCCGATGAACTGGGCCGCGATGAACGCTGGCGCGTCTTGCGGGCGTATGCCGGCGAACGTGTCAGTGAGCGCGCGGGCGATGGTGATGGCGGGGTTGGCGAAGGAGGTCGACGCCGTCCACCAATAGCCGGCGGCGATCGTCAGCGCGACGGCGGCGGGCACGGCGCTGGGGCGGCTTCGCGAGACCAGCAGAATTGCTGCAATCAGCGCAAACGTCGCCACAGCTTCGGACAAGCCTTGCGCCAATCCGCTGCGTTCCTGCATCGCTTCCTGCATTAGCGGCATCTCAAACATTGCGTGAGCCAGGACTGCTCCACCAATGCAGCCAAGAATCTGAACAGCGGCGTAAAGCACTGCCTCGATCGGACGCACGGCGCCGCGGAGCGTCATAACCAAAGTCACGGCGGGATTGAAATGCGCGCCGGAGATCGGCGCGAGCGCGGTGATCAGCGCGAACAGGATGGCGGCGGTCGCGCCCGCATTGGCGAGAAGCGCAACGGCGTCATTCCCCGCCGCCAGCTGCGCGGCCATGATTCCCGAACCAATCACCGTGCCGCTGAGGATAAGCGCGCCCAGCGCTTCCGCCGCGAGGGCGCGCTTCAGATCGATCACGCGACGTTGCCGTCCGCGTCGGAGGTACGGCCGATGCTGTCGAGGCGCGCCTGCAGCGACAGGCGATCCAGGCCCTCGAACGGCAAATTGACGAAGATGGCGATGCGGTTCTGCAGCGCACCATAGGCATTGGCGAAGGCGCGGGCGATGTCGACATTCGAACCCGTGACCGCGGCGGGATCAGGAATGCCCCAATGCGCCGTCATCGGCTGGCCGGGCCATGCCGGGCACACTTCGCCCGCGGCGTTGTCGCAAACGTTGAAGACGAAATGGAGCGGCGGCGCATCCGGCTTGGCGAACTCGTCCCAGCTCTTCGAGCGGAAGCTGCTGGTGTCGTAGTTGAGCCGCCTCAGCAGCTCGAGGGTTTCGGGATGCACTTCGCCTTTCGGCGTCGAGCCTGCCGAGTAAGCGTTGAACTTGCCGCCGCCGAAGCGCTGCAGGATGGCTTCCGCCATGACCGAGCGCGCCGAGTTCCCGGTGCAGAGGAAGAGCACGTTGTAGGGACGATGCTGGGTCATATCACACTCTCCAGTTCGCGCGGGCCGCAGCACGCGGCTGGCTTGGTGGCGGCGTGCGATTCAGGCGCGGCACTTTCGACGCCGCCGCCGTAGCTCGTTGACTCGCCGGTGGTGAGGAACGTCTCCCAGGCGACGCCTTGCGGATCGCTGATCCATGACTTTTCCGATTCCGCGTAGCAGCACGTGGTCTTGCCTTCTTCGAACACCGGCGCGTCGGCGCCTTTGAGGCGCGCGTACACCTCCGAAAGTTCTTCCGGCGTTTCAACCTGGATGCCGAGGTGCCTGACGCCGCCGCCGTCGGGACGCGTCGAGATCGCGAAATTCACGCGCGGATCGTCGAGCATCCACTTGGCGTAGTCGTTCTTGCGGACCGTCGGCTCGCTGGCGAACAGCCCGGAATAGAATCTGATCGATTGATCGAGGTCGGTGACGCCGACGTGCACGTGCAAGCGTTTCATGAGGCTTTCCTTTTCGTGCGCGAGGAAACGGGCGCGCAGCTCGCGCCGCCGCAGCAATTTTCGGTGAGGAAATCCACGAGCCCGTTCATGGTGGCGAAGTTCGCGGAGTAAATGAGCGAGCGGCTTTCGCGGCGCTGTTCGGTGAGGCCAGCGCGCGTCAGATGCGCGAGGTGGAACGACAGCGACGAGGCTGGGATGCCGAGCTTATCGGCGATATCGCCCGCGGCCCTCCCCTCCGGCCCGGCCTGCACCAGCAGCCGGAAGATCGCCAGCCGGCTTTCGTTCGCGAGCGCGCTAAACGCGTCCAGGGCGGCGTTGGTGCGGATCGTGGTCGATTCCATATTTCTAGTATAGTAGAAAGGAATGCAAGGGGGCCAAGGGGAGAGGCGCAACGTTGCGCGTTCGACCAGCTTCAACTGACCATCAAAGCTCTCCCTCCGCTGCACATAGGCTGCGGTCGCTTCGGCCTCGCGCGCGTTCTCTTCCTCCGCCGCATCGGCCTCATCGCTCACGCCGCCGGCAAAGTGTCACCCATCTATCCGGGCTGAAACGTCACCCGAATTGCGGCTGGACAACACCCTCTCCCTCCTGAGGAGGGAGAGGGAAGGGTGAGGGTGGAAGCGACAAAGCTGGGCTCAATGAAGCGAAGAGTTCAGCGCGCAAAATTGCGCTCACCCCCTCACCCTCCCCTCTCCCCCTGCGAGTGGGAGAGGGTTTAGTTCTCGCTGCGGCCCGCGAACAGCTTCGCCGCCGCGATGTCGTCGGCTTCGAGAAACGGAAACTCCACCAGCAGCGTATGGACCGCCGGCGCCCTCGCCGGCCCGCGCGGCGCAAGCCGCGCTCTGTGCGCGTCGGCCTGGGAGAACAAGACGACTCCCCGCCCCCTTGCGGGGCGGGGTCGGGGGTGGGGGTGACGGCGATGTGCTTGCAGGAGAGCGCGCCGCCCGCACCCCCTCCTCCTTCTCCTCCCCGCAAGGGGGAGGAGAGTCGCTAGACCTGTTCCGCCACAAACAGCTTCGCCGCCGCGATGTCCTCCGCCTCAAGAAACGGAAACTCCGCCAGCAGCTCGTCTTCGCTCATGCCCGCGTCGAGATAGCCGATCAGATGCTCCACCGCGAACCGCAGTCCGCGAACGATCGGCTTGCCGCCGAAAATGGCGGGGTCGGTGGTGATGCGGGCGAGAAGTGGGTTGGTCATCGTGACGTCTCTAGCAAAAATGCGGTCCGAAACGAAGTCGCCACGCCCGCGAACTTAGTTGTACTTGAGGCGCTCGACGAACTCGGCCCAAAGGTGCTCGGCAGCCCCATCCGCATCGAGCATCCTATCGGATCGACCTCGAACGCTGGCGAATTGCGGCCTAAGTCCCAAGTCGCCGTCACTATCCTCCACATCAAGTGACTCGTTCATGCTGTTCGTTTCACCGCCGTCGTTCCCAACGTAACAAATCGAGTTCGCCCCCCATTGTCCGCCGCCAATCCAAACCGTGCAGCCAGAAGCCTTGGATCCCGAGCGATAGATCGTCGCTGTAAAACGGTTGGCGTCAATTCGACGAAGCGCCCCCGCGAGGTCGCCGCTCAACGCCGCGAGCGAATCCTCAAATCGGCGTGCAATGTGATCGAATGCCGATTGTTTGAAGTCGTCGCGGTCTTTGTCTGTAACCTTCCGCTTTGAACTGACCGTCATGGGAGCGGAGATACGCGATGTTGCCGCCGGATTCGGTGCCGACGTTGCTGCCTCTGGCGAAGAGCTTGACGTCGCGGTCGATGCATTCGCGGCGGCCTCAATGCCCTTGGCGACGATGGTCCACGCCTCATCTTTATCGGGCCACCGTGTAGACATGATCGGCCTGCCGTCCGTCGGCACAGCAACTAGTCTGCCAAAAGGCGCGCCATGCCACTGGCACTCTCTTGCGATAATCGGGATCACACGAGCCACGCTCCGCTCGTGACGGGCGACTGCTGTTTCCATTTCGACTTCGTAGCAATAGTCCGACGCCAAGAAGTCAGGACTTACGAGCAGCGCGATAAGCTCGGCTTTCTCCAGTGCCGAACGAACGCGTGCGTCGATATCGTCGCCGGGCAAGAGATAGCCATCGAACCACGGCGCAATCACGCCCGCGCGCTCCAACGGCTTGAGATGCGTCTTCAGCGTCTGCAGCAACACTGCGTCAGCGTGCGAGTAGGATATGAACAGCTTCTTCGCGCTCATCGTCGTTCCGTGCTAGACAAATTGACTCGCCACGCTAGGCGAATCATGAGGCAATCGACCTAACGTAGCGCCAACGCGCGTTCAGATTAAGTCGCATGCCCGCCACCATCAAATACAAATGCCTAAAGTGCACCGCCGATTTCGAACTGCTTATCTGGCAGCCGGAAGAACAAGAGGCGGAAGAGAGGCGTAAGCCGACATCGTGGAAAGCGCCGCAGTGCAAGTATTGCAACAGCCGCGAGGTGATCGAGGCTGGAGCGCTCTCGCGATGACCAAACAATGGTGGATTCCATCCGACGCCACTTGCAAGAAGCCGAGCGAACACGCTGCGGGTTCACTGCTCGTACTCGCTCCAAGGTCGAAGAACCAACTGCCCTGGGCGGTCCGATATGACGATATTCAAGGAGGCAACAAAACGCCCTGCCTTTACTTCCTGAACGGAAGCCCACTGGGTCCCGGTGATGGCAGTAACATCATGAGCTGCAATGATGCACACCTGGATGAGCTTGCAGCGATTGGGGTCGGAGCACCGAACTTTCGGGTTCGCATCGACTTCGCCCCGGAGGATGCCATCTCAGACAATGACATGTCATGGTATGATGCAAAGTCGCATGTCGTCACCGGAGAATTTGGCATTAGGCTTTGCGGATACGATCGGTATCGCCCGCAAAACTCGCAAGTCTGGATCGATTGCTTAACTTGGAAGACGGACGAAACAGCGGGCCAGCTTGTGTCCTCGCGATCGAGTCTTGTCAGCGCCTATTGTCCAACTTGGCGTGTGGTTGCTGAGCGCGAAGGTAGCACAATCACCGTACCATTTGCTCGACCAGATCAAGCACCCAAACTCGCTCCCTAATCCCCATCCATCTTCAACGCCGCAATGAACGCCTCCTGCGGGATGTCGACTTTGCCGAACTGGCGCATGCGCTTCTTGCCCTCTTTCTGCTTGTCCAAGAGCTTGCGTTTGCGCGAGGCGTCGCCGCCGTAGCACTTAGCCGTCACGTCCTTGCGCAAAGCCGAGATGGTTTCCCGCGCGATGATGCGCCCGCCGATCGCGGCTTGGATCGGGATCTTGAACATATGCTGCGGGATCAGCTCTTTCAGCTTTTCCACCATGGCGCGGCCGCGCGATTCAGCGCGCGCGCGGTGCACCAGCATGGAGAGCGCATCGACCGGTTCTTCGTTGACGAGAATGCTCATCTTCACCAGATCGCCCTCGCGGTGATCGATGATCTGATAGTCGAAGCTGGCGTAGCCCTTCGAGACGCTTTTGAGCCGGTCGTAGAAATCGAACACGACTTCGTTCAGCGGCAGCTCGTAGACCAGCATGGCGCGCGAGCCGACATAGTTCAGATCCTTCTGCTGGCCGCGGCGATCCTGGCAGAGCTTGATGATGGCGCCGAGATATTCGTCGGGCGTCAGGATCGTCGCCTTGATCCACGGCTCTTCGATCTCGCGAATGTAAACTTCATCAGGCAAATCCGCCGGATTGTGCAGTTCCTTTAGTTCTCCGTCGTTCATGTGCACGCGGTAGACGACGCTCGGCGCCGTGGCGATGAGATCGAGATCGAACTCGCGCGTGAGGCGTTCCTGGATAATTTCGAGGTGCAGCAGCCCAAGGAAGCCGCAGCGGAAGCCGAAGCCGAGCGCGGCGCTGGTTTCCATTTCGTAGGAGAAGCTCGCGTCGTTCAAGCGGAGCTTGGCCATGGCGGCGCGCAGGTCTTCGAAATTGGCGGCGTCCTGCGGGAAGAGACCGCAGAACACCACGGGCTGCGCCGGCTTGAACCCCGGCAGCGCTTTGCCGGTCTCGCGGCGATATTCGGTGATGGTGTCGCCGACGCGCGCGTCGGCGACTTCCGTGATCGAGGCGGTCATGACGCCGATTTCGCCGGGGCCGAGTTCGGCGACGTCGACGCGCTTGGGGCGCAGAACACCAAGGGTATCGACGCCGTAATCGGCGCCGGTCTGCATCAATTTGATGCGCATGCCTTTCTCCACCACGCCATCGATGACGCGGAACAGCACGACGACGCCGAGATAGGCATCGTACCAGGCGTCGACGAGCAGCGCTTTCAGCGGCGCGTTGGCGTCGCCCTGCTTCGGCGGCGGCAGGCGCGTGACGATGGCTTCCAAGAGCTCATCGATCCCCTCGCCTGTCTTGCCTGAAGCGAGGATGGCGTGGGACGCGTCGAGCCCGATCACATCCTCGATCTGCTGCTTCACGCGATCGGGCTCGGCGGCGGGGAGGTCGATCTTGTTGATGACGGGGACGATTTCGAGATCGAGGTCGAGCGCCTGGTAGACATTCGCCAGCGTCTGCGCTTCGACGCCCTGCGACGCATCCACGATCAGCAGCGCGCCTTCGCAGGCAGCGAGCGAGCGGCTCACCTCATACGCAAAGTCCACATGCCCCGGCGTGTCCATCAGGTTGAGGACATAGTCGGCGCCGTCACGCGCCGTGTAGTCGAGGCGCACGGTCTGCGCCTTGATGGTGATGCCGCGCTCTTTCTCGATATCCATCGAGTCCAAGACTTGCTCGGTCATCTCGCGCGCCGAGAGCCCGCCCGTGGTTTGAATCAAACGGTCGGAGAGCGTCGACTTGCCGTGGTCGATGTGGGCCACGATGGAGAAATTGCGGATGCGGTCTCTAGGCGTCATTTGGGGGAGTCATTTCAGGGGCTTGAAGTATAGGCGCCCGCGCGAGGCGCCAAGCACGGCGGCTGCGGTGTGCTGCGCCCGTTGCGTCAGCATACGCCGCGCCCCTTCCCCCTTGCGGGGAAGGTGTCGCGCGGATGCGCGACGGATGGGGGTGTGGGCGGCGCGCGCTCAGGAAGGGCGTCGCCGTCACCCCCACCCCCGCCCCGCCCCGCCAGGGGGCGGGGAGTCCTCCGCTTGGCAGCGCCGTGCTGATCAGCTTGGCACGAGTGTGAAAAACATGATGTAGAAAAGGACCCATGCCACTGTGAATACCCAGATGAGGCGCCTTGCCCCGAGCCGCGGTTCGATGAGACGCCCGATCAGCGCGACGCCCACCGAGACGATCAGGAACCGCGGCAGCCGCGCGGCGATCGCCGCCAGCGCAAAAGCGGGGAGCGAGGCGCCCATGTGCGGGGCGATGATGGCGTAGAGCTTGAACGGCGTCGAGCTCAGCGGCCCGAGCAAAGCGGCGGCGAACCAGTTGTGCCTCATCTGCTCGGCGGCGCGCTCGGCCATCGCTTCGCTGATCGCCGGCAGCGCAAGCACCGCTTCGCGCGCGGCGACTGGATCGCTCGTGCTCCACAGATACATGATCGCGCCGCCGAGGCCCGCGCCGATGGCCGCAATGACGGACGCGCGAGCGGCAGCGTTCGCGCCGCGCCTCAGGCCGACGTAGGAGAGCAGCACGTCAGGCACGATGAAAAACAACGTCGCCTCGGCCACGCCCCACGCGAAGGCGGCGATGTCGAGCGCGTGCTGCTTGAGCATGTTCATGAACTGAGCCGCGGCAGATCGAGCTTCAGGCCGTAATGGGCCCGCCCGCCATCCGCGCGCTCGAATCCGCCGACGATCTTCGCTTTGCAGCGGACGCTGAGGCGCGGTTGTCCGGCGGCGGCGAGATCGGCGCGGTAGAGGCGCGCGTTGGCACGGCTCAGATAGCCGGCGCGCCGACCGTCGATGTGTACGGCGACAGCTTGGTCGTCGTAAGGGTTGGAATCCTCAAGCACCAAAGTCGCATGCACGATCGCGCACTCAGCCGCCGCAGTTTCGAGCACACGTTGATATTGCGACACGCCGACCACATCGACCGCGAACGCGCCCGGCCCTTCGATGTGGATCTCCATCTCAGAAATCTCAGGAAAAGTGGTGCCCAGAAGAGGACTCGAACCTCCACGGTGTTACCCGCCAGTACCTGAAACTGGTGCGTCTACCAAATTCCGCCATCTGGGCACTGAGGGCGGGGATGTAAGGGAGCGCCGCCGGGCCGTCAACTTTGCGGCCTGGTCGCCTCAAAGCGGCATTGGCCCTAGGCTGCGCGTCACGCCGACCGTTCGGCGTAGTCTTCGGCGGGCTCGCCGGGCGCGCGTGACGCCAGCCGTGTCAGCACCCGTTCGGCGACGATCAGGTCCTGCTCTTCCGCTTCCATCTCGCCGCGCATCTTCTCAAGCGCCGCCAATTCATTCGCCACCGCCGCGCGCCGGGCGATCACTGCGTCCAGATCAGGCTTGCTCATGGCTCGAATATTTCGCAATGGCGGCGCTGCGCCAACTCCGCGCGCGCCTAGGGAGAATGACCCCGCGCCACGATCCTCGTGCGCGTGTGTCTCAAGGAAGGCGCCCGCCGACCAAAGCGCGGATCACGCCGATCGCACGACGATGAATGGGCTCGTCCACGACATAGTTCGCCGGAAAGGTGGTTTCAGCGTGCGTGAGCCGGTCGATGCGCTTCAACACGCGCTCCGTCACGTCGAGTTCTTCGTCTTCCGCCGCCAGCACGGTCCGTTTAACTTCAAGGCCTTCGAGGGCGCGCGCGATCTCCGCGCGGCGAGCGGCAACAGCGTCCAGGTCAGACCTGCCCATGGTGAACTCATAGCAGCGGACGGGCTGGGCCCAAATTCGTCGCACCTCCATGGGGAGCGAGCAACCGGCCTTTCGCGCACTATTGGGCCGCTTCGCGCCCGTGGCAAAGCGGAGCAGACCTGATTAGCGTTCACAAGTTCGCTTCTGCGGACGTATGTGTTTCGATCGATCGCGGATACCGACGGAGCCCCTCAATGGAGTGCCAAGCGGTAAGCGAAGAAATCGTCATCGTCGCGCCGCGCTTGCCCGAAGCGCCGGGCGAGGCCGTCTACTCCGCCTTTACGATCGACCCCATTGTGCTCGAAACTGCGACGCGGCTCGACGAAGCGCTGCGCAGCGCGCCCGGCGTATCGACGTTTCGGCGCAATGACAGCGCCGCCGCGAATCCAACAATCCAGGGTTTGTCGATCCGCGCATCAGCTCCCTCAGGCGCAGGCCGTGCGCTGGTGACGCTCGATGGCCGACCGCTCAACGATCCGTTCGGCGGCTGGGTGATCTGGGGCGCCGTTCCGCCGGAGACGATTAGCGGCGCGACGGTGCTGCGTGGCGCCGGCGCCGGGCCGTACGGAGCGGGCGCGCTGACAGGCGCGGTGCATCTGCAGGAGCGGCGTGAGCAAGGCGCGGTGGTTTCGCTCGAAGGCGGCGAGCGCAACTACGTGCGGGCGGCAGGCGTTGGCGAGGCGCGCGGCGAGGCGTGGTCGTTTATGTTGGCGGCTGCGGCGCAACAGGAGGACGGCTGGATACCGGTTCGCGAAGGCCGCGGCGCGGCGGATGCGCCAGTGTGGTCGGACTCTTTCGCTGGCGTGGCGCGCGCGGAATGGCGCGATGACATGCGCGTGCTGTCGATGCGGCTCGGCGGATATTCCGAGAGCCGCGGCGCCGGCCTCGTCGGCGCAGAATCCGTTTCAGATGGCGCGAGCGTGAGCATGACGCTTGCCGCTCCGGCCGGCGCGTTCGCTTGGCGCGCGCAGGTGTGGGCGCTGACATCTGATCTCTACAACAGCTCCGTCGCGGTCGCGCCGGATCGGAGCATGACCACGCCGGCGAACGAACAATATGAGACGCCGGCGCTCGGCTGGGGCGGCAACGCGGCGCTGCGATGGACAGGCGAGACGTACGGCGTGGAGGCCGGCGCCGATCTGCGCACTGCCGACGGCGAGACGCGCGAACGGTTCGCGTTCATGGGCGGTCAGTTCACACGCGCGCGCATTGCCGGCGGACGGACGTTGACGGCGGGCGCCTATGTTGAAGGCTGGCGCGAGATCGGCCCATGGCTGTTCACCGGCGGCGCGCGCGCCGACGTCTATCGCGCTTGGGATGGAAGCCGGGTCGAGCGGTTGATCGCAACCGGTGCGCCGACGCTTGAGTTCTTTCCGGAGGACTCGGAGACAGTGGCGCCGACCGCGCGGTTCGGCGTGCGGCACGAATTCGGCGACGAGATGTTCGTGCGCGGCGCGGCCTACGCCGGCTTCAGGCCGCCGACACTGAATGAACTGCACCGCCCCTTCCGTGTCGGCAACGATGTCACCGAGGCGAACGCTGCGCTTTCGCCCGAGCGGATTGTTGGCGTCGATGTCGGCGTGGGAGGAGATTACGGAAGCTGGTCGTGGGACGCGGGCGTGTTTGCGACCCGGCTCGAGGATGCGATCGTGAATGTCACGCTTGCGCCAGGATCTTTTCCCTCGTGTCCGCCCGCAGGCGCGTGCCGCCAAAGGCAGAACGCTGGAACGATCGACGCGGTCGGTCTGGAGGCACAGGCGCGCGGCGAGATCAACGATCGCTGGAGCTGGCGCACGGCGCTGAACTACACCGACGCGGAATTTGGCGATGGCCCGCTCGCCGGCTTGCGGCCCGCGCAATCGCCGGAATGGAGCGCGAGCGCGGGAATCGAATGGCGTGTCCTCGAAGCAACGACGCTTTCGGCGGCGCTGGTCTATGAGAGCGCGCGGTTCGAGGACGATCTCAATTCGCGCGAGCTGGATGCGGCGGCCGTGGTCGATCTGCGCGCTCAGCAGCGCCTGTTCGAAGGCGTGTCCGCGTTCGCGGCCTTGGACAATGCGCTAGATGCCGATGTCGAGGCCGCGGAAACCGCCGATGGCGTCGAGAGCTTCGCCCCGCCGCGAACGCTCCGGGTTGGTGTCGTATTGCGGCGCTGAGGTGCGGGCCCATCGAGGGCGAGGAGGATTGGAGGCGCCCCCGCTAGCCCCGGCGGGCGAATTGGACTATTGCCCTCGCCGCATGACACGCAAACTCTCCCTCACCGTCGATGGGCGCAACGTCGCGGTGCATCTGCACAAGGGCGATCTTCCCGCGGGCGTGAGCTTCAACGGGCCAGTCGCCGTCGATAGCGAGACGATGGGACTATCGCTGGTGCGCGATCCTTTGTGCCTGGTGCAGGTGTCCGATGGCGGCGCCGAGGCGCACCTCGTCCAGCTCGACCGCGCCACGTACGACGCGCCGAACCTGAAGCGCGTGCTGACCGATCCCGCCACGCTGAAGCTTTTCCACTTCGCGCGCTTCGACATCGCCATGTTTATGCGCGATCTGGGCATTGTCTGCGCACCGCTCTATTGCACGCGCACGGCCTCGCGGCTGGTGCGTACCTACACGGACCGGCACGGGCTCAAGGATCTGATCAAGGAGCTGCTCGGGCGCGACATTTCCAAGGAGCAGCAGTCAAGCGATTGGGGCGCGGCTGAACTCTCCGATGCGCAGCTCGCTTACGCGGCCTCGGACGTGCTGCATTTGCATGCGCTGAAGGAAAAGCTCGACGTGATGCTGGCGCGCGAGGGGCGGGTCGAGATCGCCCAATCGTGCTTCGACTTTCTGCCGACGCGCGCGGCGCTCGATCTTGCGGGCTGGGAAGACAGCGACATTTTTGCGCATACATGAACAAGCCGATCAATCTCGCCGACAAGCTCGCGCAATTCGAAGGTCATTGGCAGCCGCGCGTGGTCGGCGGCTTCAACGGCCATGATCTGATGGTTGTGAAGGTTCAGGGCCAGTTTCCCTGGCACAAGCACGACGATACCGACGACTTTTTCCTGGTGCTGAAGGGCGAGATGATCATCCGTCTGCGCGACGGCGATGTGGCGCTGAAGCCCGGCGAACTTTTCGTGGTGCCGAAAGGCGTGGAGCATGCGCCCTACGCCGAAGAAGAAGCGCATGTGCTGCTGATCGAACCGCGCGGCACGCCGAACACTGGCGATCCGGCCACCGCCGCGCCGCGGCGGGAGATTTGATCGGCGGCTCGTCCGTCGCGATCGCGTCACCACCACTTCTCGTGCAAATGAAGTAGGCGAACGCCGAGCGCCAAGAATCCAAAACCGAACAGCAATAGCACCACCATTTCTGCGATCGTGCTCAGCACACTTCCCTTGGCGACGACAAAGCAGGTCATCGCTGCGGCAACAGATAGTAGTCTGCCAGCTTCGCGTGCGTTGAGTTTCATGTGGGGCTACGCCCGGATGACTTTCTGATCGATACGCCCGAAGATCGAATGCTTCTTCGCATCCAGCATCTCGATCTCGACGCGGTCGCCGTGTTTGAGGAAGGCGGTCGCCGGCCTGCCGGTCTGGATCGTCTCGATCATGCGCTGCTCAGCGATGCAGGAATAGCCGCGCCCGCCTTCGCTGACGGGCTTGCCGGGACCGCCGTCGGCGTCGCGGTTGGAGACCGTGCCTGAGCCGACGATCGTGCCGGCGGCGAGATCACGGGTTTTGGCGGCGTGCGCGATGAGCGTACCGAAATCGAACGTCATGTCTTCGCCGGCATTGGCTTTGCCGAACGGCTTGCCGTTGAGCGAAACAAGCATCGGTAAGCTGAGTTTGCCATCCTTCCACGCATCGCCTAGCGCGTCGAGCGTGACGGCGACCGGCGAGAAGGCGGAGGACGGCTTCGATTGAAAAAAGCCAAACCCCTTCTCCAGTTCGGCCGGGATGAGATTGCGCAGGCTGACATCGTTGACGAGCATGACCAGGCGGATGCGCTCGCGCGCTTCTTCCGGCGCGACGCCCGTCCCCACATCGTCGACGATCACCGCGACTTCCGCTTCGAAATCGCAGCCCCAGGCTTCGTCCTTCAGCGGGATCGCGTCGCGCGGACCGAGGAAAATGTCGGAACCGCCCTGGTATATCAGCGGATCGGTCCAGAAGCTCTCCGGCATTTTCGCGCCGCGCGCCTGACGCACTAGCGCGACGTGATTCACGTAAGCAGAACCATCGGCCCATTGGTAGGCGCGCGGCAAGGGCGAGGCGGCTTCGCGCTCGTGGAAGCGTTCCCGCAGGATCGAGCCGGCGTTCACGCCCTCGCTCAGCGCACGCAGGCGCGGTTCGGCGTGGGCCCAATTGTCGAGCGCGGCCTGCAGCGTCGGCACGTTCGGTTCATGCGCATACCAGGCCAGATCATCCGAGACAACGACGAGCTTGCCGTCTCTTCCATGTCTTAGCGAAGCTAGTTTCATAGCGCACCTGATGTGAACGCCGGGCTTTGGAAGTGGAACGCGCGGCCTCCGGCCGCGCATGCGTCGCCGGAGGCGACGCGCTACCATCGCCCAGCGTTGCGTCTTACGAAGATGCCGGCGAGGGCGCCGGCGGTCCATACTGTGCGCATCACTTCACAGCGTCCTTCTGATTTTCCGGCGCTGCCTTGACGAAGGCCGGATGCTCGCGCGCGCGCTCGTCCCAGGCGACCAGGCGCGGGAACGGCGAGAGGTCGGTCCTGAAGCGACGCGCATTGGCCATTTGCGGCACGAGACACACGTCAGCAAGCGTGGGCTCGTCACCAAACACGTACGGCGCTTGCGGCCGCTGCCCGGCCTGATGCTCCAGAGCGGCGAAGCCGAGCTTGATCCAGTGGCGATACCATTCGCCGACGTGATCGTCGTCGGCGCTGAACTCGAGCTTGATGCGCGTCAGCACGCTCGTGTTGTTGAGCGGATGGATATCGGTGGCGATGGTAAGCGCGAACGAGCGCACCTGCGCGCCGAGCCACGGATCGCCTGGCACGAGGCGCGGATTCGGGTAAGTTTGATCGAGCCAAACCAGAATTGACAGCGATTGGGTGATGATCCCCTGCTCGGTCTCCAGCGCCGGCACCCGCATCTGCGGGTTCTTCGAGCGATACGGCTCGCGCATCTGCTCATCGACGCCCGGCATGATGTTGATCGGGATCGCTTCGTACTCGACGCCTTTGAGCGCGAGACCGATGCGGACGCGATAGGCGGCGGAGGAACGCCAGTAATCGTAGAGCTTCAGCATCGCTAACCCCTGCCGTGCTTGCCCGGAGACCAACCACGCGCGCCGAGGTGTTTCTCGCCGCTTTCGGCAGCGCCCTGTTCGATGGATGTGGCCATGGAGTCGTTCCACCGGTTGAGATAGCCGAAAAGCGCGACCACGCCCAGGATTTCCACGATCTCCTCGTCGCTCCAATGCTGCTTCAGCTCCGCGGCGGTTTTCTCATCAACAGCGTTCGGAACGCTGGCCGCCGCTTGCGCGAAGGCGAGCGCGGCTTTCTCCGCCGGCGTGAAGAGATCGCTGAGTTCGTAGTTCCAAACTTCGGCGATTCGTTCGTTGCTGCCGCCATAGCGTTCGGCGGCGCGGGCGGTGTGGGCTTGGCAGTAGCGGCAGCCGGCGGTGAGGCTGGCGATGTAGCCGATCAGGCGCTTCTGCTCGGAGGTGACGCGGCCCCTGTTCTCCATCACCGCCTTGTTGAGAGCGATGAAGGCCTTCGCGATCGCCGGGCGGCGCTGCATCGTCAGCACGCTGTTTGGCGGGAAGCCTAGCGTCTCGTTGAAGAAGCGCGCCAGTTCGGCGACTTCGGCATCATGATCCGCGGCGAGCGGCTCAACCAGCGGCATCACTCACCCATCCGGGTCTTCGCATGCGCGGCGCGGGCTTTTTCGTGCAACCAGGCGGCATGCTGCGGCGCCTTCTTGGTGCGGCTCCATTCCTCCAGCATCGCCGGCGCGACGCGTTTTAGTTCCGCCAACTCCTCCGACGTGCCGGTGTCGGCGGCGAGTTCGACGCGATGGCCGTTGGGATCGAAGAAGTAGATCGACTTGAAGATGCCGTGATCGGTCGGGCCCAGTACGTCGAGCCCCTTCGCCTCCGCGCGCTGCTTTGCTTCGAGCAGCGTCTCAACGCCCTCCACCTTGAAGGCGATGTGCTGCACCCATTTCGGCGTGTTCTCGTCTCGGCCCATATCCTTCTGGTTGGGCAGTTCGAAGAAGGCCAGGATGTTGCCGTTTCCCGCGTCGAGGAAGACGTGCATGTATGGATCGTATTCGCCCGTCGAGGGGACATGATCCTCGGCGAACGCTGTCGTGTACTCCATGCCGAGCACGTCGCGATAGAATTCGACGGTTTGTTTCGCGTCCTTGCAGCGATAGGCGACGTGATGGATGCCGGAGGTGATGGCCATTTAACGCATCTCCGTTGCGGCTTGCGGAACAACGCAAGAACATACATGATGATGGGCATGAGCGAAGTCACCGAGCTCGTCATGCCGATGCTTCAGCAAATCCAGACGCGATTGTCGCGAATGGAGGAGCGCATCGATCGGCTTGTTGATGACGTGCAGGATCTGAAGGTCCGGATGACCCACATCGAAGAGGGGATGGCGGGCGTCAACCGCAGACTCGATCGCCTTGAACAGCGTGTCGAGCGTATCGAGCGGCGCCTTGATCTGGTTGAGGTCTGAAGCGCTCATTCCCGTTCGTCTGCGAAAATCTGGATCACCGGCTCACTACCGGCTGATTGGTGGGCGCGGTACATGCCAGAGGTGTTCATCGCCCAGGCGTGGCCGCCGTTTCCGTCGAGCACGATGACGCCGCCATCGCCCGCGGCGCCGTCATTGCCGGTGGTGGCGCCGACTTCGGCGATGACGTGATCGGCGGCTTGCTGTGCGCTTTCGTCGCCCAACTCCATGCGGGCGCAGATGTCGCGAGCGACGCCGACACGGATAAAGAACTCGCCCGTGCCCGTGGCGGAGACGCCGCAGACGCTGTTTTGCGCGTACGTGCCGGCGCCGATCACCGGCGTGTCGCCAACGCGGCCCCATTGCTTTGCCGTGGTGCCGCCGGTTGAGGCGCCGGCTGCGATATTGCCGTTGGAATCGAGCGCGACAACGCCGACAGTGCCGAATTGGTGGTCGTCGGGAAATGCCTCGTTCGCCGCGCGCGGCGCTGGCGGGGCGCCGGCGGGACGCGATGGAATGGGAAGATTGCGGTTGCGTAGCTCGCGCTCTAGCTGCCCCCAGCGGCGCTCGGTGAAAAAGTAGGACGGCTCGACCTCTTCCAGATTCTGCGATCGTGCGAACGCCTCGGCGCCCTCCCCAATCAGCATCACGTGGCGCGAACGCTCCATCACGGCGCGCGCGGCGCTGATCGGGTGGCGCGTGCGCGTCAAGCCAGCGACGGCGCCGGCACCGCGATTGCGGCCGTCCATGATCGAGGCGTCGAGTTCGTTCCTGCCTTCGGCCGTGAAAACCGCGCCGCGACCTGCATTGAATAGCGGATCGTCCTCCATTTCGCGAATGACGGCTTCCACCGCATCGAGCGAAGAGCCGCCGCCATCGAGAATGCTTCCGCCCGTGGTCAGCGCGCGCTGCATGGCGGCGCGGTACTGTGCTTCCATTTCCGACGTCAGGTTGGCGCGCTCGATCACACCCGCGCCACCATGCACGACGATGGACCAGCGGGGCGTGGGAGGTTCGGTCATGGTGGCGCAGGCGGTGAGAAGCAGAATCGAGGCGAGCGCCAATATGGACCGCCGGCGCCTCGCCGGCATCGTTGCGGCAGCTTCAGCAGTCTGCCGGCAAGGGCGCCGGCGGTCCATATTCAACATCAGCTTGCCTTCAACACGCCGCGCTTGATCTGGTCGAGTTCGATCGACTCGAACAGAGCTTTGAAATTGCCTTCGCCGAAGCCTTCATTGCCCTTGCGCTGGATGAACTCGAAGAAAATCGGACCGATCGCGTCCTTGCCAAAGATCTGCAGCAGAAGGCCCTGGCCTTCGCTCGGCGCGCCGTCGATCAGGATGCGGCGCTTGCGCAGCTCTTCCACCGGCTCGCCGTGGCCCGGCAAGCGCTTGTCGATGAGATCGAAATAAGTCTCGATCGTGTCCTGCAATTCGACTCCGCGTTCGCGCAGGCGATCGACGACAGCGTAGAGATTGTCCGTGCCGAAGGCCAAGTGCTGTATGCCTTCGCCCTTGTAGCGCTGCAGATACTCTTCGATCTGATCGACCTTGCCGTCTTCGCCCTTCGATTCGTTCAGCGGAATGCGGATCTTGCCGTCGGGGCTCGTCATCGCTTTGGAGATGAGCCCGGTAACTTTGCCTTCAATGTCGAAATAGCGGATCTCGCGGAAGTTGAAGATCTTCTCGTAGTACTGCGCCCACTTCGCCATGTTGCCGCGGAACACGTTGTGGGTGAGGTGATCGAGATAGGCGAGGCCGATGTCATTCTTCGATTCGTCAGCGCCTTCGATCGGCTTGAAGTCGACGTCGTAGATCGTCTGCGCGCCGTAACGATCGACGAGATAGATGTAGGCGCCGCCGATGCCTTCGATACACGGAATGTCGAGCTCCATCGGACCGATCGGCATGTCGACCGGCTTGGCGCCGCGTTTCACGGCTTCCTCGAACGCCTTCTTCGCGTCCTTGACGCGAAACGCCATGGCGTTGGCGCTAGGCCCATGCTTCTCGCGAAAGTCTGCCGGCTGACCCTTCGGCTCCATATTGAGGATGAAGTTGATGTCGTTCTGCTTGTAGCGAACGACATTCTTGGAACGGTGCCGGCCGACCGCGGTGAAGCCGATCCGCTCGAAATACGCGGCGAGCTTTTCCGGTTCGGGCGAGGTGAATTCGACGAACTCGAAACCATCGGTCCCGATCGGGTTCTCGAACAAATCGGCCATGCGCGTTTCCTCGGCTTGCAATTGCCTCCGATTTAGTTTCATCTGAAACCAATGGCAAGCGCGAAACGGAAACCGAGCCCGGCTGAGTTGCTGGTTTTGGAGGATTTCCTCCCCTACCGGCTGTCGATCCTGTCGAACCGCGTCTCGCGCGCCATCGCCGCCCGCTACGCGAAGGTGTTCGATCTCACCATTCCCGAATGGCGCATCATCGCCGTGCTGGGGCGCCGGCCCGGCCTTACGGCCAAGGAGGTCGCAGAAGCTACTGAAATGGACAAGGTCGCGGTGTCGCGCGCCGTGGCGCGGCTGGTGGCGGCCAAACGGGTAGCGACGCGAGCGGACCGCGACGACGCACGGCGGCAAATTCTTTCACTTACGTCACAAGGCGAGAGCGTACACGCGCGCATCGCGCCCATCGCCCTGGCAAGCGAGCAAAAGCTGCTTGCTGCGCTCAATCCACAGGAACGTCAGCAGCTCGACGCGCTGCTCGACCGGCTGCTCGACGCCGCGAAGACGCTCTGAAAGTTCCGCCGCAGTTCCTCCCCGGAACCAAAAGCGCGCTCAGACGTAAGTGCGGATGGCTCGGGGCAACCGAGGAGCATCAGACATGACCAAAATCTCCATGCTCGCAGCAGCGGCGGTCGCGGCGCTGGGCGCGGCGGCGTGCGCCGGCTCTCAGAGCGCGCGCACCGAGGCTGCAAGCACAAGTTCGGCGCAGGGCAGCACACAATCGACGATGCCTGCGCAGTCGTCTCAGGCTGCGAGCGTTACCGACGCCCAGTTGCGCTCCTACGTAGCAGCCAGGGCCGAGATCGGGCCGCTGCAGGCGGGGCTGGCTTCGCAAACGCCGGAACAGCAGACGCAGACGCGCTCACAGATTGCGGCGATCCTTCAGCGCCACAGCGTGACGGCGACGCAATTCAACGACATCGGGCGCATGGCCAACGAAGACCGCACCTTCGCCAGCCGTCTGGCGGCCCTGCAGCCGAACACGTTCAGTGACGCGACACTGCGCGCCTTCGCAGCGGCCAGCGTCGAGATCGATCCGATCAGTCGCAGCCTGGCCACCGCTACGCCGGAGCAGCGCACGCAAGCGACGGAGCAGATCCGGCAAATCCTGCAGCGCAACAATCTCGACAGCGCGACCTACAACGCGATCGCGGCGCGAGCGCAAGCCGATCCGGCGCTAGCGGCGCGCATCGCCGAACTGCACCGCACCGGTCAAAGCTCCGGCTAATGTCCCGGACGTGAAATTCGATCCACGCGTGCGTTCATCGGATCATCGAATTTCAACTCCGAAGCCGCACTAACGGCGCGGCGTCAGCCGCACCAATCGCCCGTCGTCTTCGTCGGTAATGACCCAGAGGGCTCCGTCATCGCTCTCGGCCGCGTCGCGCAAGCGCCCAAGACCGAGAGCGAAGCGTTCTTCGCCGGTGACGCGTTCGCCCTCGACTTCTAGTCGCACGAGCCCTTCGGAAGCGAGCCCGGCGATCAGAATGTCGCCGCGCCACGGGAACAGCGAACCGCGATAGAAGTCCATATCGCCTGGCGCGATGACTGGGTCCCAATAATAGACCGGCTGCTCCATGCCCTCGCGCGCGGAGGCCTCGACAATGGGCGAGCCGTCATAGTCTTCGCCATAGCCGATGACGGGCCAACCATAGTTGCGGCCCGCGCGCGGGATGTTGAGTTCGTCGCCGCCTTGCGGGCCATGTTCGACAATCCACAGCGCACCGGTGTCTGGGTGGAGGTCGGCGCCTTGGATGTTGCGGTGGCCGTAGGACCAGTTTTCAGCACGCGCGTTGCCACGGCCAACGAACGGATTGTCGGCGGGCGCCGTGCCGTCTGGATTGATGCGCACGATCTTGCCGATATGGGTGGAGGTGTCTTGCGCTAGTGGTCGCGACCCGGCTTGCTGACGCTCGCCGAGCGTCACGTACAAGTGGCCTTCGCGATCGAACACCAGGCGCGATCCGAAGTGTCCGCGCGATTCCCAAGACGGCATCTGACGGAAGATCACATCCACGTTCTCGACGCGTGATGCGTCCTCGCTCAAGCGGCCACGCGCCACGCTAGGTAGTGGACTCATAAGCTCTGGTCCACAGGCGGGCTGAAGCGAGCAGGACCGCCGCCAGAAAGTTTCGGGCGAGCTTCTCGAAGCGCGTGGCGACGCGCCTGAAATGCTTGAGCTTGTTGAAATAGCGCTCGACCAGATTGCGCTGGCGATAGATGCGGCGGCTGATCGATCGCTGGATCAGGCGCG
>JBQTJK010000087.1:0-6191 GCA_052387215.1 Caulobacteraceae bacterium
AGCTTCACGCAGCGAAGACCTGCGCCGGGGCTAAGGCTCATGCAAAGCCGATCGCGGGAACGCGAACGCGCTTGCGTCTCTTTCGCGCCCTTTCTTTCACGCGACACGTTCGCGTTCCCGCCCTCCATTGGGCACAGATGCAAAACCCTCAGCGCGAGCGAGCGCGTGCGGCTATTCCGCCGCGCTCAACAGCGTCTGGATACGGTTGAGATATGCGATCCAGGCCGCGCGCCCTTGCTTGGTGAGGTGCACCAGCGTCAGCGGCTTCTTGCCCGAGAACGTCTTCTCGATGCGCACGTAACCCGCTTCCTCGAGCTTGGAAAGATGCGTCGAGAGATTGCCGTCGGTGGCGTTGACCTTGGCCTTCAGCTCCACGAACGGGGCAGGAGATACGGTCGAGAGATACGCCATGATCCCCAGCCGCAAGCGGCCGTGGATCACGTCGTCGATCGCAGTGTGATCGAACTTGCTCAAGCCTTACACCGTGGTCTTGGGCTCGCGCCGGACCATGACGAGGCCGGGAACGATCAGCACGACAACGCTGGCCGCAGCTGCGAACAGATAGATCCATGGTTGGTCGATGTAGAACCACAACGCGGCACTCACGGCCCATGCTAGGAACGCGAAGACCCGCAGCCAGCTCTGACCCGAAATCGCCGCGGTCACGTAGAGCGCGACGCCATAAAGCCCGAAGCCCGCCGCGACGATGGCGTTGGGCGCCGTGAAATCCCCGAGAAGGACCGCGCGAAGAACGGAGCCCGCGACGACTGTGAGAATCGCGAACACGACGCCGAACCAGACATTGCGATCGACGCGGTTGGGAATGGCGGCGCCGCCCGGCAAAGCGCGCACGCGCTTGCTCAAAAGCGCGCTGCCGGCGCCGGCGGCGATGCCGAAGCCCACCCAAATCACTCCGATCAGGCTGGGCTCGATACCGAGCAGGCCCGCCAGCACTGCCCATTGCGCGCTGTAGCAGATCGCCAGCAGCACGCCGAACATCACGAAGTACGAACCCCCGATCAGCGGGGCGTTCCGTCCCTCTTCGGCAAGCGTGCGCGCGTACGCGAGATCCGCGAGCATTTCATCGCGTGTCATCTTTGCCTCCAGGCTCTACTTTGAAATACAAAGTAGATGAGCGAAAGCCTAACGTCAAGCCCAGAGCGATGCGGTTGTGTGAAAGAGGGAAGGTGAGAGGCGCGTATCTCGCGGAAGGATCAGCGTTTGAATTGATAGCGCGAAAGTCTGCGGCGTTCGTAGCGGGAGCGGGGGCAGCGAATGACCGGAGCGCGCATGAGATCCTTTGTCAGTATGCTTGTCTTGAAAGGCGAAGGGGGATGCTTTCGCATCCCCCTTGCCAGACTTCGTTACATCGAAGCAGCGGCCGCCTTCTTGGTACGGCGCTTCGCCGTCTTGCGGGCCTTCTTCGCCGGCTTGCGCTTCGCCGTCTTCTTGGCGCCCTTGCGCTTCACGGCTTTGCGGACGGCCTTGCGAGCCACCTTCTTCGCCGGCTTCTTCGAAGCCTTCTTTACCTTCTTAGCCATTTTCGTTTCCTCATCTTTACTTGTGTTGGTTCGTGGTTGGATGGGAGTTGTTTGACTCTCCGAAGATTTTTTTGCAGCAATTTGGTTTGCAAGTCGTTTCCGCAGGTAGTTGCGCGAATTTTCCTGCGTGTTCGATTTTTCTCTGTGTGATGACTACGCGAAAACTCTGCGAGCCTTGAAAACAAAGGCGCGCAGCGTGATGCGCGCGGCGAAAATCGTCACGCACGCGGATGTGCGCGGCGATACGACTGCAAAATTTCTTGCGCTTCGACGCTCGTGTAGCTCTGAGTCGTCGATAGCGATTCGTGTCCGAGCAGGTCTTGGATCGCGCGAAGATCGGCGCCGTTGGCGAGCAAATGTGTTGCGAACGCATGCCGCAAAGCGTGCGGCGTGGCGCTCGAAGGCAAGCCCAAACGTATGCGCAAACGCTCCATCAGCGCTTGAGCCATGCGGGGCGAGAACGCCCCGCCGCGGCTAGCACGGAAGAGCGGCGCCTCGTCGTCGAGCGCGCAGGGGCAAAGCTCCACATAGCGCTCGACCGCAGACCGCGCCGCCGCAAGCAGCGGCACGACGCGCTCCTTGCCGCCCTTGCCGGTGATGCGCAGCACCTCTGGCAACGGCAGGTCCGCGCCCGTCAGAGCCAGCGCTTCGCTGATACGAAGCCCCGCGGCGTAGAGCAAGGTGAGCAGCGCCGCATCGCGTGCGCCTTGCCAGTCATCTGCGCCAGTCGCGTTCGTTTCGGAGATCAGATTTCGTGCTGCGCCTTCAGAAACCGGCCGAGGCAGCGAGCGCTTCAGCTTCGGCCCACGCACCAAGGCGAGCCGCGCATTGATCACGCCGTGACGGCGCTCGAGATAGCGATAGAAGCTGCGAATGGCCGCCAGCGCGCGCGAAATCGAGCGATCCGACAGCGCATCCGGACCTTGCCGGCGGTGTGCGAGATATGCCCGCAGATCACGCGGCTCGAGCTCCGCCAGATCGCGCGCACCTGGCTCGCCGCCCAAATGCCCGCTCAGAAAACCCAGAAACGCTGCAACGTCGCGCTCATAAGCTTCAACGGAATTGCGCGAAAAACGGCGCTCTTCGCGCAGATGAGCGATCCATTGCGAGAGCAGGGCGGAAGCGGCTGTCATGAGCGCTATGCTGCGCCTGCGCGTGTCAATATCTCGTCAACGCTTCCGCGACGCGAGATGCGCGAGCCAGTACTCGTAGTGATGGTGCGCCTGCGCGCTGGTCACCGCGTATTTGGGTTGATGCGTGCGCCGGCCCTCGTGCGCGACGAGATCGTCCGGCAGCTGCCACGGGCTGACGCCAGTCGCCCGGGCGGTCGTCAGCTCCGCCTCGAAAGCGAGCCGCTGGCGCACCGGCAGCTGCAGCCCAAGCTCGGCATTGGGATAGAAACCGCCCTCAAGCCGCGCGGCGAGATCGCGCACGAACCAGCCATGCTCCTCGCCACCCTCGCGCTGCGTTGCGATCTCTGCCGGCGATCCGCTGCACAACGCGAACACCGCCGTCGCCCGGTCGCACTCGTGCTGCGACGTGATCCAATCCAGCTCCGCGACGCCGCCGCGCCAGTCCCAACGCAGAACGATCTCGTGCCAATCGTCCGGTCCCATCTGCTGAATGAGGCCGAGCAGGCTCGACGCCCGGATGTCGAGCGGGGTGGC
The DNA here is from genome assembly GCA_052387215.1 of Caulobacteraceae bacterium. Lineage (GTDB taxonomy): Bacteria > Pseudomonadota > Alphaproteobacteria > Caulobacterales > Aquidulcibacteraceae > Vitreimonas. The sequence goes on from JBQTJK010000087.1 coordinate 3,209, forward strand.
CAGGCACTCCTTCCAGCGAGAGAAGTGCGCGCGCCGCGCGCTCTCCGCCGCGGCCAATGGAATAAGCTCCGCGATCAGGCGCTCGCGCGTCTCGATCAGCAGGTTCCGGAACTCTGGCTCGACCCGCCACAGCGCCAGCTGAAACTCGAACGCCTCCGCGCGCTCGAAGCAGCACACATAGGCCGAACTTGCGCGCCGCAGCGCCAAGCCATCGAGCCGTCGCCAGCCAGTTGCGCCGACAATGCGATTCACCAGCGCGCGATAGTGCACATGCTGCGGCGGCACGACCTCATCCGGCATCGCGTCCCGATACTGATGATAGATCGTGTTCAGCACCTGCGCTGGCGCGCCTTCCGGCGCGAACGTCGTGAACAGGTGGTCGTGCGCGCTGGCCGGCAGCGGCACGAGACGGGACAAGAGCTTCGTGAACATGGCGGCTCAGGGTTGCGCGCCACGGCTAAGAACCGGTCAGAAAACAAGGTAAAAGCGGGTTCAGTAACAGCTCCGCAACATCCGGCGCTTTCACCGAATCTCCCGGGCCCTTAGATTCACCCGTAATGAATTCAACCGCCCGCCGCCGCGCCATGGAAGCGCTGAAGCGCCAGCGCGCGGCGCCGCCGCTCGGGCCGCTGTTCGCGGTGGCGGAGGAGGGCTCGGAATACCAGGCCGAAACCCTGGATAAAGTCGCTGTCCTGTTTCCGCTGCCGCTCCCCGAGCCGTTCGATTACCGCGCGCCGTCGTCGCTCAACATCCAGCCCGGCCAGCACGTGATTGCCCCTATCGGCTCGCGCCTGGTGCGCGGCGTGGTGTGGGATGTGGAGCACAATCATCCCGGCGCGGCCAACCTCAAAGCTATCGAAGAGGCGCTCCCGGGGACGCCGATCCCGGAAATCTCCCGCGCTTTCATTGATTGGACGGCGAAATACGTTGTGCGTCCGCCCGGCGATCTAGTTCGCATGGTGGCGCGCTCGCCGGAAGCGCTCTTTCCGCCGCCGACCCATATCGTGCTGGCGCCCACGGGCGAACTGCCGCCGAAGCTCACCGAAGCGCGCAAGCGGGTGATGGACGAAGCAGCGAAGGAGCATGTCGGCGCCGCCGAACTCGCCCGCCGCGCCGAGACATCTTCAGCAGTCGTTAAAGGCCTCGTTGATTGCGGCGCGCTGACGAAGCTCGAGATCAGCGAAGACCCGCCGTTCCCTGCGCCTGATCTCACACGGCAGGGCAAGGAGCTTTCGGAGATTCAGCGCGCCGCCGCCGATCAGGTCAGCGCATCGGTGCGCGAGGGCGGCTTCCAGGTGGCGCTGCTCGACGGCGTTACCGGCTCCGGCAAGACCGAAGTATATTTCGAAGCCGCCGCCGAGGCGATGCGAAGCCATCCCGGCGCGCAGGTGCTCGTGCTGCTGCCGGAAATCGCGCTGACGCAAGCGGCCATGAGCCGCTTCGAAGCGCGCTTCGGCGCGCAGCCGGTCGAATGGCACTCCGCCATTCCGCACAAAGCCCGCCGCCGGGCCTGGCGCGAAATCGCGGCCGGGCGTGCGCGGCTCATCGTCGGCGCCCGTTCGGCGCTGTTCCTGCCGTTCCCGAACCTACGCCTCATCGTTGTCGATGAAGAGCACGATCCATCCTACAAGCAGGAGGAGGGCGTCATCTATCAGGCGCGCGATCTCGCCGTCGCCCGCGCCAAGCTTGGCGACTGCATGGTGATCCTCGCCAGCGCCACGCCCTCGCTCGAAACGCTGGTGAACGCGCAGGCTGGCCGCTACGCGCACGTGCAGCTGCCATCGCGGCACGGCGCGGCGGAATTGCCGGACGTCGAGCTGATCGATCTCAAACTCGATCCGCCCGAAAAGGGCCGCTGGCTCTCGCCGAAACTCATCACCGGCGCAGCGCATGCGCTGATGCGCGGCGAGCAATCGCTCTTCTATATGAACCGCCGCGGCTATGCGCCGCTGACTCTCTGCCGCGCCTGCGGCCACCGCATGCGCTCGCCTGATAGCGATTCGTGGCTGGTCGAGCACCGCTATTCCGGCCGCCTTGTCTGCCACTTGACCGGCTTCTCGATGCCGAAGCCGAAAGAGTGCCCCGAGTGCAAGGCGGTCGACGCCTTCACCTCGATCGGCCCCGGCGTCGAGCGGATCGAGGAAGAGCTGCGCGAAAGCTTCCCGAACGCGCGCGTTGAGATCTTCTCCTCCGACACCACCCCGAACGGCGAAGCCGTGCGCGATCTAGTCACGCGCATGGAGAACAACGAGATCGATATTCTGATCGGCACGCAGATCGTCGCCAAAGGTCACAACTTCCCGAACCTGACCTTCGTCGGCGTTGTCGATGCGGACCTTGGCCTCAAAGGCGGCGATCTCCGCGCCGGCGAGCGCACGTTCCAGCTTGTCAGCCAAGTCGCCGGTCGCGCCGGGCGCCACGAAAAGCCGGGCAGGGCGCTCATCCAAACCTACGCGCCGCACGAGCCGGTGATGCAGGCACTTGCCGCCCAAGACCGCGACGCCTTCTTCGCCGCCGAAATCGCCGAACGCGAAGCCGCCGGCATGCCGCCTTACGGGAGGCTCGCGGCGGTGATCGTCTCCGCGCCGAAGGAAAAACTAGCTGACGACGCCGCGAAAGCGATGGGCGAGAAAGCCCCCCACGTCGAAGGCCTAGATCTCTGGGGCCCGGCGCCCGCGCCGCTTAGCGTGATTCGCGGCATGCACCGCCGCCGCTTCCTCATCCGCGCCAATCGCGGCGTCGATGTCAGCGCCTTCCTTGCCGCGTGGTCGGCCCGCGTGAAACTGCACAGCGCCGTGCGCGTGCAGATCGACGTCGATCCGTATTCATTTTTATGACGCGCCGTTCCGACGCCGCGGTTGTGTTCGCCTGCGGTCAGCGCAAGAATTGCAGGCCTAGAGGGACGGGCGATGATCGATACCTTCATCTCGTACTCACGGTCGGACCGTGCGAGGGCACTACGGATCGCGGAGAAGCTCAAGGC
>JBQTJK010000088.1:0-3110 GCA_052387215.1 Caulobacteraceae bacterium
GGCGTTGCCGTCGACTTCGACGACCAGCCTAGCCGCGCGGCAAGCGAAGTCGACGATGTACGGACCGATCGGCGTTTGTCGTCTGAAGTGCGAGCCTTCGAGGGACGCCCGACGCAGCTCCTGCCAAAGCGCCCGCTCCGCCGGCGTCATCGATTTACGCAAGCTGCGCGCGAGTACAACCGCGTCGACGCCGCGAAGCCGCGGCGCATAGGTCTCTTTGCGCAAACGCCCCTCCCCTTAATCCCCTCCCCGCAAGCGGGGAGGGCGCATCCTGTCAAACGCTACGCCGCCCAAACCATCCTTACGCCGCCCGCTTCCGCCGCTTCGGTCAGCTCGGCGTCGAAGAATGGGGCGTTCATCGCCGGTCTCAGTGCTTCGGCCAGATCCGCCTCTACATATTCGCGCGCATCGCGCTCGTCCTGTTGGTGGATGAGGATGTGGGTGGCGCCGAGGAGCTGGGCTTCCGGCCATTGTTCATGGCCTGCCAGGCGCTTGGCCAAATTGCCGGTGCGGGACAGAAACAGCGGCGTCCATCCGCGCCCGCCGGGGCCGGGACGTGCGAAGCAATAGACGGCCGGCGCGGCGGCGAATTGCTCGTGCGGACGATGCGCGCTGAAGCGGTGCAAACGGCCTGAAATTCCACGGAAAATTGCTTCTGTCATCGGACGCCCCCGGAGTTAATCGTTCGTGCTATGTTCCAAAGTGATACGCGACTCAGATGTTCTTGTAAAGTTCTCTTGCGACCCCGATCTCAAATTTCCCGCGCGCGGGTCCCATCTTTTCCGCAACCGGACTCCCTGCGATCATGGAACATGATGGCCCACGCGCACGATCACGCCGCGCAAATTGCTGAAGCGGAAAGACGCTGCGCCGACGCGGGCGAAAGCCTGACGCCGCTACGCAGGCGCGTCCTCGCGCTGCTGCTGGAACAGCATGGTCCGGCAAAAGCCTACGACTTGCTGCCGCTGATCGACGCCGCGAAAACCGCGAAACCGCCGACCATATACCGCGCGCTCGACTTCCTCGTCCGCATGGGTCTCGCCCATCGCATCGAAAGCCTCAACGCCTTCGTCGCCTGCGACGTCGGCGCCTGCGCGCGCTCGACAATTTTTCTGATCTGCGAGAAATGCGGCGCCGCCGAGGAGTTCGACGCCGGTCATGCGCTCGTCGATCTCGCCGAAGCCGCCAAGAAGGACGGCTTCGCCATTCACCGCACCATGATCGAAGCCAGCGGCGTCTGCGCCGCGTGCCAGGCGGCATGACACATCCGGCGCCGCTGCCCGCGCCGCTCTACCAGGGCAGCGTCAACACGTGGGAATGCGACGACGGCGGCCATCTCAATGTCCGCTTCCATTTCGAGCGCGCCTTCGCCGGGCTGGCGCACATGGCGCGCGCGCTCGGGCTGCCGCGCGCCTATGCGGAGTCTGCGGGATCAACCCTGATCGCGCAGGAGGCGCATGTGCGTTTCCTGAAGGAGGCGCGTCCTGGCGCGCCGCTCGTTATGCACGGCGGCGTCGTTGAACTGGGCGAAACCGACGCCACCCTCTGTCTCGACATGCGCCACGCCGACGGCGCGCGGGGCACTGTGTTCACGTTCAAGATGCGTCACGTCGAAACCCGCGGGCTACGCGGCTTTCCCTGGTCGGCGCGCACGAAAGACGCAGCCAAGCGCCTCAAGTGCAAATTGCCCGATCACGCCAAGCCGCGCTCGATCGATCTCACGCAAGCGCCAGCGCACGTCACGCGCCAACGCGCGGTCGAGCTGGGCGCCACACGTATCGGCGGCGCACTGGTGCAGCCGGATCAATGCGATGCGCTTGGACGTCTACGTGGCGAGCACATCGCCGGACGCATTTCGGACTCGGCGCCCAATCTGCTCACGCAATGGCGTAACGCGGTTGCGAGTGACAGCGGCGCGGCCCCCGCCGGCGCCGTCGTCGAGGCGCGCGTGGTGTTTCGCAAGTTCCCGCGGGCGGGCGATCTCATCGAAGTGCATTCCGGCATCGTCGAAATCGGCGACAAGACGTTGCGGCTCGTCCACTGGATCGTCGATCCCGAAAGCGGCGGCGCCTGGGCGAGCATGGAAGCGGTCGCGCTCACCTTCGACACCAGCACGCGCAAGGCCATCGCCCCGAGCGCCGAAGCGCGCGAGCGGGTGGGCAAGCTGGTGGTTGCCGGATTGAGCGTCTGAGCTACTGCACCAACGCGTCGTGATACTTGCGCCCTGCCTTCCCCATTAGAACGGCGCTCTCGATCGCCGCGCGCGCCCGATCCGGCCGCTCCATCGGCAGCATATGCCCTGCCCCCTCCACGGTCGCGACGCGGGCGTCGGCCTTGATCGCGGCGATGCGGTGCATGCTTGCTTCGGTGATGGTGGAATTGCGCTCGGCGCGCAGCAGCACCAGCGGATCGGTGATCTTGCGCAGCGCGCCCCACGGATCGTGGCGCTGCGCACAATATGTGGCCGCCTCGAAGCTTGGCCGGCACGCGAGCTTGAAGCCGCCCTTGCCGTCCTCGATCAAACCGTCGGCGACATAGTCGGCGACCATCTCCTCCGGAAACGTCTTGAACACGCCGCGCCCCGTGAACGCGGCGACGGCCGCATCCTTGCTTTCGAACCTGTTGCGCCGGTTGAGCGCGCCGCGCGCCAGCGGCATCGAATAACGCTGCAGCAAAGGTGCGAACGGCATTTGCGACATGGCGTACGCCGCCGCCGGCAGGATCACCGGCTCGATAAGCGCCAAGCCGCAGACCAGATCGGTCCGCGCCCCGGCTGCGAGCAGGCTCACCGTTGCGCCCATGGAGTGGCCGGCCAGCGTCACCGGCGCCGTGAAGTGCTCCAGCACCGCGATCAGATCGTCGCGATGGCGCCGCCACGAGGTGTAGCCGAACAGGCGCGCCGGTAGCGTGCTGCGCCCATGCCCGCGCGCGTCGAGCGCCAGCACGTGCAGCTTCTCGCCCAGCGGCTCGAGCAGGGCGCGATAGGTGCGCGCGTTGAAACCCGTTGCGTGCAGGAAGACGATGTCCGGCGTCGCCGTCTCGGCGCCGAAGGCGATGCCGGCCATGCGCCCGCCCGGAATCTCGAACGACGCGCGGCGGAAGGTCTCGGC
>JBQTJK010000089.1:0-3966 GCA_052387215.1 Caulobacteraceae bacterium
CTTGATCGCACGCTCCATGCGCAGCAGGCCAATGCGATACTGATTTTCCATGAGTTCGCCGACCGAGCGCACCCGCCGGTTGCCGAGGTTGTCAATGTCGTCGACTTCGCCGCGGCCGTCGCGCAGATCGGTCAGCGTGCGCAGCACTTCGAGGATGTCTTCCAGACGCAAGATGCGTATGGAGTCGTCTGTATCGAGCCCCAGGCGCATGTTCATCTTCACGCGGCCGACCGCGGAGAGATCGTAGCGCTCGCCGTCGGAGAACAGGCCGTTGAACAGCGCCTCAGCCGTTTCGGGCGTCGGCGGTTCGCCAGGACGCATGACGCGGTAGATGTCGAACAGCGCCTGCTCGCGGTTCTCGTTCTTGTCGAGCTTCAGCGTGTTACGGATGTACGGGCCAACCGTCGCCGGATCGATGTCGAGGATCGGCAGATCGTGAATGCCGGCCTCGATCAGCGTCGCGAGCACGTTTTCCGAGAGCGCATCGCCCGCTTCGACGTAGATCTCGCCCGTCTCCGGGTTGACGATGTCTTCGGCGATGAAGCGGTCGAACAGGTCCTCGGATGGGACCTGGATGTCGACGACGCCGTCTTCGACGAGCTTGTTGGCTTGGCGCGCGGAAATCTTCTTGCCGGCCTCGGCGACGACCTTGCCCGTCTTCGCATCCACCAGATCGTAAGTGGGCTTCACGCCGCGCCAGCGTTCGGCGCGGTACTTCGTGGTCCAGCCGGCGCGCGTGCGCTTGTAGATCGATGTTTGGTAGAAAGTCGCGAGGATCTGCTCGCTCGACATGCCGAGCGCGTAGAGCAAAGTAGTCGCCGGCAGCTTCCGCTTGCGGTCGATGCGCACGAACATGATGTCCTTGGCGTCGAACTCGAAGTCGAGCCAGGAGCCGCGGTATGGGATCACGCGCGCGGCGAACAGAAGCTTGCCCGAGGCGTGGGTCTTGCCCTTGTCGTGATCGAAGAAAACGCCCGGCGAACGGTGCATCTGGCTGACGATCACCCGCTCGGTGCCGTTGACGACGAACGTGCCCTTGTCCGTCATCAGCGGGATGTCGCCGAGGTAGACGTCCTGTTCCTTTATGTCCTTCACGGACTTCGCGCCGGTCTCTTCGTCCGTTTCAAAGACGATCAGGCGCAGCTTCACCTTCAGCGGCGCGGCATACGTCATGTCGCGCTGCTGGCATTCTTCGACGTCGAACTTCGGCTCTTCGAATTCGTACGAGACGTACTCCAACACCGCGCGATCGGAGAAATCGCGGATCGGGAATACGGACTTGAACACGGCCTGCAGGCCTTCATCGATGCGCTCGTAGGAGCGCTCGTCCTTCTGCAGGAATTGATCGTAGGAGCTCTTTTGCACCTCGATCAGGTTCGGCATCCGCCCCGCTTCCGGGATTTTGCCGAACGACTTACGGATACGCTTCTTACCGGTGTAGGACAGAGCCATCTGTTCTTCCCAATGCGCGCTGCGCTTTGACGCGGACCCCGGCCACTAGGCCCGCCAAGCGCGGCGCATGAGCCGCCTGTTCCGCCCTGGCTTCGTGCGCCTCGGCCCACGAACCCGACCCTTTCTCGGAACATCCCGGGCGGGTGATGTTCCGGCGCGTCCCTCCCGAGACACGCAATGACGGAAGCCGAGCCCGTTGCCGGGCCCCGCTTCCGTCTGCTGTTTGCGAGTTACTTCAGATCGACCTTGGCGCCGGCTTTTTCAAGTTGGGCCTTGAACTTTTCGGCATCCGCCTTGTTCACGCCTTCCTTCACTGGCTTCGGCGCGCCCTCGACGAGGTCCTTGGCTTCCTTCAAGCCGAGGCCCGTGATGGCGCGGACTTCCTTGATGACTTCAATCTTCTTGTCGCCGGCCGCGGTGAGTTGGACTGTGAACTCGGTCTTCTCTTCGACGGCGGCGGCCGGAGCGGCGCCGGCAGCGGCGGCGACGGCCACCGGCGCGGCGGCGCTGACGCCCCACTTCTCTTCCAACATCTTGGACAGCTCAGCCGCCTCGAGAACGGTGAGCGCTGAGAGGTCTTCGACAATTTTTTCGAGGTTTGCCATGATCTTGGTTCCTGACGTTTGTCTGTGTTTCAAATGCGAGTTGCGGAATGAAGGTTAGGCAGCGTCCTTGGTCGCATAAGCGTTGAGAACGCGGGCCAGCTGACCGCCGGGGGCTGCGAGCACGCCGGCGATCTTGGTCGCGGGCGCCTGCACCAGGCCGATGATCTTGCCGCGCAGTTCGTCGAGCGAAGGCAGGGTGGCGAGCGCCTGGATGCCTTGCTTGTCGAGCAGCTGGTCGCCGAACAGGCCGCCGAGAATTGCGAACTGTTCCTTTTCCTTGGCGTACGCGACGGCGACCTTGGCGGCCGAAATCGGGTCAGCGGAATAGGCGATGGCCGTTGAGCCGGTGAACAGATCCGATGCGGACGCCTTCGGCGTGTCCGCGATCGCCAGCTTCACCAGCCGGTTCTTCACCACTTTGAGCGCGCCGCCTTCGGTACGAAGGCGGTTACGCAGCACCGTCATGTCCGCAACGGTCAGTCCGGAATAGTGGCCGACGACTACCACTCCGGCGCCAGCGAAAACGCCCTTCAGCGATTCCACCGTTTCGGCTTTCTGAGCACGATCCATTGCGGTCTCAGATCAGCGCCCGGCCAATCCGGGCGCTGTCGTAGCGCACGCGGACGAGCCGGCCGGCGGATAAAACCCCCGAGCGGCGCGCGATCCGCGCGCAGCCTGTCCCAGGAGCCGGCCTGCGAGAGACGGCTTGACAGCCACCCCCGTAAAACGTCAGCTTCTGTCTATTGCAGGTGAAGAAAGCCTAGGGCTTTCAACGCATTAAGCCGCGCGCATGAGCGCCCTCTCGGGCAAACCATATGCGTGGCGCCTGCAGTCTCGGACAGGATCGGCGGGGGTTAACCCGCCGGATCGCGGCATATGCACGTTTTGTTGCAGCGCCGCAAGCCCGGCAGGCACATTTCCCCGCGTATGGCAAGTGGCCTCGCATGCTGCGGTCGCAAAGACACGCCGGGTCGTGGGGAGTGTCGCCGTCATGTCGACTATTATCGACATCATGGCGATAGTACTGTACATATTGTCTGGATTTGCAGACATGAGGTTGAGCAATGTCCTTTCGTGAAAAGAGCGCCTGGGTTTCGTTGGTGACGTACGGCGTCGTGTTCAGCGGCTACTTTTTGGCGCTGTGGCGAATCTGGAATGAGGGCGACGGCCTGGGCTTGAGCCTCGGTTTGATGATCGGCGCCGTCGTCGGCCTGATCATCGTCACGGTCGTGCTTAAGATCGCGCTCGCCTTGCTCAGTCCGGAGGAGGCGAAAGCCAGGGCTGACGAGCGCGAAGTGCTGATCGATCTGAGGGCCGAGCGCATCGCGTCTTACACGCTCTCGACGCTCGTCGTGTGTCTGATTGGCGCGCTGCTGGTCGGCTGGAACGGCTATCTGGTCGCCAACTTGCTCCTGGGTGCAATGGTGATTTCGGAAGTCGTGAAGGCCGTTGCCCAGATCGCTTCTTTCCGCCGGGGCGCGTGATGGCGATCGAAAACGAGATCCGCCGGCTGCGGTTCGAGCACGACGAGATGACGCAAGCCCAGCTTGCCGAGCGCATCGGCATGACGCGTCAGACCGTGATCGCCATCGAGCAGAACAAATACGCGCCCTCGCTCGAAGCCGCGTTCAGAATCGCCGACGCCTTCGGAACGCCACTCGATCAGGTGTTTCGCTGGACCAAGGACTAGGTTCAGTTGGCAAGCGGCTTGCGCACGACATAAACCCTTTCCGCCGCGAGGCGGTGGCGCTCGTTTTCTTCGGCCGAGAACGCGATCTCCTCGGCGATGAAACCGTGGACGGCGAGCTGCTTCGGAAAATCCAGGCCATAGAGCCTGACATGCGTGCGCCCGCAGATGCGCTCAATCTCGGCCTGGGGCGTGCCGGGCGGCGGATTCCAGGTTTCTTCC
>JBQTJK010000090.1:0-12287 GCA_052387215.1 Caulobacteraceae bacterium
GCGTCGATTTCCTCGACACGCTGATGGACGACCTGAAGGAATTCGATCGCCGCCAGCGCATCACCTTCGGCTTCACGCCTCCGTTCAACATGACGGGTCAGCCGTCGCTTTCACTGCCTCTGGCGCAAAGCTCGAGCAATCTCCCCATAGGCATGATGTTCACCGGCCGCTACGCCGATGAAGCAACGCTCTTCCGGCTCGCGGGACAGCTCGAAAAGGAGATGCCGTGGAAGGACCTGCGGCCGCCGGTGTGGAATTAGCGTGACAGACCTAGACGCTTTTGAACTGGATGACCGCGCAATTGCCTATTTGCGTCGGCGAGTTGATCAGCTCAAAGGCTACTCGCGATCGCTCGAGGAAGTTTGCGCTGCCTTGGAGGGAGTTCTTGCCGGAGTAGGACGTGTGACGACGCTGGCGCCCCGCCACACGCCAACCGAACGTTTGTATGAATTCGAAGCAGGGGGGGCTGTTGCCGGAGAATCTCGACTTCTCGCGCGCAGTGAAGCTTGATGACGGCAGCACTATGATGCCGATCGTCAGTTTGGGTGAGGAGCAGTGGCACGAGATCGCTTCTGTGCTTCGGCGTGATCCAAGTCTTGTCTGCCTCGCCGCCGATCCACTTCCGCGAAAAGGCGACTCAGGACTCGTGCCTTGGTCGACGACCTTCTTTGTAGGCGAAGAAGTCTATCAACTGTTCACATCGGAAACGTCTGATGAGACCATTGAATTGGCGCTATTCGCCGCTCCTTTTTGGTGCGACCTTCACATAGTCTCGCGCGCGCCGCCGTTCGTCGATGCGGATCACAATTCGACCTTAGCGGAGCTGTGCGAGTGCGCGAGCGCGGCGATTGAACTTTGGTGCGGCGTCTACGACGGCGAAGGTTTTCTTCGCTGGCGAGCTAGCGAACGCCCCTAACTCTTTCGCACCGTGTACACGATCGCTTCCAGCGGCATCTTCGCCGGCGCTCTGCCGAAGCGTTTCTCCAGCTCCTCGGCGATCGCGGCGACCATGTCGTCAGCTTTCACCGTCTTGCTGGCTTGAATATCGACGATCATTGGATTGCCGTAGATCAGTCCTGTCGCGAAGTGGCGCCAATCGCCGACCGTTTGCTCGACGCGAACCGTCTCGTGCCGCACGTCGCTGAACCCGCCGGCGCGCAGATCGGCGCGCACGCGCGCTGGGTCCGCGTAACCGAACGGCGTCAGATAGAATTTGGGCGGATTGTCAGGGAAGAACTTGATCGCGTCGGCGTTGGCGATCTCCGCAAACGGATTGGCGCGCATTTCGCCCCAGACATTGAACAGCATCGTTCCTCCGGGTTTGAGCACGCGCCGGGCCTCGGCGTAGGCCGCTGGCCGGTCGGGGAAGAACATGACGCCGAACTGAATCGTGATCAGGTCGAACGCCGCATCGTCGAACGGCAGCGCCATCGCGTCCGCCTGCTTGAATTCCACGTTGACCGCCGAGGCGGGCTTCGTTTGTGCGAGATCGAGCATTGCCTGGTTGAGATCGGTGGCGACGATCCGCGTCGCCGGCGGCAGCGCCTGGCGCAATGCGACCGTGGAGATGCCGGTGCCCGAGGCGAGTTCGAGGACATCCGTCGCCTTGATCGCTGCGGCTCGCTTGGCGAGATCGGCGGCGTACGGCTCGAAAATGATCGGGCCGAGGTGTTGGTCGTAGTAACGCGGAATGTCGCCCGTGAACTGGGCGGCAGCTGGCGTTGTCATGCGCGTACTCCTAGACGTGGAGAGGTTAGTCTAACCCAGCCAATATCGCCGGACGCGTGACGCTGGCTACGCCTTGCCGCGCGCCATCGCGTCGAGCTGCTTCTGCATCGCCTCCATCTGCTTGCGCAGTTCGGCGAGCTGCTCGTCCTTGTCGGCGTCATCGTCCGTCGTGGCGGACTTCGGCGCCGTCATGCCGGGAATGCCCGGCATTCCGGCGGCGGCGAACGGCGCCCAGACCTTCATCGCTTGCTGGAACAGCGCCATGTTCCGTTGCGCCTGTTCCTCGAACGCCGCCATCGGCGTCGTTGCGCCGAACGCGCGCGACATGTTCTCGCGCATTTGCTCCTGCGCCTTCGAGAAGCTCTCCATGCTCATGTCGAGATAGGGCGGCAGAAAGCCTTGCATCTGGTCACCGTAGAAACGGATGAGACGGCGCAGGAACTGCACCGGCAGCATGCTCTGGCCTTTGCTCTCTTGCTCGAAGATGATTTGTGTCAGCACTGAGCGCGTGATGTCGTCGCCGGACTTGGCGTCGAGCACGACGAAGTCGGTCCCTTGCCGCACCATTTCGGACAAATCGTCGAGCGTGACGTATTTGGACTCGCCCGTATTGTAGAGCCGCCGATTGGCATACTTCTTGATGACAACGGGCTCGCTTTGGTGAGCCTCGCCGCCGCCGGCGTCCCCAGCCGCCTGGCCATTCGAATCCGCCACTTGGTGTCCTTTGATCTTTGGCGCCCGCGAAGGCGGTGCTTGGTTCCAAAATCCCGCGTCCTTCGCCGCAATGCAAGACAAAGCCGCTGTTTTCGCCTGCCGAAGCGGGGGCCCCGCTTGGATTTCGCGCGGCGCATGTGCGATAGGGGTGGCCGAAGTCTCCGTTTGTGTCCAATGCCTTCGCGCTTTGAGGAGCCGTACCCCATGACCGACATCGTCATCGTCTCCGCCGCCCGCACGCCGGTGGGTTCGTTCAATGGCGCCTTTGCTGCAACGCCCGCCCACGAGCTGGGCAAGACAGCGATCACAGCCGCGCTGCAGCGCGCAAAAGTCGACGCCAAAGACGTGTCGGAAGTGGTGCTTGGGCAAGTGCTCACGGCGAACCAGGGCATGAACCCGGCGCGGCAAGCGTCGCGCGCTGCCGGCGTGCCGGACGAAAGCCCGGCCTGGTCGCTGAATCAGGTCTGCGGCTCCGGGCTGCGAGCCGTCGTCGTCGGCTACCAGCAACTGAAAGCGGGCGATGCGAAGATCGTTGTCGCCGGCGGTCAGGAGAGCATGAGCCTTTCACCGCACGCGGCGCATCTGCGCGCGGGCCAGAAGATGGGCGATCTCTCGTTCAGCGACACGATGATCAAGGACGGCCTGACTGACGTCTTCAACCAGTATCACATGGGCATCACTGCCGAGAACGTCGCCGAGAAGTGGCAGATTACGCGCCAGCAGCAGGACGAGTTCGCCACGCTCTCGCAGCAGAAGGCGAGCGCGGCGCAGAAAGCCGGCAAGTTCAAGGATGAGATCGTCGCAGTCACTGTGAAGGGCCGTAAGGGTGACACGGTCGTCGAGAACGACGAGTACATCAAGCATGACGCCACGCTCGAAGGCGCCGCCGGCTTGCGCGCCGCCTTTAAGAAGGACGGCACCGTCACTGCCGCCAACGCGTCGGGCATCAATGACGGCGCCGCGGCGCTGGTGCTGATGACGGCGGACGAAGCGCAGAAGCGCGGCCTCGCCCCGCTCGCGCGCATCGCTTCATGGGCCTCGCGCGGCGTCGATCCAAGCGTGATGGGCGTGGGCCCCATCTCGTCGTCGAAGGCGGCGCTGGAAAAGGCCGGCTGGAAAGTCTCTGACCTCGATCTGGTCGAAGCCAATGAAGCCTTCGCCGCGCAAGCCTGCGCCGTGAACAAGGACATGGGCTGGGATCCGGACATCGTGAACGTCAATGGCGGCGCCATCGCCATTGGCCACCCGATCGGCGCGTCGGGCGCCCGCGTGCTGACGACGCTGCTCTATGAACTGCAACGCCGCAACAAGAGCAAAGGCCTCGCCACGCTCTGCATCGGCGGCGGCATGGGCATCGCGGTGTGCGTGGAGCGGTGAGTCGCTAGGCGGAGGCGGCGTGCATATATTTATCAGCCATTCCACCAAGGACGGGGCACGTGAAGCGTTGCAACTGGTCACCGCGCTGGAGCGCGCCGGACATCGGTGTTGGATCGCACCGCGCGATGTGAAGGCAGGGGTGACCTATCCGGGTCAGGTCGTTGCGGCAATCGAACGCAGCAAAGGTCTAGTGCTGTTGCTTACGCCCGGTGCGAACGAAAGTCCTGACGTGTTGCAGGAAGTGCAACTCGCCTCTACCGCGCGCAAGACCATCGCCCCAGTGATGGTGCGCGCCACGTCGCCGGCGGCTGATCTGCGTTACTATGTCGGCGTGCGCCATCAGATCGCGTGGAGCGAGAGGGGGATCGTCGTGGCGGCCTTGACCGAGGCATTCGGAGCGGGTGCGCTTCCAGCACCACCCGTTGCTGGCCGGCAACACCGCGTCGCGCGCGACATACGCGGCATAAATGTCGCGACTGTGCGCGCGCATCTGGCGGCGCAACCTGGAGTCATAGCCGTTCACGATCTTCAGGTCTGGGCGACAAAGAACGCTGTGATGTTGACGGCCCAACTCGTGCGGCCGGAGGGAAGCGACGACGCGTTCTTGAGCAACCTGCGCGAGAGTCTCGTGCTCCGTTTCGGCATCATCCAGGCGACCATACAGGTGACTCGCTCCGCGCCGGAAGACTAGGTCGGGCGGTGTGGTGGTCCTTGGGCTCATAGAGCAAAGCTAAAGCTGCCGCGATGGTTTGGCGGGCCGAACAAGCCCGACGGACCTCCAGGCCCCGCGAGCTTCGATTTTCCTTGCCCGTCCGATTGCCACGGGCGCCAAGTCGCGCAATGTGATCGCAGAGATTTCGCATCAGACGAAACTGGGAGGCATTCATGGCGCGCGTGGCATTTGTGACAGGCGGCACCCGCGGGATCGGCAAGGCCATCTCGGCGCGGCTGAAAGCGGACGGCATGAAGGTCGCCGCCGGCTATTCCGGCAACGAGGAAGCCGCACAAGCCACGGCCAACGAGCTTGGCGTCATGGTGGTGAAGGGCAATGTCGGCTCGTTCGAAGATTGCGCCAAGGCTGCGCAGGCGGTCGAGGCGCAACTCGGCCCGATCGACGTGCTGGTGAACAACGCCGGCATCACCCGCGACGGCTTCTTCCACAAGATGAGCCATGAACAATGGTCGGAAGTCATCCGTGTGAACATGGATTCTTGTTTCAACATGACGCGCCAAGTGATCGAAGGCATGCGCAACCGGGGCTGGGGCCGCGTCGTCAACATCAGCTCGATCAACGGCCAGAAAGGTCAAGTCGGGCAGGTCAATTATTCCGCGGCGAAGGCCGGAATGATCGGCTTCACCAAGGCTCTCGCGCAGGAAAGCGCGAACAAGGGCGTCACCGTGAACTGCGTGGCGCCTGGCTACATCGACACCGACATGGTCGCTGCGGTGCCGGAAGATGCACTAAAGAAAATCATCGGCACGATTCCGATCGGTCGTCTGGGCAAAGCCGAAGAAATCGCCGGCGCAGTCGCTTTCCTCGCGTCGGAAGAAGCTGGTTTCATGACCGGTTCCACGCTGACGATGAACGGCGCGCAATACATCGCCTAGCCGGAACTCTGCGGCGCCGCTTACGTTCTTTTCCCGCAAAGGAGAAGATCATGGACAAAGAACACGTCAAAGGCGCGGCCGATAAAGCGTCGGGCGCGGTCAAGGAAGGCGTCGGCAAGGCGATGGGCGACAAGTCGATGGAAGCCAAAGGCAAGCTCGACAAAGCCAAGGGCGAAGCCCGCGAATTCATCGGCGACGCCAAGGACGCGATGAAGAAGAAGCCCAGCTAAGGTCAGCGAACGAACACAAGAGCGGCCCGCGTGAAAATGCGGGCCGCTTGCCGCTACGGCTTGTGCACGTATTCGAGTTTCAATCCGTCCGGATCGGCAAAGAAGACGGCGTAATAGCCTGGACCGTACTGCGGGTATTCAGCCGGCGGATCAAGGATCGTCGCGCCGATGCTCTGTAGATGCGCGTGCATGGCGTCTACATCCTCGCGGCTCGCCGCCGTCCAGGCGACATGGTGCAGGCCAGGGCTGTAGCGATCATGCGTGCGCCCGGCGGTTTCGCCGCGTGCGCTCAGGATGCCGATGGAGCAGAACCTGTCGCCGTCGCGCAGATCGAAATCGTAGCCGTTGGGAGGGGCGTCGCTGAGGTCAGATATCGGGCTTGAGTAGCGATAGCCCATGAACCCAAGCACCGATTCATAGAAGGCGCGCGACGCGTGCGCGTCCTTCACCGTCAGATCGATATGATGTACGCCCCCGCGCATCAGCGGTTCGCGCCGGGCTTCCAGAGCAAATCCGCCTTGCCCTGATCGTTAGCGTAACGCGCCGCCACGAACAGCAGATCCGAAAGCCGGTTTGCAAACTTGATCGCTTCCGCCGACACCGGCTCCACATCCGCCAGCGCCACGATCGCCCTCTCCGCCCGCCGCGCGATCGCACGCGCCAGATGCAGGTGCGCCGCCGCAGGCGAGCCGCCCGGCAGAATGAACGAGGTCAGCGGCGAGAGCGTTTCGTTCAGCTGATCGATCTCTGCTTCGAGCCTCAACACCTGGCTTTCCTGTACTCTCAGCGGCTCGAACTTCAGATCGCCCGCATGCGGCGTCGCCAAATCCGCGCCCAGATCGAATAGATCGTTCTGTGCACGGTCGAGGATCGGATCGAGCAGGGGATCGGCGGTCGTATGAAGCCGCGCCACACCGATCGCCGAGTTCGCTTCATCCACTGCGCCATACGCCGCTACACGCGCGCTGGCCTTCGACACTGGTTCGCCCGTCGCCAGCCGCGTTTTACCGCCGTCGCCGGCCTTGGTGACGATCTTGTCGAGCCTAACCATGGTTCTGCTTCCACAACATCGCCGCGATCAGGATCAGGATCGCCATGAATTGCGCCAGAACCCTAAAGCGCATCGCCTTGTTCGACCACGAGCGCGCGAAATCGCCGCCGCGGAAGAGCGTGTAGATCCCAAAGCACAGGATCAGGAAAACCACCCCAAGCGCGATGGGAATGAGATAATCAAAGACGTCCATTCCCGGAATCTACGCCTCGTCTCGCCCTTCCGCCATGCGCCAAATCGGGCATATAACAGGCCGAGCATGTGGTCGGGGCCGGCAGACTGCTAAAGCACCGGGCTCGAAATGCGACCCGGCGTTTGGGTCGGGCGCTCGTCGCATTTCAAGCCCAAAAGGCGCTTTAGATTTAAAGGTCTTAGCGCAGCTTTTTGGATTTGAAATTCGCTCAGCACCCGCCACAAACCGTGATGCGAATTTCAAATCCGCTGCGCTAGGCTTCCGAAATGACCGAATCGCTTCTGCTTCTACTGGCGCTGGTCGCCATCGGCGCCGCCGCTTGGTTTGCCTATCGCTCCGCGGGCGTAGACCCCATCCGCGCCGAGCGCGACCGCGTCGTCAAAGAACTCACCACGCTCCGCCAGGAGAACGCGCGCCTTGTCGCTGAACTCGCAGCGGAGAAGGGCGCCGCCAGCGGCCGCTCGGAGTCCGAGGAAGCTCGCTTCCTGGCGCTGGCGCAAAAGGCCCTTGAGTCCTCACAGCAGACCTTCATGTCGCTGGCGAAGGAGACGTTCGAAAAGCACAGCCAGGCCGCAGCTGGCGGCGTCAAGGAAGTGCTGGCGCCGGCGCAAGAGCAGCTCGCGAAACTCGCGTCCTCCGTGGAAGCGCTCGATAAGGCGCGCCTGCAGGATAAGTCGGCGATGAACGAACAAGTCCGCCAGATCGTTGACGCGGTCGGCTCGACCAACAAAACGACGCAGAATCTGCTCACCGCCCTGCGTGCCTCGCCCAAGATGCGGGGCCGTTGGGGCGAGCAGACCTTGCGCAACGTGCTCGAACTTTCGGGCCTCGCCGCCCACGTCGATTTCCAAGAACAGCTTTCGACAACAGACGGTGAGGGTTCACGCCTACGCCCGGACGTGGTGATCAATCTTCCTGGCGGACGCTGCATCGTCGTCGACTCGAAAGTCGCACTTTCCGGCTATCTCGATGCGATGGACGCAACCGACGACGCCGCACGCGAAGCGCATCTCAAAAAGCACGCCGCCGAACTCAAGGGACATGTGAAGAATTTGGCCTCCAAGGACTACTGGAAGCATGTGCCTGCCACGGCGGACTTCGTCGTGCTCTTCGTCCCCGGCGAAAACTTCCTCGCCGCCGCCGCCGAACGCGATCCGAACCTGTTCGACGAAGCCTTTGCACAGAAGGTCATCATCACCACGCCGTCGACCATGGTGGCGCTTGCGAAATCCGTCGCTTACGGCTGGCGTCAGGAGCAGAGCGCCAAGAACGCGCAAGAGATCGCCGAACTCGGCCGCGATCTCTTCCGCCGCATGGCGGTGATGGTCGATCACATGGGCAAAGTCGGTGACGCGATCGGCAGGTCGGTCAAGTCCTACAACGAGATGATCGGCTCCGTCGAAAGCCGCGTGCTGCCGCAGGCGCGCAAGTTCAAGGAACTGGGCGCAGGCGACGCCGGCATCGATATCGTCTCGCCGGCGCAGATCGAGGCCGCGCCGCGTCTGCCGCCCCCGCCCGAGCAGCTCGAACTGATGCCGCCGCCGCAAACGCCAAAGCGCGCGCGCTGATATGATGGGGTGGACGGCCCCCGACGGCATCGGTTGTGCCAGACTGAGGTTGTTGGACTCAGCAAAGGGAGCCGTTCACCCATCATATTAGCGTCTAGCCGAACTTGCTCTTGAGATCGGCGACGCCGTCCTGCACCAGCCCGGCCTGCGCGTCGTCGCTCATGCGTTCGCGGATCATGCGCTCGGCGGCGGCGATCGCCGCTTCGGCCGCGGCGGCGCGCACTTCGTCGACCGCCTTGGTCCCAGCGGCGGCGATGCGGTCGTCGGCCTGACGTTCCCGGCGCGCCATCGCTGCGACCATGGCGGCGCGTGTTTCTTCGGCGACGGCCGCGGCCTGCTCCTTCGCCATCGCGACGATCGCCTTGGCTTCCGCTTCCGCCGCCTTGTGCTTGGCAAGGTAGTCGGCGTGCAGCTTCTCGGCTTCTTCGCGCAAGCGCCGCGCTTCCTGCAGCTCCTTGGCGATCTCAGCGGAGCGCGTGTCGAGCGCCCTGAGGATCATGCCTGGCACTTTGAGCCAGACCAGCAGCACGAAGAACAGCAGGAACGCGACGAGCGCGACCGAGGTGGCGTCCAACCAGGCTGGCATCAGGCTTCTCCGACCACGCGCTGACGCGGCGCGGGTTCGCCCGCGGGCGTGAGCTTGTCGGCGATATCGCGCGCCAGTGTTTCGGCGATGGCTGGCACTTCCGCCAGCGCCTTCTTGCGCTCGGCGTCGACCTTCGTTTCCGCCTGCGCGATCTTCGCTGTCAGCCGCTGTTCCGCGGCTTCCTGCTCGACTGTCAACTTAGCGACCATGTCCGCACGCGCGGCATCGATCATCGCTCGCGCATCGGCGCGGGCCTTGGCGATGGCGCGCTCCATGTCGACGCGCGCTTGCTCGGCCGCCGCGCTCTTCTGCGCGGCTTCATCCAAATCGTGCTGGATCGTCCCGGCGCGTTTGGCCTGCACGCGTGCGATCTGAGGCAGCACGATGCGCGACAAAACAAGATAGAGCGCGCCAAACGTGACCACGAACCAGAACAGCTGGCTCGGAAACAGGGTCGCGTCGAACGGTGGAAAGGCGCCGCCGGCGGCATGCTCGCCGCCATGCGCCGCTACGTCCGCCGCGCTGTGCGCTGCTTCTGCCGCGTGAGGATCGACCGTTGCGGGCGGGTGAGCCGCCATCAGCTTGGCTCCGAGACTAGAACACGAACAGCAGCAGAAGCGCGATCAGCAGCGAGAAGATGCCGAGCGCTTCGGTCACGGCGAAGCCGAAGATCAAATTGCCGAATTGCTTGGGGGCTTCCGATGGATTGCGCAACGCGCCTTGCAGAAAGTTGCCGAAGATGATGCCGACGCCGATGCCCGCGCCGCCCATGCCGATCGCCGCGATGCCGGCCCCAATAAGTTTCGCTGCTTCAGCGTCCATGTTTTCCTACTCCAGCTTTCTCTTTGCGATGGCCGTTGCTTAGTGGCCAGGGTGAAGGGCGTCGTTCAGGTAGATGCAGGTGAGCAGTGCGAACACGTACGCCTGCAGGAACGCGACCAGGAATTCGAGCGCGTAAAGCGCGACCGTCATTGTGAGCGGCAGGATCGAGCCCGCGATGCCGACAGCGCCGGCAGCAGCCATCATCGGCACAAAGCCCGCGAACACTTTCAGCACCAGGTGGCCCGCAAGGATGTTGGCCCAGAGACGAACGGCGTGCGAAAGCGGGCGCGAGAAGAACGAGAGAATCTCGATCGGCGTCACGATGATGTAGAGGGGCCACGGGATCCCCGAAGGGAAGAAGAGCTTGAAGAACTTGAATCCGTTCTTGAGCAAGCCCACACCGATCACGGTGACGAACACCATCAGAGCCATCGTCGCGGTGACGACGATCTGGCTCGTCGGCGTGAAATTGTACGGGAACATACCGATCATGTTCGCCGCGAAAATGAACAGGAAGAGCGTGAACACGAACGGGAAGAAGCGTTTGACGCCTTCCTCGCCGGCGGCGTCACGCACCATGCCATGGATGAAGTTGTAGGTCGTCTCCGCCACCACCTGGGCCCGGCCCGGCACGACCGCGGCCGGCCGCATCGCCCACCACATCAACCCGGCCGCTGCGGTCACGCCGATGGCCATGAACAGGCTCGCATCGTTAATCGTCGCGTCGAAAGGACCGAGCTGCAACGGCACATTGACGTTGTTGTTCACATGGAACTGGTGGATCGGGTCGTTCGACAAACTCAAATCCTCAATCGTCGTCGTCGGGGATCGACGGCGCGTCCGGGTCCGGTGGATTGGCTTTGTTGAACGCTTGCGCCACGCGCACGACGTTCACAACGCCTGCCACAAACCCCAGTCCAAAGCCGATCACGAGCCCCCACGGCGATGTGTGGAGAAAGTAATCCGCCCCGTATCCGAGCAATGCCCCGACAATGATCGCCGCGCCGAATTCGCCGCCGAACCGAAGCGCCAGCGAAGCCGGGCTCTGAGCCGGAGCGTTTCTTGAGCCGCCCTGACCGCGAGCGGCGTCGACACGCCGGCGCAGGTCGGAAAGGGCGTCCTCGGGCGGTTTTCTGTCAGCCATCGAACGGTCCACGCGCCCGAAAGGGGCGACTCATCCAGAGCACCCCCCGTTCGCGCGCGCGGAAACTAGCAGCGGCCCCCGCGAGGTCAAGGAAACCGCGTGCGACATTTGCTTCGGAACTAGACCGTTGGCGCAAGGGAGACTTGCGCCAACGAAGGCGCCCCCGGCGCGGTTCAGAGCCGGCGGCTCCAGGCTTCTTGTTCGACGCCCTTGATCATGTTCTCGATCGCCAGCGGCACAACGTTCCGGAAGCGAGGCTGTGCTGCGGGGGCAAGCCTCACCAGCGCTGCTATGGCTTCCTCGGGGTCGAGTTGCTGGTCGAGAATGGCGGCGGTCCCCGCCATATCCGACGCGCGGGTGAAGTTGGTCTCAGGGTTGAACCACTTCTTCTGCGTGGCCCACATCTGATCGTTGAAGCCGGTGTTGTATGGGCCGGGCTGAAACGTCACCACTTCCACGCCGTGCGGGGCGAGTTCAGCCTGCATGCAGCCCGCGATGGCTTCGAGCGCGTGCTTGGATGCGCAGTACGCGCCGACGTACGGGATCGCCATGAGCCCCGCCATCGACGACACGAAGATGATGCGTCCGCGACCGCGCTTCACCATCTCGCGCGCAACAGCCTGGGTGAGCGCCAGCGTCGCGAACACGTTGGTCTCGAACACGCGCCGTAAGAGTTCGAGCGGTTGCTCGGCGATCGGCCCGGTTTCGCTGACGGCGGCGTTGTTGATCAGCACGTCGATCTCACGCGCGGCCAGGGCCTGGCGATCCTCCGCCGACAAGAGGTCGATCTTCACGGCGCTCAGATTGTCTTCGCTGAGCCCGTTCAGCTCCGCGGCCTGTTCGGCGAACTGCACCGTCGCCAACACCTTGTGACCCGCGCGCGCAAGTCCCAGCGCGGCGCCTCGCCCAATACCGCTGCCTGCGCCGGTGATGGCGATTGAATACGATGTCATGAAACCCTCCAGCGCCATCTTACGCCCAAGCGCGGCTTTGGATCGCTTTCCTTTTTGACGAATGCGGGGATAGACCGCGATCTATCCAACGCGCTCGCGCGGCGCTTCCAGGTTGGAGCGCGCGCCTTCAGGCGCGCATTTGCGCAAGCATTTCAAGGCAAAGCGCCACATGCGGGCCTGAAGTCCCGCGCTCCAAATTAGGAGGATAGATTGGATTCAATCCGACCGACCTCGAGGCGGGCGTATAATCGCCGTCATGTCACTCGACCAGCTCATTCCCGAACATCGCCTCGCAGCCTTCCAGGCTGCGGCG
>JBQTJK010000091.1:0-25045 GCA_052387215.1 Caulobacteraceae bacterium
TTGACGATCCAATCGTCGTCGTCGCGCACGGCCTTGGTTTTTGACGCGGCGACATCTGAGCCTGCGCCCGGTTCGGAGAAAAGCTGGCACCAGATTTCCTCGCCGCGCAGCGATTTGGCGACGTAGCGATCCTTGGTGGCGTCATCGGCGAACGCGATCACCGTCGGCACGCACATGCCAAGGCCGATGGCGAACGGCGCGCTCGGCGCGTCGAACTTCCCTTCCTCCTGGTTGAAGATGACAGCATAGATCGGCGGCAGCCCGCGCCCGCCCTGTTCCTTGGCCCAAGTGATCCCGGCAAAACCCCCTTCGGCCTTGCGTCGCTGGTATTCCTTTGCGGCATTCAAGTATTCGCCCGGCTTCAAGCGCCGCTGCATGCGCTCGTTTTCGGCGCTTTTCGGCTCCACATTTGCTTCCAAAAACGCGCGCGCTTCGGCGCGGAACTTGGCTTCCTCGAGCGTGTCGTTGAAATCCATTGTTCTAACTCCTCACGCCGCGTTGCGCTGTTCGAGCCGCTTCACGAGTTTTTCCTTCCACACCGCCGGGCTACCTGCCTGCACAGCCAGCAGCTTGGCGCGGCGGAAGAAGAGGTGACAGTCGACGTCCCAGGTGAAGCCCATGCCGCCGTGCGTCTGGATGTTTTCCTTGGAGCAGAGATAATACGCATCGCTCGCCGCGGCGCGCGATGCGGCGGCGGCGAACGGCAGCTCCGCCGCCTCGGTCGAAAGCGCCCAGGCGCCGTAATAGGCGTTCGAACGCGCGACCTCGATGGCGACATACATGTCCGCCAGCTTGTGCTTGATCGCTTGGAACGAACCGATCTGGCGCGAGAAAGCGTAGCGCGACTTGGCGTAGTCGGTCGCCATCTCCAGACATACCTGCGAACCGCCTACCTGCTCGAACGCGAGCAGCACCGCCGCGCGATCCAGCACCGCTTCGGCCAATTCCCAGCCTTGGCCGGCGCCGCCCAGCCGCTCGGCCTTCGCGTTCTTGAATTCCAACTTCGCGTGCCCGCGCGTGGGATCGAGAGTCTTCAGCGTTGTGCGAGTGACGCCCGCCTGATTCAGATCGACCAGAACGAGCGAAATGCCGGCGCCTTCTTTCGCCACCACGACTGCATAATCGGCGCAGTCGCCGTCGGTGACCGGAATCTTCGCGCCATTGAGGGTCGAGCCATCGAACTTCGCGTTGATGCCGGCCGGTGTCGGAGCGCCGGGACCTTCGTTCAGAGCAAAGCAACCGACCGTCTCGCCGCCAGCGACCTTCGGCAGATGCGCCGCCTTCTGCGCATCGCTTCCGGCGAGCATCAAGGCTTCAGCGAAGAAATACACCGTCGACGAAAACGGGATCGGCGCCACGGCGCGGCCGACCTCCTCGGCCAGCACGCACAGCTCCAGGCGTCCGAGCCCCAGGCCGCCATGCGCTTCCGGGATCGCTGCGCCCAACCAGCCCAGCTCGGCGACGCCGCGCCACAGCGCGTCATCGTAAGACTTGGTCTCGCTATCGAGAACAGAGCGCACGACCTTGGCGCTCGATTTGTCAGCCAGGAATTTGCGCGCCTGGTCCTTCAGCGCCTTCTGGTCGTCGGAAAAGTCGAAATTCACCCCGTCCTCCCGGGTCTTATGGTTGCCCCAACCTTAACGCCGTCACTGCAAAACCTGAAAGAGTGTCTTGGCGTCAACGTCTGTTCACGAAGGCTCAAGGGGACTGCGCTAGACTTCGCCCTCGAATTTCGGGGTGAGTAGTCTCATGGCGAAGGCGGTCTTCCATAAGGGCCAGCGCGTCTACGTGAAGCCGGTGGCGACGTGGGCGGTGGTCGAGCACGTGCACCCGCAATGGGTCAAAGGCGTCGAGGAGCCGCTGCGCGTTACTTACGACACGGGGCTCGGGCGCGATTTCCACGCGCATGAACTGGCCGCCGAAGAGCAGGATACGCACAAACCGGACCTGATTGAGACCGAGAACTGGCGCATCCTGCGTGCAGTAAACCGCCTCTCGCCTGACGCACGCGATCCGCGTCATCCCTTTCCCGGCACGTTCCCGGTGGTCGTGACCGATGAAAAGGACTGGGGCGGCTGGCGCGTGCCAATGGCCGAATACGACCGCGATCCGAACCGGATCGAGCACCAGTCACGTGTGTTCTGCAACGCACTGCGGTTGATGCGGGTGGCGCGCGAGCTCATCGAGTTCGCGCAAGATTACCCGCACGAGACGCCCCGCCAGCTAACGGAACTCGCAATGCAGGCGGAGATGGTGCTTGCGGCGGTCTATCACGACCCGAAACCGAAACTGGACGCGCCGGTAGCTGCCGAATAAGGCGCATTGATTTTCGACCCTGTGCGGCTCATGTCAGGCCTTCCCTGGAGGCCTGAATGCGCGACGCCGAGAACGTCACTGTTCGTCTGTCGGACTACCAACCGCCGAGCTATCTGATCGACGAAATTGCGCTGGTGTTCTCGCTGGAACCGGAGGCGACGCTCGTCGCCGCGCGCAGCCACGTGCGCCGCAGCGGCGCCGATGTCGTGCCGCTGGTGCTGCAAGGCGAGCGGCTGGAGCTGCAGAGCATCGCCGTCGACGGCGAGCCGCTCAGCGAAGGTCGCTATCGGCTCGAACCGGGCCGCCTCGTCGTCGATAATCCGCCGGCGTCGTTCAGGCTCGACATAGTCACGCGCATCAATCCGGCCGGCAACACGCACCTTGAAGGGCTCTACATGTCCGGCGGCCGCTTCTGCACACAGTGCGAGGCGGAAGGCTTCCGCACCATCACCTATGCGCTCGATCGCCCTGACGTGATGGCGCGCTATGCGGTGCGCGTGGAGGCGGACAAGGCTGCGTATCCGACGCTCCTCTCCAACGGCAATTTGACCGAGAGCGGCGACATGGAGGGCCGGCGCCATTACGCGGTGTGGATCGACCCGCATCCGAAGCCTTCGTATCTGTTTGCGCTCTGCGCCGGCAAGTACGAGTCCATCAACGACACGTTCGTCACCAAGAGTGGGCGCAAGGTGAAGCTTGGCATCTGTGTCGATCCGGGCGATGCGCCGCGCGCGCACTACGCAATGGATGCGCTCAAGCGCGCGATGAAATGGGATGAGGACACGTTTCAGCGTGAATACGATCTCGACGTCTTCAATATCGTCGCGGTGCGCGACTTCAATTTTGGCGCGATGGAGAACAAGGGCCTCAACATCTTCAACTCATCGCTGATCCTGGCGGACGCCGAGACGGCGACGGACGCGGACTTCGAAGCCATCGAAGCCGTCGTCGGTCACGAGTACTTCCACAACTGGACCGGCAACCGCATCACCTGCCGCGACTGGTTCCAGCTCTGCTTGAAGGAAGGCCTCACCGTCTATCGCGAACAGGAATTCTCCGCCGATCAGCGCTCGCGCGCGGTACAGCGGATCAAGGACGTGAAGCGCCTACGCGCGCGGCAATTCGGTGAGGACGCCGGCCCGCTCGCGCATCCAGTCCGGCCGGCGAGCTATCAGAAGATCGACAACTTCTACACCGCCACCGTCTACGAAAAGGGCGGCGAAGTGATCCGCATGCTGAAGCGGCTCATCGGCGAGGGCGCTTTCAAGCGCGGTATGCAGCTCTATTTCGAGCGCCGCGACGGCACAGCGTCGACGGTCGAGGATTTTATAGGCTGCTTCGAGGATGCCTCCGGCAAGAACCTCGCTGCGTTCATGCGCTGGTACGAGCAGGCTGGCACGCCGGCGCTCAAGGTCCGCGGTGAGTACGACGCGGCGGCGCGCACCTATCAGCTGGAGGTGTCGCAGCGCCTCTCAGCGACGCCGGGGCAACCGCACAAACTGCCTGCGCCGATTCCCCTCCAGATTGGCTTTATCAGCCCGGACGGCGCGATCATCGCCTCCAAGCTCGATGGCGATACGATCTCGCGCACGGAACACCGGATTGTGCTCGAGGACGCGCGGGCCTCCCTGCGCTTCAGCGATGTGCTGGAACCGCCGATCGTGGCCGTGCTGCGCGGTTTCTCGGCGCCGGTGACACTGGACGATGATCTCACGCCCGGGGCGCGCATCGCGCAAATGGCGCATGACCCTGACCCTTTCACGCGCTGGGAAGCCGGTCAGACGCTGGCGCGCGCGATCATGCTTGGTGAAACCGGCGCTTCCGTTCAGGCGCTCACCAACGCACTAGGACGCGAACTCGACCGCGCGCAGGAAGACCCTGCCTTCGCCGCGCTGGCGTTGCGGCTGCCGGATCTCAGCGAACTGATCCTCGCCTCGAAATCACCTGATCCAGAGCACCTGTTCCAGGCGCGCGAAGAGTTGCGCCGCGCCATCGCGAAGGCGCTTCGCGAGCGCCTCGAACCAATTGCGCGGGCCAAAGGCGAGGTTCCGTTCTCGCCAGCGGCTGACGCTGCAGGCCGTCGCGCACTCAAAAGCGCCGCGCTCGATCTGCTTTCCTCGCTTGGGCCAAGCCAAGTACTGGTTGACGCCTATGACAACGCGCAAAGCATGACCGAGGCGGTCGCCGCACTCGAAGCATTGGGCGCCGCGGAGGGCCCGGCGTTCGACGACGCTCTTGGCAAGTTCTACGAGCGATGGAAGGCCAATCCGCTCGTCATCGACAAATGGTTCGCGGTGCAAGCATCCTCGCCACGCGCCGATACGCTCGAGCGCGTGGAGCGGCTGCGGACGCATGCAGACTTCAACCTCAAGAACCCCAACCGTGTGCGTTCGCTCGCGGCGGCCTTCGCGATGCGCAACCCACGCGCATTTCATGCTGCTAGCGGCGACGGCTATCGCTTCCTCGCCTCGCTCGCCGAAGTCATTGATCCGTTGAACCCTGCCCTCGCCGCGCGCCTCTTGACACCGTTTGAATCGTGGAGGCGATTCGATTCCGAGCGTCAGGCGGACGCACGCGCGGCCTTGGAACATCTAGCGTCGCTGCCGCAATTGTCGAAGAACACACGGGAAATGGTCGAGCGAACGCTCGCGTAGTAACAGCCAGGGCGTTCGGGAGACACCTAGCGCGCGTTGGGAGTAGTCCTCAGCGCGCACATCGACAGGGCGTTTACCCAACCGTTACAATTCGAACGCTTCAGGATTCCGAACGGCGATTCGGGGCGGCCGGGGAATACTTGTGTCGAACGATAACACCTATGAGGCGCCCGGGGGCGGGACGCCGGACAAGGGCAACCGGGCCTTCTTGGCGCTGGTGCTGGTGTTCGTCGCCGCCTTCTTCGCGGCGATCGCAGCGCAGATCAAAAGCCACCACGACGACGCGGCCGACACGATCATTGCAGCACAAGCTTCGGCCGCCGGACTGATCGCGGAACGCGTCAACACGAACCTCGCCATCGCGTTGGGCGCAACCGCAGGCGTTGCCGACCTCGCACGTACGCGCGCTGTGACGGCGCCGGCTTCGATCGCCAACGCAGCGGCCGCCGCGCAGCCAGCGACCGCGGCGGCTGTCGTCAACAGCGCGGGCGCAATCGAAGCGGTTACGGACCCCGAACAGACCCCGCTTATCGCTGCGGCGCTGCGTGCGGCTAGCGCGACTGAGGTTTGGATCGGCGCACCGGACATGGGCGAACTGCCGACCGCGCCGGTGATCGTGCGCGATCTTGGCGGCCACGCAGTCGTCACCGTCATCGACCCGGCGTTGCTGTTGCCGGAACTTGACGCAAACGCGCGCGTGCTGATCGCGTCGCGCGAAGGCCGTATTCTCTATGCGTCGCCGGCATTGCAACGCGCTGGCGTGCGCGCCCAGCAGCAGGTGCTCACCGCCGCCCGCCGCGGCAATTCCGGTGCATTGATCCGCGACGGGGGTGGGGAAACGTGGGTTGCCACGGAATCCAACGCCCAAATCGGCGAGCTTAGCGTCATGGCCGCGGCGCCAGCGCCCGGCGCTCTCAATCTTTGGCTCGCGGCATTCCTTCGCTTCGCGCTGGTCGCGGCCGCGCCGCTCGCAGCGATGGCCGTGCTTTATCTACTGATGCGCCAGAATGCACAGCGCGCGCGCATGTTCGCGGCGGAGGCGCAGCGCGCCGAAACCCACTTCTCGATCGCCGCCGACGGCGCAAAGGTCGGCGTGCTCGAATGGCGCCCGGCGGCGGACGAAGTGCAGCTCTCCGAGCGCGCCGCGCGCCTCCTTGGCGCACCGCGCGATACGCTTGGCCTGCGCGAACTCTTGGAACTGATCGTGGCCGAAGATCGCTTTGGCGTTGAAGAAGAGTTCCGCCGCGCGCGCCAGTCCGGCATGCTCGACGCCCGTTTCCGCGTCGTACGCGGTGGCGGAATGGGCTGGATCGAAGCGCGAGGCGCGGCGGTGGAGAGCGCCGGCGGCCGCAGCGAGACACGCGTATTCGGTACTGTTATCGACGCCACGCAACGGCACGAAGCCGAGGCGCGCGTGTCACGGCTCGAACAACAACTGCGCGCCGCGATCGACAACTTCTCCGGTCCATTCGCGCTGTGGGACGCGCGCAAGCGGCTGCTGCTCTGGAATCAGAGCTTCGCCAAGGCCTTCAACCTCGGCCCGGAGATCCTGCGCATGCGCGCGTCCTATGAGGCGATCGCGGCGGCGGCGACGCCGGGCATCCGGCGCGAGAAGCACGATCCGGCTAATCCGGACGTCCGCGTGATCGAACTTCAGACCGGAGAATGGCTACACATCGTCGAGCGTCGCGCCGCGGACGGCGGCGTCATCACTGTTGGCGTCGACATCACGCCTCTGAAGCGCAAGGAAGAAGAGCTGGCGCGCAACGAGCGGCGCTTGTCCGATGCCTTGAGCCGCGCCGAAATGCAGGAATACAAGATCAAGGCGCTGGCGAGAGAGGCGCACGAGGAGCGGCAGAAGGCCGAAGAGGCGAGCCGCGCCAAATCGACTTTCCTGGCCAATATGAGCCACGAATTGCGGACGCCCCTCAACGCCGTGATCGGCTTCTCCGAAATCATGGCGAAGGAGCTGTTCGGTCCGCTCGCCAACCCGCAATACAAGCAGTACGCCAGCGATATTTTCGACAGCGGCAATCACCTGCTCGATCTGATCAACGACATACTCGACATGGCTAAGATCGAGGCCAACAAACTGACGCTGACGCCGCGGCCGCTCGATCCCATGGTGGCGATCGAGCAAGCCGTGCGGCTGACCAAGCGCAAGGCCGAAGAGAAGGGACTCTCAATCGTCGTCGATGCCGATGATTTGCCGGAGATCGAGGCGGATCACCGCGCGGTGAAGCAGATTCTGCTGAACCTGTTGTCCAACGCGGTGAAGTTCACCGATCAGGGCGCGATCATGGTGCATGCGCGCGGCGGGCCGAACGCGTTGACGATGCGCGTGGTCGATACCGGCTGCGGCATACCCCCGGAGCACTTGCCGCGGCTGGCGCGCCCGTTCGAGCAAATCGAGGAAGAACTCACCCGCAACAACCACGGCACGGGCTTGGGCCTTGCGCTCACCAAATCCCTCGCAGAAATGCACGGCGGCAGGCTTTCCATTCAGAGCGAGGTCGGCCGCGGCACGATCGTGACAATCACGCTGCCGCGCTCATTCGGCGGCCGCCGCGAGCCGGAAGCCACCGCAGCGGAGTGAGATTCAGGGCGCGGGCTGCTGCTGCTGTTGCCGCAGGCGCTCTTCGCGACGCGCGCGCCAGCGTTCTCTGCGCTCTTGGCGCCGCTGCTGCAGCGTCTGCCTTTCCTCCGGCGTCAGTTCCGCGCCTGGCATCGCCGCCTCTTCGTCGGGCGCCAGCGTCCTCTGGCGCGACGCCGGCGCTGCGTTGCGCAGCGCATCCAGCGCTTCCCGGCGCTGTTCAGGGGAAAGCTCGCCGAACGCTTCGACCACATTGTCGTGGAACACTGCAATCGCCGCCTGATCTGCTGCGCGCAGCCGCTCGAACGCAGCGCGCACGCGCGCGGCGTCATAGGGCTCAGTCGCAGCCGCGGCGAACGCGTCGCGACGGGCCTGGAGCGCCGTTCGGCGCGCTTCGCGTGACCCGTCCCAGCTGTCGGCTAATTCGCGCCGCATGATGGCGCGCGTCTCCGGCGGCAACGCGCGCAGGAAAGCGCGGGGGCCTGGCATGCGCTCGACGACGGCGGCGCGGCTGGCCTCGCGTTCGATTCTGACGCCTGCCCCCGCCGCGCCCGCAACTGCGCCGATGAACAGCAGGTTCAGCGCAAGCGAGATGAACAGCAGCGTGCGCCAAGGGAAACGGGATTGATCGCTCATCCTTCATCCCCAAACGCGAACGGCGCCTCGAAGGCCATGGTGAAGTATGCCTCGTCCTCCACCGGCGGCGGCGCCAGCAATCCGCCGCCATAGCCGAGCACCACGCCAAACACCGCGCACGCGGCCAATGCAATCATGGCGCGTCGATCAAACGTGGCCGGCTGCGGCCGCGGCGCCTTCGCGAGAATACGCGCCGCGAGGTCAGCCGAGAGCGCCGCCTCGCGCGCTAGATCAAGGGTTTCATCGAGCGTGCGCGCCTGCGCAATCGCCGCCGCGGCGTCGGGGTTCTGCGCCGCATAGATCGCCGCCGACCCGCGCTCGTCGGCCGGCCAGCGGCGGAAGTCCGCGCCGTAGGCTTCCAACAGATGATCGAACCGCTCCCGGTTCATAGGCCAATCCTTCCTCGTCACACGTGCGGGGCGCCGTCGGCGCCGCCCATCAAGTCCTGCGCCACATCCGACAGGGCGGCCTTCAGCGCGCGCCGTCCGCGCGCCAGAAGCGACTCAAGAGCTTCAACGCTGATCTCGAGTATTTCCGCCGCGGCAATGTTGCTCATTTCATCGAAGTGCACCAACGCAATCGCCGCGCGCTGGCGCTCCGGCAGCGCCGCTAGCGCCGCGTGTACCTTGGCGGCGCGTTGGCGCGACAGCCATTCGTCGCTGGCGAGAGGCGCTGAATCCGCAACGTTCAGGCCCGCATCGGGATCCGCCTTCTCGCGACGGCGGCGCAGACGGTCGTAGCAAAGATTGAGCGCGACGCGATGCATCCACGTCTCGAACTTGGCCGCTCCCGGCCGCCAGCGAGGCGCCTCGCGCCAGACGCGGAGGAACACCTCCTGCGCCACATCTTCGGCTTCGCTCGCATCGCTCAACATCCGGCGCGCGAGGCCGACCATCTTGGGCAAATGCCGGCGCACGAGCGCCTCCGCGGCCCGGGCGTCGCCCGCCCCCGCGGTCCGGACGAGCTCAGCGTCCGGATCAAACATGCGCCGCGCGTCCTCCTCGTCCTGGCTATGAACGGCCCTGCATCAAGTTGCGCACCGCCTCGCCTTCTTCGGCGGAGATCACATCGTCGTCGTTGCGGTCCAGCCGGTCAAACCCACGATAGGGAAGATTCATCATTTCCGCGCGGCTGATGCGGCCGTCACTGTTTGCGTCCGCAGCGCCGAGGCCTCTGCGCACGGCGCCCTGGCCGTTCGCGGCGGCGCGCTCGATCTCGGACAGGTATTCATCGTCGTCGGCGTCAAGCCGATCGAACATCACTACACGCGCCGCTTCCGCTTCGGCGCGCGTGATGGATCCATCGCTGTTTGCATCCATCGCTTGCAGCAACTGCAAGCCTTGCTGTGCGGGCGCGGGCTGAGCCCACAGGCTCGCCGCAACCGCAACCCAAGCCAATCTCATGCTTTGCTCCGATGTTTGACCTTCAACGGGCGCGCGCGCCTGTTCCGTCGCCGCCGGGCCCAACGATCTGCAGAAAGTCAGCCCGAACCGCCGCCTGGGTCGCGCGGAGCATGGTTTCCAACTCCTGGCCGCCCGAAACGCCGGCGATTGCGGCCAGCCGGCCGATCAGCGGCTGCGGCGCCGTGTTCAGACTGAATTCGCCAGAGACGCAGATGCGCAGCGTCTGCTGCAGCGAACTCAGCAGCCGCCACGCGGCGGATAGGCGCGCTGCCGCGTCAGCCGCCAGCAGGCCCCCACTCTCCAATTTCGCCAAGGCTTCCCCAGTGTTCGCCTCAATGACCCCCGGCGCGTGCGCCGCTGAGGTCAGCTGCAGAGCCTGGGCGGCAAACTCGATGTCGACAAAGCCGCCCGGCGCGAGTTTCAGGTCCCAAATGCTGCGGCTGGGGCGCTCGCGATCCATCAGCGCGCGCATGTCCGCGACTTCCGCCAATGTCTTTGCGGCGTCACGCGGGCGCGCGACCGCCGCGCGCGCCGTCGCCAAGGCACGTTCGCCCAACGCCGCATCGCCAGCCACCGGCCGCAGTCGCGTCAATGCTTGCATCTCCCAAGTCCAAGCCTCGCCAGAATAGTAGCGCTCGAATGATGACAGCCGGACCGCGACCGGCCCTTTGGAGCCTGAGGGTCGAAGCTTCGTGTCGATCTCGTAGAGCGCGCCCTCTTCGGTCGGCGCCGAAAGCGCGCTGATCAGACGTTGCGTCAGACGCGTATAGAAATCTGCGGCTGGTAAAGCTCCGTCGCGATCGGGCGGCGCGTCGTAAACCAGCATGAGATCGAGATCGGAGTCCTCCGCCAACTCTCGCCCGCCGAACTTGCCTAGCGCGGCCACCGTGAACGCGCCGGGTTGCGCGCCGTATTGGCGTTCGGTTTCGATCAGCGCCGCATCCGCCATCGTTGTCACGCAACTCTCGGCGAGATCAGCGTATGCCGCGCCGGCCTGCTCTGCAGTCGCCGATTGCTCTAATATCTGGACGGCGATGCGGAAGGCCTCTTCGCGATGGAACCGCCGCGCAGCGTTCAACTTGGCCTCGAACGTGTCGGCGTCGGCCGAGCGGTCGCGCAACTCGGTCACGCGCACGCCTGGCACATCTTCCGCCAACGGCGCAGCAAAGCGGGGCTCGATGAGCGCATCCAGCAAGGCTGGGCGCCGCGCGAGCTTGTCAGCCAGCCGAGGCGCGACAGCCAGCAAGCGGGCGAGCAAGTCAAGAAAAACTGGCCGCGCATCCAACAGCGCCAGCACCTGCACGCCGGCGGTGAGGCCGCTGAAAAAAGATGAGAAGCGCGCGAAGCTTTGGTCAGGATCGCCGGCGTTGGAAAAGGCGCGCAGCAGTTTCGGGGTGAGGCGCGTCAACAGTTCGCGCGCGCGTTCGGAACGCATGGCGCGGACGCGACCATGGTGCCAGCCGCGAATGGTTTGGCTCACCGCAACCGGATCGGCAAAGCCAAGCTTGGAAATGGTGTTGAGCGTTTCGGGATGATCTTCGACGCCGGTAAAGATGAGACTCCCCATCGGATCGGCGAGGCTCTTCTCGCCGCCGAACAATTGGTGATCGATGTCGGCCACGATGCGCCGGCGCTTAATCAAAGCCGCGTCGAACTCCTCCAGCGTGTCAAAGCCGGCCAGAGCAGCGACGTGCGTACGCGTTTCGGGATCTGCAGGGACGCGATGGGTTTGCGCATCTTCGAGCATCTGTATCCGGTGCTCGACCTCACGATAGAACACATAGGCTTCCTGCAGCGCACCGGAGGCCTCGCGCGAAATGGCGCCAGCTTCCGCCAGCGCCTCCAGCGCGCCCACCGTGCTTTGCGAGCGCAGTTTGCGGTTGCGACCGCCCAGAATGAGCTGCTGTGTCTGCGCGAACAGCTCGATGTCGCGGATGCCGCCGCGGCCCAGCTTCACATCGAACACCGGATCGCCAAGTTCGGCGCTCTTGTGCGCGGAAAGAATCTGACGCTTGATCGAATGCACATCCTGCACGGCTGCAAAGTCGAGGTGCTTGCGCCAGATGAATGGGACAAGCGAGGCGAGAAACGCCGTGCCCGCTTCGACATCGCCGGCCACGGCGCGCGCCTTGATGAACGCCGCCCGCTCCCAGTTCTGCCCAAGGGTCTGATAATAATGCTCGGCCGACGCGATCGAGACCGCGACCGGTGTCGATCCAGGATCAGGGCGCAGACGCAAATCGGTCCGGAAGACATAACCGTCCGGAGTCACCTCTTCGAGGGCGCGCACGAGCGGCGCTACCAGCCGCACCGCAGTGACGCGCGGCTCGCGCGCGCCGGCGGCGGCGAGCCGTTCGGCATCGAAAAAGACGGAAAAATCTATGTCGCTGGAATAGTTGAGCTCGCTCGCGCCCATCTTGCCCATGGCGATCAGCGCCACGCCAGGCGCAGGGCCGTGCGCCATCTCCGCCGCGCCGGCGACGATGTCACCCCGCTTTGCGCTTTCGTTGGCTGCCAATGCAATCGCAGCCCGCAGGCTCGCGTCGGCGAACTCCGTGAGGGCCCAGGTGACGTGCGCGAGTGGCCAGGCGCGCGCGAGATCGGCAAGCGCCGTCGCCAAGTGCACGGCGTCTTTGGCGCGGCGCAGCGTGCGCATTGCCTCTTCGAGCGGTGGCCGATCCTGGGCGATTGCGTTCGCTGAGGCAATCGCTTCAGCCAGCAAGCGATCGGCCCACATATCGTCTACGCCCTGAACAAGCTCCGGGCGGCGGCTCATCAATCTACGCAAATATGGCGTGTGCGATACGGCAGCCGCGGCGGCCTGCTCCCAAGCCGACCCCGCGAACGATTGCGGCGCAGACTCGTTTGAGAGGGCTGAACGCACCGCGTGCATCAGTGCGCACTCATGGCTGGAAGGACGAGCACGGCGCCAAGCCCCTTGCGCTCGCCTGGGCCGCCGAGTCCATCACGCAGATGCAAGCCGCCTTTGTGCAAGCGTGCGACGGCAGCGACGAGGCTCAAGCCTAAGCCCGCGCCGGGCGTCGATCGAGCGCCTTCCAAGCGCACGAAGCGTTCCAAAACGCGATCGCGATCCTGCGGCACGATGCCCGGACCGTCGTCGGACACGGCGATCTCAATACGTCCATCGGCGCGTCGCACCGCGCGCACTTCCACGTGGCCGCTAACATATGTGTATTTCAGCGCGTTCTCGATCAGGTTCGATACCGCCTGAGTGAAGAGACCAGGTTCGCCATGAATATAGAGGCCGTCTTCGACTTCGCCCTTGAGTGAGCGGTTTTGCTCTTCGGCAGCGGGCTCGTAGAAATCCACCAACTCACGCAAGACGCTGGTGGCGTTCACGCGCTCGAAGCGCCAG
Source organism: Caulobacteraceae bacterium (assembly GCA_052387215.1). GTDB lineage: Bacteria > Pseudomonadota > Alphaproteobacteria > Caulobacterales > Aquidulcibacteraceae > Vitreimonas. Next base: position 12,979 of record JBQTJK010000091.1, read on the forward strand.
GTGACGTTCCCTTCGACGCGCGCGAGCTTCAGCACCGCCGCAAAGGTGTCGAGCACGCTGTCGGCTTCATCGAGGGCCGTGCGCAACGCTTCGCGGTCCGCCTCCGAATTGGGCGGGTTTTCGAGCGCGGCTTCGAGTTTTTGGCGAAAGCGGGTGAGCGGCGAACGCAAATCGTGGGCGATGGCGTCACCGGCGGTGCGCGACACCTGCATCAGATGCTGCAGCCGGTCGAGCATCGCGTTGATGGCGACGGCGAGCGCGTCGAACTCATCGTTCTCGCCGCGCACTGGCGCGCGGCTACTGAGATCACCGCTCACGACTTCGCGCGCAGTGGCGGAAAGCGCCTCGACGCGGCGCGTCGCCAGCCATGAACCGATCAAGCCGCTGGCAATAGAAAGCACAACGCCGATGAAGGCGACGCTCCACAATACGCTGGTGATGCGCCCGGAGATCAAAGCGCTATCGCCTAGATCGCGCACGACGAGCAGGATCGGTCCGTTCAGCAGACGCCCGATCTGGCCGCGGGCGCGGCCGCGCACCGCAGCGCCGTCCTCATCTACGCGTTCAAAGTTGAAGTCGACGCGTTCGGCCTGCCCTGTTGGCGTCGCCGGCAGTTGCTGGAAATCGCCGGTGATGACGGTGCCGTTGCTCTCCGCGAGCACATACAAGAGCGGCCCCTGTCGCGCCGCGCGTTCGACGACCTCTTGGTTCAGCCTGCGAATGCCGCCTTCAGCGTAGGCGCGGTCGAGGGCAGCATACTCCTGGTCCGCGAGGAGATCGGCGTCAGCGTTAAGCTGACCAACGGTGGCCAAATAGACGTAGGCAAGCAGCGCCAGGACAAAGACGAACACGATGCCGGCCTGCGCGAGCGCAAGCCGGAACGTCGTGGTTCGAAGGAGCGAGAGGCTAGGCCTCATGCCTCCAGTCGATAACCCGAACCTCTCACCGTGTGCAAAAGGGACTGCGCGAAATCACGGTCGATTTTCGAACGCAGGCGCGAGATGTGCACGTCGATCACATTCGTTTGCGGGTCGAAATGATAGTCCCACACGTTCTCAAGCAGCATCTTGCGCGTCACGGTCTGGCCGGCATGGCGCATCAGATACTCAAGCAGCCGGAACTCGCGCGGCTGCAGGTCGAGCTTTTTGCCGCCGCGCTTCACCGTGCGTGCCAGCAGATCCATTTCCAGGTCCCCGACTTGCAGACGCGTTTGCGGCTCGCGGTCGCGACCGTTCCAGAGCGCGCGGACGCGCGCCAGCAGTTCACGGGTTGAGAATGGCTTGCCGAGATAGTCGTTGGCGCCGGCGTTGAGGCCTTCGACGCGGTGATCTTCATCGTGCAGCGCCGAGAGGATCAGCACCGGAGTGGACACGCCCTGGTCACGGAGTTCCCGCACAACTGAAACGCCAAGTTTCTTCGGCAGCATGCGGTCCAAGACGATGACGTCATATCCCCCGCTGGCCGCCATGGACTGGCCCAGTTCGCCGTCGCCCGCGACTTCGACTTCATGGTCGTCGGCCGTGAGCGAAGCCTTCAGGCTCTCGGCCATGTCGGCGTCGTCCTCCACCAGCAACACCCGCATCGCGTCCCTCCTCATTGGCCACCGACATCGACGGCGACGAACCCACGGCCCGCACGATTGCTGACCTGCAGCAAGAGCGGACGGTTGGCGCGGCGCGCGGCGTCCACCGCGGCAGTCAGTTCGGCCGGCGTGCGAATGGCGCGCCCGCCTGCTTGCATGATCACGTCGCCCGGGCGGATGCCTTTCTGCGCGGCATCGCTCGTGGGCTCGACCGAAGTGATGACGAGGCCGGTTTCGTTGGCGCGCAGCGAGTAGCGCGTGCGGTCCTCGGCCGTGAGCGGGCGCACCGAAACGCCGAGCGAACTTTGCGCAACGCCGCCACCCTGTTCTTGCTCGGGCTCTGGCGTGGCGTTCGGCGGAGTGTTGGCCGAGGCCAACTGTTGTTCGGGCGGACGCTCCCCAAGCCGCATGTTCAGCGCGCGGCGCTGGCCGTTGCGCAAAACTTCGACGCGCGAGGTCGAGCCGATCGCCGTGGCGCCGACGCGTTGGGTCAGATCGCGGCTGTTCTCAATGCGGTCGCCGTTGAACGACAGAATCACGTCGCCCTGCTGGATGCCCGCACGCGCCGCCGGGCCGTCCGGCGTCACGGTGGCGACGAGGGCGCCGCGCGCTTCTTCAAGGCCCAGGCTGCGCGCGATGTCTTCATCCAGCGGTTGGATCGAAACGCCGATCCAGCCGCGCGTGACCCGCCCGCCATGAAGCAGTTGCTGCACGATGCCGTTGGCGGTGTTGGCCGGAATAGCAAAGCCGATACCGACATTGCCGCCGGTCGGGGAGAAGATCGCGCTGTTGACGCCGATGACGTTGCCGTTGAGGTCGAACGTCGGGCCGCCGGAGTTCCCTCGGTTGATCGGCGCGTCGATCTGCAAGTAGTCAACGTAAGCGGACGAGCCGGCGTCGGTGCGGCCCATGGCCGAGACGATGCCTGCGGTGGCCGTGCCGTCGAGACCGAACGGGTTGCCGACCGCGACGACCCAATCGCCCACGCGGACATGGCTCGCATCGTCGAACGTCACATAGGGAAACCGGCCGCCGCCGCGCACGCGGATGACCGCAATGTCGGTCGCTTCGTCCGAGCCGATGAGATCGGCTTGGTGGTCGCGCCCGTCGCTGGTGCGGACTGTGATTTCTTCGGCGCCTTCGATGACGTGATGATTGGTGACGATGGTGCCGTCGTCATCGATGAAGAAGCCCGAGCCCAGCGAGGTGGGCGCGGGGCCTGGACGGCCAGGACGGCCGCGGAAGAATTCCTCGAAGCCGGGCGGGAGCCCCTCAATCACCGGCGCTTGCACGGCATCCGGGCGCTGGCGCACGGAGATCGACACGACCGCGGGGCGGACACGCTCGATCAGGTTGGCGAAGCTCATCGGTGCGCCTGACGGCGGGGCGACTGCGCTCGGATTTATCTCTTGGGCGGTGGCCGACAGCAGGGTCGGCGCAGCGAACCCGGCGAACAGCGCCAGGGCGGCGGCGCCTGCGATCAAAGTGCGGCGGAGGAACTTTGGCGAGACGACTTCAGTCATGAAATTTGAACCCTTGGGAGGACGCTGCGATTAGGAGGCTAGCCCGACTTTGTTTCAAGACCTAGTTAGGCGCTTGGGAGCGTCGGTTAAGAGCCGTTTTGGGCGAAGTTGCGATGGATTGGGGCAGAACCCAGCGGCTTTTTTAGGACAAACAGCAACTTGCGCGACGAGCAGCGTGGTTCGTACGACGTTTACCGCTCGCCTTCTTCCGGCTCGATCTCCACTGCTGCGGCGCCTGGCCGTCGTCTGGCGCTGAAAACCGCGGCAAGTCCTGCCCCGATGAGGAGAAACGGCGCTGCCCAGAGCGCCCACGTGCGGGCGTCCAGCGGCGGCCGGAAGAGGACGAAATCACCGTAGCGCTCGCGGAAGAAGCCGCGGATCTCTGCGTCGCTGTCGCCGGCCGCGACGCGTTCGCGCACGAGCGTGCGCATATCGGCGGCGATGTCGGCGGTGGATTGCGCGATCGGCTCGTTCTCGCACTGCACGCAACGTATCTCGCGCTCGAGCGCCTGCGCGCGCGCTTCCTGCGCTGGGTCTGCAAGCACGGCCGGAGCCACCGCGGCCAGGAAGAGCGCGGCGAGGTTCATGGCGCCGTTTTCCGTCTGCGCCCCAGCGCGAGCAAGCTCAAGGCGCCGCCGAGCGCCATCATCACCACGCCAAGGAAAATGAACTGCACCAGTGGATTGTGATAGAGCCTGATCGTCCAGGCGCCGCCGCCATCGCGCACCGGCTCGCCGAGCGCGAGATAGAGATCGCCGTCAAAGCCGCTCAAGATGCCGACCTCGGTCGTAGGCATCGGCGATGTGTTGAACTGGCGGCGCTCGGCGGACACCGCGCGCGCCCCGTTCGCATCATCAACGCGGAAGTTGGCGCGGATGGCGGAATAATTCGGTCCTTCGACTTCGCCGATCTCGACGAGCGCGACGCGTCTGCCCGCAAACGTCACTCCATCGCCGGGCGCGAGCGCCACGGCGCGCTCGGTCCTGAACGCGGTTTCCGCAACCGCGCCAAGCGTCAGCACGCCCGCGCCGATGTGCGCGAGGCTCATTGACCACACTGCAAGCGGCAGGATTGCCAGCTTGGCCAATAGTCTGCCCTCGCCGCGCTGCAGGCGCACCCAGAAGTAGATGAGCCCCCCGGCAATCAGCCACACGCCGAGCATCAGGCCCAGCGCCGGCGCAGCGCGCCAGTGCGTGACGAACAATGCGACGGCCAAGGTCGATAGAGCGAGCGCGATCGCCGGCGCCAATTTCAGCAGCGCGCCGCGTATGTCGCCGATGCGCCAGGTCAACATCGGGCCGAGCGGCAACAGCAGGAACAGCACCGCCAGCAATGGCGCGACGGTCATGTTGAAGAATGGCGGGCCGACCGAGATCAATCCCCCGCCCGCGGCTTCGACCAGCAGCGGATAGAGCGTGCCGATCAGCACGACGCCGGCGGCGACGGCGAGACCGAAATTGTTCCACACCAGCATGCTCTCGCGGCTCAACGCGGCGAAGCCCGCAGGCTGCGACAGTTTCGGCGCGCGCCAGGCGTAAAGACCAAAGCCTCCGCCGAGCGCCAGGCCGAGCAGCACCAGCACAGCAATGCCGCGCTGCGGATCGACAGCGAACGCGTGCACGGAGGTCAGCACGCCGGAGCGCACCAGGAACGTTCCGAGCAGCGCCAGCCCAAAACCCATGATGGCGAGGAGAATGGTCCAACTTGCGAGCGAGCCGCGCCGCTCGGCGACAATGGCGGAATGCACCAGCGCCGCCGCAACAAGCCACGGCATGAAACTCGCGTTCTCGACCGGATCCCAGAACCACCAGCCGCCCCAGCCGAGTTCGTAATAGGCCCAGTATGATCCCAGGCCGATGCCCAGGGTGAGGCTGGTCCAGGCGATGAGCGTCCATGGCCGTAGCGCACGCGCCCAGGCCTGATCGGCACGGCCTTCGAGCAGCGCCGCGATCGCCAGCGAAAACGGCACGCTCATGCCGACATAACCGAGATACAGAAGCGGCGGATGCACTGCGAGCGCGGGGTCTTGCAGGAGAGGATTGAGGCCGGATCCAATCATCGGCGCCGGATCGAGCCGCGCGAACGGGTTGGAGAGAAACAGCGTGTACGCGAGTGCGCCCGCGGTCACTAAACCCTGAACCCCGATCGCGCGCGACCAGAGGCCGAGACTCTGCCCACCACGCGTCGAAGCGAGAATGGCGCCGAACAACGCCGAGACGAGGCACCATAGCAGCATCGAGCCTTCGTGGTTTCCCCAGGCGCCGGCGATCTTGTAGATTAGCGGTTTGTCGATGTGAGAATTTGCGGCAACCACAGCGACGCTGAAATCGGACTGCATGAACAGCGCGATCAAGCACCCGAACGCGACGATGCATGACATCGCCGCCGCTTGCGCCACGGCGGACGCGGCCACCGCGCGAGGTTCGCGATCGGGGACTAGTAGTCCGAGCAATCCTTGCGCCAGCGACAGCGCCAGCGCGAGCGCGGCGGCGAACCCCCCGATCTCAGCGATCATGGCGCAGCGTCGCCTTTCCACTCGCCGCGCTGTTTCAGTGCTTCAGCAACCTCGCGCGGCATGTAATTCTCATCGTGCTTGGCCAGCACGCGATCGGCGACGAAAGCCTCGCCCGGCATCCAGCGGCCCTCGCACACCACGCCCTGGCCCTCGCGAAAGAGATCGGGCAGCAAGCCCTCGTAGCGCACTTCGATCTGCACCGCGCCATCGGTGACCGCAAACGTGTTCACGCCAGCTTCCCGGCGTAGGGTGCCTTCAACGACCAGGCCGCCGAGGCGGACGCGTTGACCAGGCGCCGCCTTCTCGGCGAGTTCGGAGGGCGAAAAAAAATAGACGACGGAATCGCGCAAGCCCGCGAATGTCAGCGCGGCCGCCAGCACGAGCACCGCGCCGACAACGCCAATGACCATCAGACGCTGGTTCCGCCGACGCACGTGTCGCTCCTTCGCGGCGCGGACCATGCCCGCGGCCCAGCGTTAAAACCAGTGCGCCTTATCGCCCCGCTGGGCCGCTCAAGCGTTGGGCTGTTGCACGCAACGGATGATCGATCTCCATACGCGCAAGCGCCTCGCCCCAGAAGCGCCGCGCGTCTTCGGCGCGGCCAGCCTGCCTAGCGGCCATCGCCTGATACGCCCATGGCATAGGGTCGTTGGTCAACTCACCCGCTTGCGCAAACAACGCCAGCGCCTCAGGTGTGAAACGGCCCTCCGATGCCGTCAGCGCTTCGCCGAGACCCAGCAGCGCGGCGCCTCGGCGCGGGTCGCGCCGCAGCGCCGCCTCAAACGCGCGCGCGGCTTCCTGCGGACGGCCGTTGGAAAGCAAAAGCTGACCGGAAAACACGTGCGGCGCGGGGTCGCCGGGATGTTCTCTTGCGCCTTCCGCCAGCACGGCCAGCGCTTCATCGATTGTGTAAGTGGAGAGCGGCCGCTGCTTAAGCTCGCGCAGCCGCTGATCGTATGGTGCGCCCGGCAGATCGGGCCTGCCTGTTGCAAGATAGGCCGTGAGCGCAACGACACCGACGGCCGCGCAGGCAAGCAAAGCAGCCCGCGCCGATTTCGCGTCCGCGCCGGCGCGCCGATAGGCGCACAAAACCCAGGAAGCCGCCACCGCAACCAGGACGGCCGCGACGAGCAAGACAATGACGGAGGTCCACACGAGCTTCGTCTAGCGCGCTTGTTGAATGGATCAAACGGCGCGAAAGCCGCAGGCAGTCAGTCGGTGGCGGGCAGCCGCAGGCGCGCCTTCAACCCGCCCAGGTCGCCTCGCTCGAACAGCAATTCGCCGGCATAGAGTTCGACCGTTTCCTTCAGGATGGAGAGCCCCAGCCCCTGGCCAGGTGCTGCCTCGTCGAGACGTGCACCGCGCTGCATCGCACGCGCGAGTTCGGCGTCGGAGAGGCCAGGGCCGTCATCCTCGACCACGATCTCGAACAGGCCGTTGCTTTCGAACGACGGCAGCACCCGGACAATGACTTGGCTCTTGCCGTATTTGCAGGCGTTATCGATCAGGTTGGCCGCCATCTCGAGCAAGTCCTCGCGCTCGCCACGGAAGGTGACGTCGCCTTCGGCCGCAAGGGAAATGTCCATCGCTTTGGTCGCATCGAACTTCTGCTCCATCATGAAGACGAGGTCTTGCAGGTTCTGGAACACCGGCGTGCGGTAGGCGATTGTCGGAGCCTGAGCGCCGGCGCGTGCTTCGGCCCGAGCGGCGACGCGCGCTCGGCGAAGCTGGCGCTCGACGAAGCCCTCCATCTCCTCGATCGATTGCTTCACCACCGGATCAGGGCTGCCGATCGCCGCGGCGTTCTTCAGCACGGCGATCGGCGTCTTCAGCGCGTGCGCGAGGTTGCCGACGTGTCGGCGGGCGCGCTCGACAACCTCGCGATTGTGCTCGAGGAGGGCGTTCAATTCCTGCGTCACTGGCTTGAGCTCGGCCGGGTAATCGCCTTCGAGCTTGTCACGGTCGCCGCGGCGCACGCCCGCGATGTCGCGCTGCAATTCGTGCAAGGGCTCAAGCCCAATGCGTACTTGCAGTATAGTCACCGCCGCCACCATCCCAGCGCAGAATGTGACGAAGATTGCGAACGCCCAGCCGACCAGGTTTGCGGCAGGCGCCAGCATCGCCTCGGTCGCAACGCCGACGACAAACAGGTAGCGTCCTTCCAAATCAGGAATGCGCTCGACGCGCGCGATGATGCGAACCAGATTGCGATCTGGCCCCTCGATCGTGTAATAGCGCGCGCGATCGCCGGGACGCGCTGCGCGCAATTCAGCCTCGACCTCCCCCGGCAGAGTCATCGCTACGTCGAAGAGAGAAGGCGAAATGACTTGGATCTCGGCGCGCTCGTCGTCGGTTAAATGGGCGACCTGAAAGTAGCGGCCACTTAGCGGTTGCAAGTAGCGCGGATCGTAGGGAAGATCGCGCAGAACGACTTCGCCTCGGAGGCCGGGCCCGGCATTGCCGATCAGATTGTCGGCCACGCTTTCAATTTCCGGATCGATCAGCAAGCGCAGCAATTGCGCATTGAACTGCGCATGCGCGATCCATCCCATCGCCACGAGCCCAACCACGCTGACAGCGGCGATCGTCAGCAGACGCGCGGCCATTGAGCGCCGGATCAGCTCCCGGAACCCGCCCAATATCCCCGCTGGCCCTGCCGTCACTGCTGTTCCGCAGGATCGATGAGCCGGTAACCCAGGCCTTTCTCAGTGAGGATGCGATTGGAACCAATCTTGCGTCGCAGGATGCCGATGAACACCTCGATTGTGTTCGAGTCGCGCTCGTGATCCTGGCTGTAGATTTTCTCGGTCAGCTCAGTGCGCGAGACGATGCGCCCGGCATGGTGCATCAGGTAATCGAGCACCTTGTACTGATACGCTGTGAGCTTCACCGGTGCGCCGTTCACAGTGACCTGGCCCGTCGCCGAGTTGAGCCGCAGATCGCCGACCTCGAGCATGGACGATTGGTGGTCAGTCTGCCGGCGCACATTGGCGCGTACGCGCGCGAGCAGTTCCGCCATGTGGAACGGCTTGGTCACGTAGTCGTTGGCGCCGAGATCTAACCCCTCAACCTTCTCGCTCCAGCGGTCGCGGGCGGAGAGGATCAGCACCGGCATGTTGCGGCCGTCCTTACGCCAAGCCTTCAGCACCGTCAGGCCATCGACCTTCGGCAGGCCCAGATCGAGAATAGCCAGATCATAAGGCTCGGTCTCGCCTAGGAACTGGCCTTCTTCGCCGTTATCGGCGGTGTCGACAGTGTAGCCAGCATCGGTCAATGCGGAAGCAAGCTGCTCCCGCAGGTTCTTGTCGTCTTCGACCACCAAAACCCGCATACGTTCCGTCCCTAGCGGCGCCTGTCGATGCGGAATCGATGTAGCTCACCATTCCTATCCCGCCAAACGATCTCATAGACCGTGTCGCTGACTGGGGTCGCGCTGACGAGTTCGCCACCATATTGCGCCCGCAGCTCAGCGACGATTTCGCGCAGATCGCGAAGGTTCTCGCCGCCGCGGCGGTCTTGCGCGGGCATGAGCCAATTGGGCTGAAATGCGGCGCCCTGCAAGCTCACGCTCCCTGGCGCGGCAAGCACGCCAGTCGCAAGGATTGCGGAGAGGAGAGCAGACTTTGCCCACATAACGGATCCGGTTTACGGGGCGCGCACTGAACCTGCGCTGAATGTAACGTCCACTATCTCTTAGCCATTCGGCCTGGGCGGCACATAGCCCCGCTTTGGCCATTTCTTCGCGAACTTGCGAAGGTCTTCGTCGGGCGTATCCGGCAGCACGACCTGTAAGCGCACGAACTGGTCGCCATGGCCAGCGACGCCTTTGCCCTTGAGCCTCAGGACTTTGCCGGTGTTGGACCCAGCGGGGATGGTAAGCGTCACAGTGCCGCTGGGCGTCGGCGTCTGGATGCGCGCCCCCTCTACCGCCTCGGTCAGCGAGATGCTCAAGTCCATGTGAACATCCTGGCCCTCGCGGCGAAAAAACGGGTGCGGGCGTACGTTCAGCTCCACCAGCGCATCGCCTGCAGGCCCGCCTTGCACGCCTGCGCCGCCTTGGTTCTTCAGGCGGAGCACTTGGCCGGATTCGACTCCCGCCGGGATGGCAATATCGAGCGTGCGGCCCTCGGCCAAAGAGATACGGCGGCGCGCGCCGTTGATGGCGTCGATGAAATCGATATCGAGGGTGAAGCGGATGTCGCGCCCTCGCATGCGGGAATAGCTGCGCGCTCCGCCGCCAAAGCCTGGACCAAACAGATCGGAAAAGATGTCGCCCAAATCGAACGGATCGCCAGCGCCGGCGCCCGCGCCGTTGCCGCCATACCCCGCGCTTGCGCCCGCGTGCGCTCGTGTACTCTGTCGTGGACGCGAACTGAACGCCATTCGCTCATTGCCATCGGCATCGATCTCGCCGCGATCGAAGCGCTGTTTGGTGACGGGGTCGGAGAGAAGATTGAAGGCCGCCGTCGCGCGCTTGAAGCGCTCTTCTGCCGATTTGTCGCCTGGGCGCACGTCCGGGTGCAGTTCTTTGGCAAGCGCGCGGTAGGCGCGACGAATATCGTCGGCGCTGGCGGATCGGCTGACGCCGAGGGCGGCATAAGGGTCCCAGCTCAAGGTGTCAGACGCGCTCCGGCCTCGGGAGAGTGACGGCGCGCTTGAGACCCCGCAATCGGAATCAGGCGCGTCCGGCCATTCTGGCCCGCTCGACTATAATGTTATGGTTAACTCGTTGTTCAACCCTGGGGCGCCGCTTTCGCCGATTTGTGCGACCCGGATGTGCAATGAGGCGGGCGCAGCGCCAAAATCGGCGGTCTGATCGGCGATGGAATAAAGAAAGCTGGGGACAGCAACTTTTACGGACCGGGCCACATCGCCCCCGTCGAGGATCTCGACCACGTAGGCCTCCACCGGTGCGCCGAACGCCGGTTCGCCCGGCCCCCACCCGTCGCCGCCGAGCCGCGCACAGCGGATCCAGCTGATCGCCACATCACCGCTGCTTTGGCGTTTCGCCCGCGGATGCGCCGGCGCCCATGGACGGACGGCCGCGTGTGGAAGAACGATGTCGGCGCTCGCTGCGCGATTGCTCGACGCGAGCCCGCCAGCAGGCGGCGCGACGAAGTTCATGGTTTCGTGCCACTCGTTCGTGTTGACATCCACGCGCCCAAGGCTCTGGTCCAGCTTGATGATGCGCACGCCGACAGGATGAGGCGCCGCCATCGCGTGCGCCGAACCGAGTCGGCCGCGAAGAAGTTTAGAGAGCTGGTATTCGTTCGCCGCCACGAGTTCGCAATTCGCGGCTTGAATGATCTCCCATTCATTCCCGGATTGGATCGCGAACACGTTGGCGCCGTTGAGCACATCGTCACGCGTCGCGCTAGCGAGCGTACCGCCATAGAGCGTGATACGAACGCGGTTGCCGTTATCCCAACGATCCAGCGGCCCTGGCCACAATGCCCACAGCAATTCTCCCATCGCCGCGGGTGCGGTGACCGTTGCGCGCCGGGTGAGAGAAGCGCCTGCGTAAACGTCATGATCGCCGAGCCAGGGCGAGGCGAACACCGCCGCGAGCGGACGCTCATCCGTTTCCGATCCCGGTAGCAGCGGCAGATCCAGCACGGAGAAGGCAGGCGTCGGCGCGATCGCCGGCTGCTGTGGCGCGCTCGGCTCGCCGGAATCGACAATGCTCGCGCCGGTTCGCCGAGCCCTGCGCAATTCAAGTTGCCGCGCTTCAGCGTCTTCGATGCGGGCGATTTCGAATACGTCCGCGCCCTCCGCGAACAGCAAGCGGTCGCCGGGATCCAAGTCCAACCGCGCCGGCCCGACAGTGAGGTGTAATGCCTCAGAGGCTGATCTGCGATCGGCGAGAATGCGCTGGGCCAGCCCCTCAGCGGCTTCTGTCTCCAGCACCAGCGGCGCATCCAGAGTCTCCACGCCGCCTTCGGCGCGATCGAGCCGCCGCGCGCTCACGCCGCCAATCATATAGTCGCGGGCAGCGTCCAGGTAGCGTACGCGCGCTTCGATCGGCGCTTCGCTCGTATCGCGCTGCGCGTAAGTCTGAGCAGTGCTGCCGGCGGTCAGCTCATCCAATGCCAATGGTTGCGGCGCATTGGCGCCGCGATGCAGAAATGTGATGCCGCCGTTGCGTTCGACGGCGATGAAATCATACGCTGCCATCAGCGCCTCGAGCGCATCGCGCGCCGAAGCGGGTGAGTCGACGACATATCCGCTCACGGCGCCGATCAGGGCGCTTGCGTCGGCGTCGTGCACGCCCGCTCTTTCACAGAGGCTGAGCACGACTTCCGCCAAACCCGAAAGACCGGCGCGGCCATTGAGCCAATGGCCCCGCCGCCACGCCGCGCCCACTGCCCAAACATAGAAGCGCCCGGGGAACTCATGATAAGGCCGCGCGTCACAAGCCCACAGCGAGATCTGTACAATCATCGGCTT
>JBQTJK010000092.1:0-6059 GCA_052387215.1 Caulobacteraceae bacterium
CCAGCATCGCCTGCGCCCAGCGGACGATCTGGGCGAAGCGATGGGGGTTGAGGAGGCGGGTTCGTGTTTTCATGCGCGGGCAGTATCGCACCGCTGCAACTGGGTCGGATTGTTTTCTTTGCAGCGCCTTGTTTTCAAGCGCTTGCGTTTGAGGCGGCATGGATAGCGGGGGCATCTATCCCCGCTTCCCGCGCTCCCGGACGCGTCCTATCATGGTCGCGGTAGGGCCGCTCAGGAACGCCATTGCGGCTTCATTTGATCAGGGCAGGACAAGCGGCGAAAACGCCCGCCGCGCGCTTACGCGGACGGCGGCCCCGCCGGCGCCAACCGCCGAGAAGCCGTCTGCGCGGGCGGCCTCGCCAGGCGCACCGCAGTCGTTCGGCCGCCTCAGGTAACGGTCAGCGATTTGCCTTAGGGCTTTCGCTTGAGAAACGCCGGCGTGCTGTCGCCGAAGCCCTGGACGCTTGGGCCTTTGTCTTCGCGCGCCGGGCGGCGTTCTTCGCGGCGGGGTTGCTCTGGGCGTTTCGGTTCGGGTTTGCGTTCGGTACGTTCAACGGGTTCAGTTGAAGCGGTTGGGCGCTCGTTGTCGCGCTTCATGTATTTCTGTTTTTTCTCGGAGAGCCGGCGGCTGTGTTCGCGCTTCAGCTCTTCGGCGCGCCTGCCGCGCCCGCCGGAATCGCGCGGATCGCCGAGCGCGGCGACAGGCACGCCTTCGATTTGCGCTTTCTCGATCGTCCTGCCGGTGAGTTTCTCAATCGCCTCCAGGTTCTTCCTGTCTTGCGGCGCCGCGAGCGTCAGGCTCGCGCCCTGTTTGCCGGCGCGGCCGGTGCGGCCGATGCGATGCACATAATCCTCGGCGTGGCGCGGTGGTTCGTAGTTGAAGACGTGGCTGACGTCGGGAATGTCGAGCCCGCGCGCGGCGACATCGCTGGCGATGAGGAATTGGAGATCGCCGGAACGGAAACGGTCGAGCGTCTTGGTGCGCAGCGACTGATCGAGATCGCCGTGGATGGGCGCGGCGTTGAAGCCATGGCGCCTTAGGCTGAGCGCGACGACGTCGACGTCGGTCTTGCGGTTACAGAAGATAATGCCGTTGCGGACGTTCGCGCTCGTCATCGCCGCGCGCAAAGCCGCGCGGCGCGTGCGCGGATCGCCGCTAGGGATGGGAACGACGCGCTGCTCGATAGTGGCGGCGGCGGTTGCGGGCTTGGCCACCTCGATCCGTTGGGGATTGTGCAGGAATTGTTGCGTGAGGCGCGTGATTTCCGGCGGCATGGTGGCGGAGAAGAACAGCGTCTGGCGCGTGAACGGCGTCAGTTTGAAGATGCGCTCGATGTCGGGGATGAAGCCCATGTCGAGCATGCGGTCGGCCTCGTCGACCACCATCACCTGCACGCCGTTGAGCAGGAGCTTGCCGCGTTCGAAATGATCGAGCAGGCGCCCGGGCGTGGCGATCAGCACGTCGACGCCGCGCGCCAGCAGCGCGTCCTGATCGCCGAACGAGACGCCGCCGATCAGCAGCGCTTTGGTGAGCTTTTGGTATTTGCCGTATTTATCGAACGCCTCGGCCACTTGCGCCGCCAGTTCGCGCGTCGGCTCGAGGATGAGCGTTCGCGGCATGCGCGCGCGGGCGCGGCCGGCGGTGAGGATGTCGATCATCGGCAGCACGAACGCAGCGGTTTTGCCGGTGCCGGTCTGGGCGATGCCGAGGATGTCGCGGCCCTTCAGCACTTCGGGAATGGCGGCGGCTTGGATAGGCGTCGGCGTGTCGTAGCCGCTCTCGTGGACCGCGCGGAGGGTGTCAGGCGAGAGGCCGAGGTCGTCGAAAGTTTTGGCTGGGGCTTGGGTGGTTTCTGCGCCTTCGGGCGCCGTATTCTCAGAGGTCATTCAATCTCACTTAGGACCGCCGCTTTCGCATCGGATGCGGGAGTCGCTTTGGTTGGCGCTTCGTGCCGGCATCATCCGCGGATCGGACGGGGGCGTTCAGCGGGGGCGAGCACGCCCTCTCGGCGCGCACAACGGACAACCCGCAAATGGGGGGATTTGCGCGGAAAGTCAATAATTAGCAGCAAAATCTCGCCTATTGAGGCAGTAACGCAGCAACGACACTCGCAACGGAGCCACTTACAGTCTCAGTCGCTGAGATGCCGCGAAACAGGATAATTGTCTTGCCGTGGCTGTCTCGCACAGCAGCGACCTCATCCGGATTGATATGGACTTCGAGCCTCGGATCGGAGGCCGAAATGAACTTAACGAACCTCGCCATATGCCGCTCCTGTAGGAATCGACTTCGCGTCATCGCTTATGGGCGCGACGAACGGCAATTGCATTGTTTGATCGAAAGGGCGCCCGAACCGACCTTAAGGGCGCGCACAAATTGGTCCAATCCGTGCCCGCGGGGCGGCGCCTGCGAATAATCCGACATCCGCGGAGAAACGTGCTAGGATTGGCAATCAGCAACGAGAACGACCGCTTTGCGCCGTCCGAGAGGAGGGCCAATGTCGCGTGGAGCCGTGCATGCCTATCCCTGGTGAAATGCTGAAGCGAGGCTGGGGCGTTCTGCGTCTGAGGCCGTGGCATTTGGCGGGCATTTTCACGTCGAGTGTCGACGCTGAGAACTTGGCTCAGGCTTTGGGGCCCGACTACGTCGTGAAGTATGGCGAGCATGCAGTCGGCTCGTCGGATTCCAGCTTTGCCGCGCCCGATCCGTCAACAGTTTGAAAGAGAAAACCCGATGGCTTTCATCGTGAACTCCTCTCCCGGCGCTGGTTTGCGCTTCGAGCCGAGCGCGACCTTTCCCGACGCAAAGGCGGCGCTTGGCTGGGTCGCTGGGCTCGAGCGGCGCGGCATGCGTCTCATCCGCATCAGAGACACCGAAAGCGGCCATGTCTTCGATGAGAAAGGTCTTCGGGAGGAGATCAAGAGATTGCAGAGCGTCGGATGAGCAAGCTGCGATTGCTTCAAGAGGCCACCGCCGCGGATAGAGAATGGATGGCCGAAGTCGCGGCGGTGTTCGGAGAGCGTGAAGCCGGCTTGGCGCGGTTTCATGGCCGCGCTACGGGCGAACCGGGATCGCGCCTGCGCGAACTCTACGATCGCTACGTGAAGACGCGCGACGCCTACAACGCGCAATGAAACCGGGGCGCGGTCAGCAGACGGCGCGCGATCAGAGAAAGACCATCATGAGTGCGTTATCTGTTGTCAGCGTGGCGGACCGGGCAGGTTTTCATGTCTTCGCATCCGCCCTGCGATCGAGCGACTATTTCGATAAGCTGGAAGGCGCCGGGCCCTTCACAGTGTTCGCGCCCTCGGATGCAGCGTTCAAGAGATTCTCTCAGGCCGCGCTCGACAAGCTCCTCAACGACGATCGCGAACTGCTGCATGTCGTGCTGGGTTACCACTTTGCGGCCGGCAAAGTCGCGACCGCGCGCCTGGCCGGAAAGCGGATACGGGCGGTGATGCAGGCGGGCGGCGATGTGATCATCGATGGACGCTCCGGCTTGCGGGTCAACGCGGCGCGTTTGGTCAAGCCTGATCTCAACGCCCGCAACGGCGTTGTGCACGGCATCGACGCATTGCTTTGGCCGCGCCAAGCGGCGGCAACGGTCGCCGTATCGTGAACGGCGCGGTGACGTCATACGACGCCCGCCGCGGGCTGGGCTTCATCTCGCCTGACGGTGGAGGGGCCGATATCGCCGTGCACTCGAACGAAGTGGAAAGCGCCGGCTTCCCGGGCCTCGCCAGCGGCGACCGGCTAAGCTTCGACGTGAAGACGGACAAGGCGCTGGGGCGGACGTTTGCGGTGAATTTGTTCAGGCTTTAGCTCGCCGAACGTGGGTGGACGCTCCGAAGCCTAAGTGACTGAGCCACCTACAATACGGCAGGCGTCCATGGTAAGCTGCATGCATGGACGATCTGCTCAAGCGCATCACCTCAGAGCCTGATAAGTTCGGCGGTCGGCCCTGCATTCGCGGGCTGCGAATTCGCGTGGTCGATGTGCTGGATCTGCTGGCGGCTGGGCTTTCGCACGAGGACATCGTGAAGGAGCTGCCTGATCTAGAGGCGGACGATATCAAGGCGGCGCTCGCGTTTGCCGGTCGGCGCGTCGACCATCCGCTGATCGCGGCCGAGTGACGATCTGGCTCGATAACCATCTGTCGCCGGAGCTGGCGACGTGGATTGCTTCGGAGTTTGGCGAGGCCTGCATTCAAGTGCGCGACGTTGGCCTGGCGCGAGCGCCGGACAAGAGCACCTTCGATGCAGCGCGAGCGGCGGCATCGGTGTTCATAACAAAGGATCGGGATTTCGCGGAGCTTGTGACGCGGTTGGGACCGCCGCCGTCGATCATTCTGCTATCCTGCGGAAATACCAGCAACGTTTATCTGCGCACGATGCTGCAGGGCCAACTCGCCGCAGCCTTGACTCTCACTCGCGACGGAGAGCCGCTCGTAGAGATCGGCGCGCAGTAAGGGATCACGCCATGCAGCCGTGGGGCGGTACAGCCGTATTGATCTTAATGTTCGTCGCTGGAGTGATCGGTACGATCGTAACCGAGACTGCCCAGCGGAGATTTCCGAACAGCGCCTATGCTAAACACTCGAAGGCGGCGTCGGCGATGTTCATATTGCTCGCCGTGTTTTCCGCGTTCTATCTATTTCGCTAAACGTCCACATCCTCCACGAACTTGGCGTTCGCTTGGATGTAGTTGAAGCGCAGCTCAGCCTTCTTGCCCATCAAAGTTTCGATCAGCACTTCGAAATCCGGTGCGCCGGTATCGTCGAGCACCACGCGCGCGAGCGTTCGGGTGGCGGGGTTCATGGTGGTGTCTTTAAGGTCGGCGGGCATCATTTCGCCAAGGCCCTTGAAGCGCGAGATGTCGACTTTGCGGCCTTTGAACTCGCCATTGAGCAGCGCTTCCTTGTGGGCGTCGTCGCGGGCGTAGATGCTCTCCTTGCCGGCGGTGACGCGGTAGAGCGGCGGCAGAGCGAGATAGAGCCGGCCGGCGCGGATGAGCTGCGGCATCTGCTTGTGGAAGAAGGTGATCAGCAATGAGGCGATGTGGGCGCCGTCGACGTCGGCGTCAGTCATGATGATCACGCGCTCGTAGCGCAGGTCCTCGAGCTTGAACTTCGGCCCCATCTGCACGCCGAGGGCGAGCGCAAGGTCGGCCAGTTCCTGGTTGCCGCTCATCTTCTCGGCGCCGGCGCTGGCGACGTTGAGGATCTTGCCCCGGAGCGGCAGGATGGCTTGGGTTTCGCGATTGCGCGCTTGTTTGGCCGAGCCGCCGGCGCTGTCGCCTTCGACCAGGAAGATTTCGGTGTCCTTCTCGCCGGCGCGCGAGCAATCGGCGAGCTTGCCGGGCAGTCGCAGCTTGCGCGTCGCTGTCTGGCGCGAGACTTCCTTTTCCTTGCGGCGGCGGACGCGGTCTTCGGCTTGGGTGATGCACCAGTCGAGCAGGCGGTTGGCCTCTTGGGTGTTGGCGGCGAGCCAGTGATCGAACGGATCGCGCACGGCTTGCTCGACGATCTTCGCCGCTTCGGTGGAAACGAGGCGGCCTTTGGTTTGGCCTTCGAACTGCGGATCGCGGATGAAGAGGGAGACGAGTGCTGCGCCCGTGTTCATCACGTCTTCCTGCGTGATCAGCGTCGCCTTCTTGTTATTCTTCAGTTCGGCGTAGGCTTTGAGCCCCTTGGCGATCGCGGCGCGGAAGCCGCTTTCGTGGAAACCGCCGTCGGGCGTGTAGATCGTGTTGCAATAGGACCGGAGGAAGCCGTCGGCCTCGCCAAAGCCGTCGCTTACCCAAGTGACCGCCCATTCGACGCGGCCGTGCGGGCCGCTCTTTTCGCTGCGGCCGGAGAACGGTTCGGTGACGACGCTCCTCTTCGACTTGGTCAGTTCGCTGAGGAAGTCTGCGAGGCCGTTGGGAAAGTGCAGGATGGCTTCGGCCGGCGTGTCGTCCTTGATCCGAGATGGATCGCACTTCCAGCGGATCTGCACGCCGCGCTGCAGGTAAGCTTTCGAGCGCGCCATCTGGAAAAGACGCGCTGGCTTGAAGGCTG
>JBQTJK010000093.1:0-15512 GCA_052387215.1 Caulobacteraceae bacterium
TGGGACGATGCTCGAAACCATGATCAGCTGCTCCTTCGGATCGCGCGCCAAGCGTAAGCGCGCCGCGTGCTTCTCCGCAGGCGTGAAGGAAGCGTAAATGCGTTAACGAAACGTTAACAGCTCTGCCTCCGAAACGAATAAATTCACGTTTCGTTTACTTGCCGACCTGGGCGCGCAGATACGCCATGACGGCGCGGGAGTAAGCGAGTTGAGACTCGCTCGGATAGCGGCGCAACGTCTCCGCTGTGTTGGCGTCGGTCAAGGTCTGCACGAAACGTTGCGCGTCTTCATCGAGACGCACCAGCACCTTGTCAGGCGCGAGTTCGGCGCGCTGCGCCGCTTCGAATTCGGCGATGCGCCGCTCCGCCGCCTTGGCGGCGGGCGTAGGCTCAGACGATTGCGCCGGCGCGGGCGCCGGCTGCAAGTCGATGGCCTTGGGGGGAGCGATGGAAGCCATGGCTCATGCTTGTTCGCTGGTCCGGAAACCGGCGGAGGGCCGAAGCCCCCCGCCTTTTCCGTTTCCGCTCTTAGCGGAAGAACGACAGCACGATCGACGGCGCCGAGTTGGCGATCGACAAGGCTTGCGCGCCCAGCTGCTGCTTGACTTGCAGAGCTTGCAGGCGAGCGGATTCCTTGGCGAGGTCCGCGTCGACGAGGTTGCCGATGCCGGCTTCGATCGAGTCTGACAGCTTGCCCAAGAAGGACTTCTGCACTTCGAGCGCCTTGGATTGGGCGCCGAGCGTGGCGAGGTCCTTGTTGAGGTTGGTGAGCGAGGTATCGATGGCTGTCGACGCGGTCGCGGCGCCAGTCGCCGTCGAAATGTCGAGAGACGCCGTGAGGCTGGCAAGGGCTTGGCCGGTCACGCCGAGACGGAAGTCGAAACCCGAGACGGTCAACTGGTTCGTGCCGGCGCCGGGCGCCACGACTTGGTTCATCGAGGTGCCGGCGATGCCGTCGGTGCCGTCGAAGAAGCCGTCGTCGTCCAAGCCGGTGCCATTCCCGTCCGTATAGCGAACGGTGAAGTCCTCGTTCGAATTGAACTTGATGCGGCCGGTCGTGTCGTTGTAGGTGGCCCAGACGCGGCCGCCGGAGGCTGAGCTCACTTTGGAGATGAACTGCGCGATCGTGTCGGTCGCATCGACGTCGATCTCGAAGGTCGTCGTTTGGTTGCCGGTCGTGATCGAGAACTCGAGCGCGTCGTTGGCGCCGATCGTGAGCAAGCCGTTCGCCGTTTCCAGCGTGGCCGATGACGAGTAGAGCGTGGCGAACGCCGTGCCTTGGAGGTCGAAAAGGCCCGACGTGCCGCCGATATCGGAGGTCAGCACCTTGAAGGCGGAGCTGCCTGCGGTCAAATTGGCGCCGTTGACGAGGTTCGAGCCGTTGAACGTCGCGGCGTTGGCGATCTGGTCGATCTGATCGCGCAGCGCTTTGAAGTCGGCTTGCAGCGCGGCGCGCTGATCTGCGGAAAGGTCGTTCGCCTGGGCGGCGACGGCCTTTTCCTTCAATTGCTTCAGGATGTCGCCGATCGCTTCGCCGGCCGACAGGCCGACGTCGACCACCGATGTCGCACGGTCCATGCCGTCCATGACGGCGCCGAGCGAGGAAACGCGGGCGCGCTGACCTTCAGCGATAGCGAACACAGCGCCGTTGTCCTTCGCGGAAGCGACCTTGAGGCCGGTGTTCACGCGGTTTTGGACTTCAGCGAGTTCGCGGGTGGTTTGGGAGAGAGATTGGAGCGCAACGAGCGCGCCATAATTGGTGTTGACGCTGGTCATTTATATGGTCCTTCTGGCCAATGTTTCCGGCGCTGTTCTGGCCGGCTGGGCGCTTGCCCGCTACGCGCTCCAAGCCCGCCTGTTGGCAGGACCCTTTGCGCTGCAAGTATCTGTAGGCCCTTGTAGGTTAACGAGTCGTCAGCACCGAAACGATTCCCCGCGATGCGCGCCCGGCAAATTCTGCCCGCTCACCGCGCAGCTCCTACGCAGCCAGCCTCGTAGGAAATCAAATTCCTACAGCGCATTAGCGCACGGTAGCACGCGCCGTCAGCTACGTCGTTGGAAATGCCCGCGTATTCCTCGCGAATGGAGGGATTGCGTTCGATGCGACAAATCTCCGCCAACTGCGCGGCGAGTTCCTGATGCATCCTGTCGCGCCCGTCCTCATCCAGGTACATAAGCATGATCAGGAAGTAGACGCGCTTGACCGGAGTGTTGGCGTCCTGGGGCTGCATGATGTCCTTATCGAGCAGCACCGAGACCTTGTTCTGTAACAGCAGCGCGATGTTGCGCTCGCCGCCGTTCTCAAACACCGCGCCGTTGATGACGATCCTCTCTCTCGGACGCAAGGTGAGCTTGAGCGCCATCGCTTTATGTTCCCTCGTGTCCGCGGGTTTATCGGCCTGACACTCGCTCGCGAAAGTTAACGACCCTTTGTCTTCGATGAGGAAGCGCACCCACTTCTACCGTTCATTCCAACTGCGACTCGGTCATGAGAAGGTCGTCTGCTGCCTCAAGCGCTCGCGACGCCCTGTGGCGTTGTCGGCGGCGTCTGGGAGGGGATCGTGTTGCTCGGCCGCCCGTGCAGGCGTACGCGCTCGCCGATGGCGGCCACCGGCTGGGTCGCGCGATATCGCGAACGCGCTACGGGCGCGGAGGTTGAGAAGCGCCGTCGCCGCTTGAAGCGCGAGGGGCGGCGTGGCTGGCGTGAGAAGCATAGCGCGCTCGTGGTTTAGAAAGGCGGAAGGGCGCGCTGACTCTTTGCTCGTCGCAAGGCTTCATGCACCGCGTGGCTGAGGGCGGCTAACCCAGCAGATTGGCAGAATGTCGCTGCGCTTGGAAATTGGAAGGATCTGTGGAGCAACGCTGAACGCCAACGGGATCAGAGGAGGGGCACGGGCCGATGGTCTCCGCCGCGGAATTCGAGCGCTTGTCGCAACGGCTGCGCGGACTCACGCGCGATGGAAGCTCGATCGAAGCCGCGCAGGTGAAGCTCATCGCCTTGGATGAAATCCGCGAGGCCGCCGGCGCGCGCTGGCCGCGCATGCGCGAGCGCGTGCGGACCGGTTCTCTCGGCATTCTCTCCCAGCACACCGGCCCCGACGACGTCATCGTTCCCGCCGGCGACGGCTTTATCATTATGCTTGCCGAGAGCCGCCCAGGCGACGCTCAGCGCCGCTGCCAGGAAATGCAGGGCGCCCTGCCCAGCTTCTATCTCGGCGAAGAGCCGTTGGCGTCTCTCCGCCCCGAAGTAACCAACCGCGCGCTCACGGCCGACGGACTGACCGAGTTCATCACGACCAGCATTCGAGGCGGGTCGCGTTTCCAGGCCCAGGCGCAAAAGGACGAGATCGCGGTTGCGCCCATTCTCGTCACGCACGAGCATCGTCCAGGCGCGATCCTTGCAGCGCCTGTCGCGCCCTCCGAGCGCGGACGGCGGATCGTCTACAACCATGACTTCATCCTTGACGGCCGCCATCATGACGACAAGGACTGGCTTGAGCTCGACCTGGCGCTGCTCGACGCCGCGTTAACGCGCGCGGCGTCGTCCCAACAGAAGGGCAGACCGGCCGCCATCGGGGCTTGCGTGCACGCCAGCACCATGCAGGCGCGGCGCTCGCGCGAGACCTACACGCAGTGGCTTGCAGAGATCGATCCTGAGCTCAGGCGCGTGATCTTTGTCGCGATCCAGGAAATCGCGCGCGGCACGCCGCTCATTTCCATTGTGGAGTGGGTGTCGGCGCTGCGCCCGAGCGTCGCGCGCGTCTGGCTTGACTTCCATTACTCCGATCACGCCATCAGCAATGTGGGCGGCTCCGGCGCGTGGGCGGCGGGTTTCCATTTACCCACGTTCTCCCGTGTACAGCGAGACGCTCGCGCGCAGCATCTGCGCGAGCAGATCGGCTTTTGGTCCAAGTCGCTGCACGGTCAGGGTCTCAAGCTCGTCGTGCACGGCTTCCAAAGCGCCGAGTTTCTCGAGGAAGCTGGCGCGCTCGGCGTTGATCTGCTCACGAGCGATGCGCACTGGCCGTTTGCTATTGCCGGGGCGGACGCCTAGTGTTGAGCTCACCGGCGCGCAGGCACAAGGCGCACTGTGCCCACGGCGAAGCCCAGGCGCGCGACATGTGCGCGCGCTGCATCGACCAGCTGCTGCAACGCGTGCGCGTCGAGATGGCGCGCCGCATCCCGCGTCAAGTACGTGGTCTCCACCACCAGAACCGGCTCGTGCAGATCGCCCTCAGCCTCCCATTCCCACCATAAGCCCTGAACGGCGGCGTCGGGGAAGGCGAGCCCAGGCATCATCAGGACCTCGGGCGTCCGCGTGTGCCTCTCTCTCGCCCGTTCGATCCGCCTGCGCAGCATCAGCTGCAAGAGGGTGTCGCGCTCAAGGCGTTTGACGTCGCGGTCCTCGAATCCCTCGCGCCGCAAGGCCCGCGCAATGTCGCCCCACCCCGCGCAGCCGCCGCCGTCGGCGAACTCGTACACCCGCGCGCGCATGGCGGCGAAGTCCTTGTCCATGCCCGACGTCCCCCTCCAGCAGGACGTCAACCAAGCCATAGGCCGGCGCGGAAGGCAATGTGACGGTAGGCGACGCCCAAGCTCAGCGCGCGGCCGTCGGTCAGCGATGCGAGGAGAGAACCCGCCGCCCAACGCGGCGCGAAATCATGGAAGCGAAGAGGCGCAGAAGCGCCCAGCCTTCCGCCGTCGCCGCCACGCAAAAAAAACACGCTCGGCTGCGCTTTTGTTCTCAGTCAGGGCCGCCCGATCGAAGAAGGGCTCGCTGGGCAGATCAAGATCGATAGCCGTCGCCGCGCGCATGTCGCTCATCTCGCGCCGCTGCCGCCGTCGGCCAAAAAGACACACGCCTCGCCCGGGTGCGGCCAAGCGGCGGCGACAAGCGAGGAGGGTTCCACCGGCACTGGCCGTGTGGCGGAGCCCCCAGGCAAGTCGGCTATGGGACGCGCTCTTGCGTTGCGGCCGCACTGCTCACCCGCCTTACACGAACGCTCGGCCGCCGTGTGCGCAAGAACTTCGCCCGCGTTCGCGCCTGCTGCTGGAGCGGAACGTGCACCACTCCGCTCCTGTTCGGAGCCTGGCCGATCACGACGAGGCCGTGATGGCGCCCATGCAGGGATGCACGCGAATACGATGTCGCCTGTTTCGTCTTGAGGCCGCTGCCCAGTTTGCGCAAACGCCGCGAAGGGGTCGGCGAAGAACACCGAAACGAAAAAAAAGTGAGTTCGAATGACGCATCGAAGAATGCGGCCGAACCCGCATCTGCAAACATGAACTGCACAGCGGCCGTCGTCCAAAATGCGCTTGCGTGCTTGCGCACGGCAGCGGCTCAGAAATGCCTATCCCGAGGCGGCCGCCCGCGATTCTTGGGAAATATCTCGGTTTCCCAAGAACGACATCGCCAGCCTGTTTGCTAAGTCGTTGAAAATATGGCGCGCCCGAAGAGATTCGAACTCCTGACCCCCAGATTCGTAGGGACGAGGCCCCCTGGACCGAGCACTCTTATCCCCCGAGCGCAGATTTGATCCGCGCGGAAATCACGTCCGCGCCACGGCGCAAAGGATCGTCGGCGAGATGAGCGTAACGCTGCGTCGTTGCTACACTCGCATGGCCTAACAGCCGGCCGATGATCGGCAGCCCGAGGCCGCTTCCCGCGCCAACGCTGGCAAACGTGTGCCTTAGATCATGGAGCCGAACATCGTCGAGCTTGGCATGAGCACGGATGCGCGCCCAGGGCCTGTTGAGATCAGCACGCGGCTTCTCAAGGCTTGCCCCGAGGATCACAAACTCACCAACGAGATCAAGGGATCGGAGCACCTCGATCGCGTCCGCCCCGAGCACGACCACCTTTCGGCCGGTTTTTGAGTCCGGCAGCAAGAGGACACCACGTTCGAGGTCGACTTCGCGCCATCGAAGATTGAGAATCTCGCGCAGCCTGCACCCGGTAAAGATCAGGAGGCGGATCGCCGCGACGCCCCACTTGTCGAAGACGACAACACGATTGAGCGCCTTGGGGGCATGCTTGACCTTTTTCGTCGGATCGGGCGCCCACGGAATGCCTGTGGTCTCCGCGAGCCGCAATGCGTCGCCAAGGCGCGCGAATTCAGCCGACGACAAATAGCGCTCTCGCCCCCTCTCGCGGAAGGGTTCGATGAAGAGGCATGGATTTCGGAAGTCTTCGGACAGAAGGCCGTGTCGCGCGCCCCAATTATAGGCCGCTCGAATCATGGAGAGCGTACGGTTGGCGATCTCGGGCTGCTTGGCCCCGATTTTCGCGTGCAGCTTTGATATGTCGGCCCGATGGAGCGCATCGACCTTCCGGCTGCCGATCGATGGCGTGACATGGCGCTTCGCTAGGCTGCGAAGGGTGCGCCCCGTAGTCGCCTTACGCTTCACTTCGACATGGTCGCGAATATAGCTCTCGATCAGGTCCGCGACTGTTTCAGCGCGACGGCTTCGCGCCCTGTCATTGGCGGGATCGCCGCCCAATTCAACGCGCGCTAGGACAGCCTTCGCCTCCCGGCGCGCCTGTTCGGGATCGAGTTTTACAGTATCGCCTATAACCATTCGGCGCTTCTGCGCTGAACGTCCGCCACCAACGCGATATTCGACGATCCAGGACTTGGACGGCGCAGCAGCTCGAGTTGTCGAGGGCGACACGCGTAGACCAAATCCAATCAGATCCCTGTCATAGAAGATGGTTCGCCGTTTTACCGGCGGCAGGGATTCGAGACCACGTTTGGTGAGTGAGGCGAGTGGCATGCGCACGTTCGTCCGCGTTGTGGTCGGCACCTGGTCGGCACCGCAAGCGAAAACACGTTATCGCCTATAAAATCGCGTGGCAACAAAAACGCTTTGTTTGCAAGGAGAAAGGCAAACTACGGCAGAGCAATCCAACGCGTGAAGACTATCCTTCCTCGCTTCCCAAGCTGAATGTCAGGGGTTCGATTCCCCCCGCCCGCTCCAGCATTATGGCCTGAAGCTCACAAGCGTGATGGCGCCGGCACAGCACGGCATCGATGCGCGTTCCGCTAACGCCCGCGCAACCGGCCGTTGTCTTCGATCGCCGCGCCCGATCCCTGCGGTATGTCGAGCGTGCCGACAGCGGCGAGCAGTTGACGCTCGGCGACGACGAGATCGCGCTCGGCCTGAGCCAAGGCGATACGCGCCGTCAAGAGATCAGCTAACTGGTCCAGGACCTCGACGGTCGAGCGCAAACCTGTCTCCTGCTCCAGCCGCACACCCTCGTAAGCAAGCTCCGCCGCTTGCACCTGATCACGCGCGGAGTTGACGGCCGAGCGCGCGCTGGCGAGGCCAGTCCATGCGTTGGTGACGGTTTCCTGCACGTTGCGTTCGATAGCGGCGAGATCGAGATTGGAGGCAGAGCGCAAAGCACGCTGTTGACGCGTGCGCGAGCGGACAAGTCCGCCCTGGAACAGCGGCAGCGAAAGGCGCACGCCGACCGTATCAGTAGAACTTTGGGAGAGGTCATCGTCGAAATTGGCGCCAAGCGAATAACCGGCGTCCAAAGTCACGTTGAGACGCCCTTGCGCCGCGGCAGAGTCGACGTTCGCATCAGCCAAGCGCGTATCGGCTTGCGCTCCGATCAGAAGCGGGCTGTTGTCGACTGCCGTCGCGAGCGCGAAGTCGAGATCGGCCGGCAGGCTCGTCGCCGACGGCGGCGCCTGCAGATCGGCCGGCGGCCGGCCGACGAGACGGCGATAAGCCTCCACCGAAGCCGCCATTGCCCCTTGCGCCTGCACCAATTGCGTACGCGCCTGCGCGTAGCGCGCCTGCGCCTGCGCCACATCGGTGCGCGTCACGACGCCCGCGTCGAACTGAGCCTGCGCGTACTCAAGCAGCCGCTGCAGGTTCGACACGGTCGTTTCTCGCGCCGTCACGACCGCCTGCGCCTGACGCACATCGGCGTACGCGCGCGTCACATCGAGCAGAAGCGTCTGGCGCGCCAGCTCGTAGTCGGCCACGGCGCCGGCGATCTGCGCCCGCGCCGCGCGCGTCGAGGCGAGCACCCGGCCCGAACCGAACAGCAATTGGGAAACGTTGGCCTGCGCCGACCATGTTTCACGCCGATCCGTTTCGACGAGCGGGTCGCCGGACTCGGAATCTCGGTCGCTGGCTTGCGCCACGCCCGAAACAGACACTTGCGGCAGCGCCGCGGATAGGGCTTGCGGCAGGGCTTCGCGCGTCGCGCGAAGGCGCTGGCGCTGCGCGGCCAAGGTCGGATTGGAATCCTGTGCCGACGTCATCGCCTCGGCTAACGTGTCGGCTTCAGCAGTTCCAATCGCCGCGCTCAATGCAGCCAGGGATACAATCAACGTACGCATAAGGACTTCTTCCTCATTCCCGCCGCAGCGCCTCGATTGGATCGAGCTTCGCCGCGCGCCACGCGGGATACGCGCCGAACACGACCCCCACCAACCCTGAAAAGGCGATCGCCATCCCCGCGTTTAGCGGGGACACCACCAAGGGTAGGTTAAATAGTGTCGTCATTCCCCATGCGCCAGCAACGCCAATAACTAACCCGATAATGCCTCCCGCCACGGAAAGCGTCACAGCCTCCAATCCGAATTGATGAAGAATATCTGACTGCCTCACCCCAAGCGCTTTCCTGAGGCCGATCTCGCGTGTCCGTTCGGTGACACTCACAAGCATGATGTTCATGATGCCGATACCGCCGACGAGCAGCGACACCGCCGAAATTCCCCCAAGAAGATACGTGAACACCTGGGTTGTCTGCGCCGCGGTTTCGGTGATCGAGCTCAGGTTCTGGACCGTGAAATCGTCCTCGCCGTCGCGCGTGCGGTGGCGCTGGCGCAGCAGAGTCTCCACGTCCTGTTGTAGGCGGTTGAGCACGTCCTCGCTCTCGGCCTTCACCGAGATCTGGCTCACCGTATCGCCGCGACCGCGCCGGCCGGCGATACGGCGCTTCACCGTCGTCAGCGGCGCAAGCACGATATCGTCCTGGTCCATGCCGAAACCGGACTGACCCTTGGACTCCAAGACGCCGATCACTTCATAGGCGCCGCCATTCATGCGCACGCTCTGGCCGACCGGCTCCATGTTTGGGAACAGCTCATTTGCCACGGTGTTTCCGAGCACGACGACGCGGCGCGCTTGGCGCTCTTCGGTTTCGTCAAACATCCGCCCCTGGGCGATCTCCCAATCACGCGCGGTGAGATAAGCCGGCGTTACCCCTTCGACCTGCGGATTCCAGTTGAGCCCGTTGGCGATCACGTGTGTACGCGCGCGCTGCGACGGCGCGATCACCGCAACGCCTTCCAGCTGCGCGATCGCCTCCGCGTCCTCCAGCGTCAGCGAGTCCCAACCACCGCCGCCTCCGGCTGCGCCGCGCACGCCGCCGCCACCGCGCATCGCACCCGGCACGACGATCAGCAGGTTCGAGCCCAAGCTGGCAATCGAGCGCTCCACTTGTGCCTGCGCGCCCGAGCCCAGCGCCACCATCGCCACTACGGACGCAACGCCGATGATCACGCCGAGCGCCGTTAGCGCCGAGCGCATCGGGTTTGCGCGCAGCGCGCGCCCCGCGCTCGAGACGAGATCAGACGTGCGCATCATGGCGTGTATCCCGATCGTTCAGCTCATTCGAAACGATGCGCCCGTCGCGCATTTCGATGGTGCGCTTTGTCGCGGCGGCGACCTCATTGTCGTGCGTCACGATCACAATCGTCGCGCCCTCGCGGTTGAGCTGGCTGAATAGGTTGAGGATCTCGGCCCCAGTGTGCGTGTCG
Organism: Caulobacteraceae bacterium; assembly: GCA_052387215.1. Taxonomy (GTDB): domain Bacteria; phylum Pseudomonadota; class Alphaproteobacteria; order Caulobacterales; family Aquidulcibacteraceae; genus Vitreimonas. The sequence continues at coordinate 9,782 of JBQTJK010000093.1, forward strand.
AGCGCGCCGGTGGGTTCGTCCGCGAGAATGAGCGCCGGCGCTCCCGCGAGCGCGCGCGCTATGGCCACACGTTGCTGTTGGCCGCCGGAAAGCTGCGTCGGCCGGTGGCCCATGCGCTCGCCAAGGCCCACGCGCTGCAGCAATTGCTCCGCGCGCTCCCGCCGCTCTTTTGGCAGCACGCCGCCATAGATCATCGGCAGTTCGACATTTTCCAGCGCCGTCAGCCGCGGCAGCAGGTTAAAGCTCTGGAACACGAAGCCGATAGTCTGATTGCGGAAGACCGCGAGGTCCTCGTCGTTCATCTCGCCGATGTCGTTGCCGGCGATGCTGATGCGCCCGCTGGTCGGCGTGTCCAAGCCGCCGAGGATGTTCATCAGCGTCGACTTGCCCGACCCCGACGGCCCGACGATGGCGCAATAGTCGCGCGCCGGGATCGAGAAGCTGACGCCGTCAAGTGCGTGTACGGTCTCATCGCCCATGCGGTAGAACTTCGTCAGATCGCGGGCTTCGATCAGCGCCATCTTCACGCGCCTCTAATCCGGACGCCGCCGGGTCCGCCACGCCCGCTGCCGAATGGGCTGCGCTGATCTTCTTCCCGCTGCGGCCCGCCGCCGACGATAACTTCGTCGGCTTCCTCCAAGCCGCTGTGCACGAGCGTGTAGCCGTTGTCCGCCACGCCGATCTCGACGAGTACAGGTGCGGGTCGATTGTTGCGCAGCACCCAGACGATTGCTTGCTGGCGCACTTCCTGGCGCTGCCCGGCGCCGGCGCGCATTTGCGCCAGCAGTTCGCGCTGTGGCGCCGTCAGCGTCGGTTCGATCTCGTGGATGACTTGTTCGCGAATGCGCCGCATCGCCGCGCGCCGATCGTCGCGGCCTTCGCCGCGCGGCATCGACGCTCTCGCATTCTCGAACGCGGTCTGCGCTTGCGCACGTTGTTGTTCGTTGAGTTGTAACGTCTCGGCAATCTGCGCCACGCCGCGGCCCCGGCCCTGCCCGCCGCCACCACCCTCGCCACGCTGGCTACGCTCAGTGCGCGTTTGCGCTTGTGCTTCGCCTGCGCCAGCGCGGCGCCCGCCGCCACCCGCGACCAAGGCTTGGCCTTGCGCAACGAGCTCCGGATCAGCCGGACGGAAACGCAGCGCCGTGTTCGGCACGCGCAGCACATTCTCCCGCTGCTCCAGCACGATCTCCGCGTTCGCCGTCATACCAGGCAACAGTTGACGGCCGGGATTGTCAGCCTCGACGACGACCGTGTAACTCACCACTCCAGATTCAGCGACGCCTTGCTGACGCACTTGGCTCACGCGGCCTTCGAACTCGCGATCGGGGAACGCATCGACGGTGAAGCGAACGGCTTGGCCCTCTTCCACCTCGCCGATGTCGGCTTCGTCGACCGTGATGTTCGCCTGCAGCCGCGACAGATCCTGCGCGATCACGAACAAGGTCGCCGCCTGCAGGCTCGACGCCACCGGCTGGCCCACGTTCACTTGCCGGTCAACGACGACACCCTCGATTGGCGAGCGGATCACGCTGCGATCCAAATCAGTGCGCGCCGCCGCCACTTGCGCGGCCGCCTGCTGCACCGCAGCACGCGCTGTGTCACGCGCGGCGCGCTGTTGCGCAATCAATTGCGCCGACGCGAAGCCGCGCTGTTGCAGCAATTCGTAACGCTGGTAATCCGAGTTCGCGACCGCCGCTTGTGCTTGCGCCTGCGCCAGCTGCGCTTGAGCCTGCACGATGCGTTGCTGGAACGGCGTCGGATCAAGCCGCGCCAGCACCTGGCCAGCCTGCACCTGGCTGTTGAAGTCGACCAGCACTTCCTGCACCGGCCCCGAAACCGTGGAACCGACGTTCGCCGACACCAATGGCTGCAGGGTGCCGGTCGTGCTTACCACGCGTGTGATGGCGCCGCGGTCCACTTCCGCTGTGCGATACGGTTCCGTGTCGCTGTCGCCATTGAGCAAGCTCCAGCCGACCAGCAACACAACAGCCGCCGCGCCGCCGGTCAGGAATAGGCTGCGCCCGCGCAGGAACCCTGGGCGCTTGGCCCAGAGACTGGACGCCGTGCTCTGCACGCGTTCCTTAATGGCCGTGAGTTGCATCTCAATCCTCACATGGCGGTATGGCGCCTGCAGGCAAGGCCCGCGTCAGCCAAGCCAAGCGATGATGGCGCGGCCAACCTGAACTGCGGCTGACCGCGCCCGCCTCGCTATTCGCCTCCCCGGCGATGACGGCGTGCGGCTTGCGCTTCTTCTTGCGTCACGCGGCCGTCGTCGTTTGCATCGAGCCGTTCAAAGCGGGCCGCGCCCATCGCCGAGAATTCAGCGCGCGAAAATGTGCCGTTTCCATCGGCATCCACGTTGGCGCGCCCCTCGCCGCGCTGGTCGCGCTCGCCCCGTTGCGGTTGTTCCGTAGCAGAGATCACGCCGTCATCGTTGGCGTCGAGGCGATCAAACATCTCGGTGGGCCGGGCGAGGAATTCTTCGCGGGTGATGTTGCCGTCGTTGTTTTCATCGGCGCCGTTTAGGCCATGCATGCCGCCGCTGCGATGTCCGCGCCGGCCGCGATGACCACGCCCTTCCCGTCCCGCGCGGAGTTCTTCGCGGGTGAGTTCGCCGTTATTGTTGCCGTCGAGGCGCACGAACAGGGCATCACGGCCGGCGTCGAACTCCTCGCGCGTGAGGACACCGTCGGAATTGGAATCGGACTGGAAGATCCCGTGACGGTCCTCGCGGTCCTGCGCGTCCTGGTTCGCCAGCGCTAAGCCTACGCCGCCGGCCGCCAGCACCGCAGCACCAGCGGCGGCAAGCAAAATCTTACGCATGTGAGACTACTCCTTCCAGCCGCGTCAGGGCGGCCTAGCTCCCTCTCGAGCTAAGCGTGGTAAAGCGCTCCCTTTTCGCCCGTTGGTCGCGTTTGCGACAAAGTTTGTCGCGCCCCGCGCCGCGCAAAGTAAAACGGCCGGCGCTGGGGGAAGCGCCGGCCGTATATCTAGCCCCTGGCGCCTGGGGGAGGGTCGCGCCGGGGCCGCATGACGGTGACGCGCGGGGAGGAGCGGATCACCGTAAGCTCGAACGATAGATAGGTGGTGTGCCAGCGCTTGCCGCAAGTGCGGCAAACCGTGTCAGCCTCGGCGCTCGCCGATCCGCGGCGCGACGTCAATTCGGTTGTGTGACGGCGGCCGCGCTTGTCCAACCAGCCGCACGAACTCCGTACGCGACAGCGCACCGTTTTCATCGGCGTCATAGGCCGAGAAGCGTGCGCGCAACTCGGTGTCGAACTCCTCACGCGTGATAACGTTGTCGACGTTACGATCGAAGTCGAGCCGGTAGGGCCCGATCTGCGAGCCGCCAAGCACGAGATTGGACCAATTTGAGAACTCAATCGGTTGCAGTGAACCGTCGTTGTTCGCATCCGCGCGCGCGAACTCGCGCGCCATTCCGGCATCGGATTCGGCGCTCGATACGCTCAGATCCCAATCCGTGTCAAAACTCACCATCATCAGCGCGTCGGCTGAAAGCAGCGCGCGGATCGGCGCGGCACTGTCGGAGGCGCTGCCCCCGCCGCACGCCGCGACGCTGAGAGCCGCGCACGCCACCACTGCGATCGTCCGTATGCTCATAGAGGTCCCCTCAACTGAGTCCGTCCCAAGAACCGCCCGACCTGGGCGGCGATAAGGCGAAGTCGCCCTGGTTCTTGTCAAAGTGTGCCGTTTAGCGCGCCTCGCCAAGCTTTGGCACGCCCGCGCCACGGGCTGCGAGTAGATTTTTGTCATGCGGCGCCGCACATGAAGCCCATGACGCCGGAGGACCCCCACATCCTGGTCGTTGACGACCACCGCGAGATCCGCGAGTCGCTGGCCCAATTCCTACGCAAGAATGGCCGGCGCGCCACTGCCGTGGAGAGCGCTGAAGCCGCGCGCAGGGCAATCAAGGAAAACCGCATCGACGCCGTGGTCTTGGACATCATGATGCCCGGGGAGGACGGCCTTTCGCTCTGCCGCCATATCCGCGAAACCAATCACATTCCTGTCATCTTGCTTTCAGCTCGTGCAGAGGAACTCGATCGCATCATCGGCCTTGAGGTTGGCGCCGACGACTATGTCGTAAAGCCCTTCAATCCGCGCGAATTGCTCGCGCGGATCGACGCCGTGCTCCGGCGTACCCACGCGCTCCCGCCGAATGTCGAGGCGCCCACAGGAGATGCGCTGCGTTTCGACCGTTGGACGCTCAAGCTCGCCGAACGCGAATTGTTGGACGATGAAGGCAACGTCCACGAGCTTTCAACCGGCGAATATCGTCTTCTGCTGACGTTCCTGCAGCGGCCAAAGATCGTGCTCTCGCGCGACCAGTTGCTGGATCTCGCCTTCGACGGCGGCAAGGACGTGTTCGACCGCGCCGTCGACACGCAAGTGAGCCGCTTGCGACGCAAGATCGAAGCCGACGCGCGGGCGCCGAAATTGATCAAAACCGTCTGGGGCGGCGGCTATGTATTCACCGCCCCGGTCGAAAAGGCGTGACCAACCCACTGAACACGCTGACTGGCCGCATGGTGCTTGTCACCATCGTCGCGGTCATCGTGTCCTACGCTGTCGCCTTCGCCATCTTTGCCAACGAACGCGGCGCCGCATTGCGGCGCGCGGCCGAGACTAGCGTCGCCGAACGCATCGCCTTTACGGCGGAACGACTGCGCGACGTGCCGGCGGCGCGCCGCGCGCTCGCTGCCGACTCAATTCGAGACTTCTCGATTCGATACAGCGTCGAGGGCACACCGGAGGTAACCCAAACGGGGATTGGCGGCGCCGCCGCTCGCATCGCCCGCGGCGTCACCGAGCGCCTTGCCGATGCAGATGTCCGTGTCCAAACGCGGACGGTTGACGCCCCGTCCCGTCGTTGGCGCGTCCGTCGCGACCGCGAAGGCAGGCGCGGCGAGCGCGGGGATGACTTCCGTGGAGGACCTTCAGACGAGGGACGGCCTTTGGTGCGAGTCACCGAAGCGACTGTGTCCGTACGTCTGAGCGAAGGCTCGTGGCTCAATGCGCACGCGCGTTTGCCCGGCCCCCGTCCGGCGCCTTTCAGCGTGCTGGCCGGTGCGCTTGTGTCCATCGTCATCGTCGGCATCGGCGCCGCGTTGATCTCGCGCCAGATCGGGCGCCCTCTCGCCGATCTCGCCAACGCTGCGCGCGCGCTGGGATTGGGCCAAACCAATGTCGCCGCACCTGTCAGCGGACCCGAGGACGTGCGCCGCGCCTCGACTGCATTCAATGCGATGGCCGAACGACTGGGCCGCCAACTGGATCGTCAGCGACAGATGCTCGGGGCGCTCAGCCACGATCTGCGCACGCCGATCACGGCTATCCGTCTGCGCGCGGAGTTAATCGAAGATGAGTCCGAGCGCCAGCGCCTGCTTGCCTCTGTTGCGGAGATGGAGACGTTGACGGAACAAGCCCTCGCTCTCGCCCGTGCAGGCGCTAGCCAAGAAGCGCGCGTCAATGTCGATCTCGCCGAAATCGTCCGCACCCTTTGCGGCGAGCTCGCCGACATGGGCGTCAACATCCGCGCCGATGCGAACGAGCCGCTCATATGCGAGTGCCGGCCCAGCGAAATCGCGCGCGCGCTGCGCAATCTCGCCGAGAACGCCGCCAAGCACGGCGGTGGCGGGGTCATGCGCGCTTACTGCAACGAGGCCGGTGAGGCGGTTGTTGAAGTCACCGACGAAGGCCCCGGCGT
>JBQTJK010000094.1:0-10937 GCA_052387215.1 Caulobacteraceae bacterium
GCGGTCGTGTTCGATTAACGCGAAACTTTGCTCAGCCATGTGTATGCGGCCGGCGTAAAGTCCATGCACACGCTCACCGTCGCGCGCAAAATGCGCAACCCGCCGGGTGTCTCGCTCGATGCGCTCCCTCAACGCGTCCTGCTCAAGCGAGGCGAGGTGCTCACGCCATTCCTGCGCAGGATGGAAGCCATCGCTTCGCCGTTCGCCCACGCCCAATTTCTCCAAGGTTGTTTCCCGCTGTTTCCAGGCGTGGCAGGCCTCGGCGCCAAAGCCCTCGCCACGCATCTGGCTCATGTCCTCGCGACCGTCCGCAACGCGGTCGAGCCAAGTAGGGCCGCGATACTCCGCCTGCCGCTCCAGCGCATGCGGATCGACCAGGGTCACCCGCGCGCTTTCGCGTCCGCCCCGCCCTTCGCGCATAGCAACTTGGGTAGGGTAGTCGTGGGGCAGATAGAACGTGCCGTCGCGCTCGCGGCTGACAACGCCGTCGCGCCGCAGCGCTTCCAGCCTGCGCTCGTGCATCTCAATGTAGTTCGCGCGATCGGTGGGCCGCGCCTGCCGATGGAGGGCCGCCGAATAGGTAAGATCGTTTCCCTGCGCGATCTCCCAGATTGTGCGATCTGAGGCCTTCAAGCCCGGTGTCGCGCGCTCGATCTCCACAATGGCGCCGCGCTCGACGCCGGCGAGGCCGCGCAGATCTTCGGGGCCAGCCACGCGTGCGGTCCAGAATCTGCCGTCGAGGCCTTCCACGCCGATAAGCTGCGGGCCGCGTGCGTCATCGCCGAGGCGCTCGAAACCAACCAGGCGCCCGGTGACACGCTGGCTCTAATGCGCCGCTTCCAGTTCGCGCGTGCGTTCGGGCTCAAGCCCGCGCTGCTCCTGCGCCAGCAGCCGCGCCGTGGCGCGCTCGCGGTCGCGCTGATCGCCGAGCCGGATGAGTTTCTCCTCCAGCTCGGCGTCGAGCCGCCACACTCCGGCGCGAGACGGTTCGGCTAACCCCAATTCTTCTAGCCGATTGAGCCGCTGCACCAGCCGGGCTGCGCGCACGCCATCGTCGGGCAGCGCGCTCATGGCGACCTCGTGGCCGCGCGCGCGGGCGACGAGCTCGCGGTCAAGCTCGGTGAGACGTTCCTGTCTCACCGCGCGGTCGGGTTCGAGGCGCGGCCCCAGCAGTTCGGTGGCGAGGCCTTCGGCCCGCTCGCGGAAACCGTGGGAAACATAAGAGCGCGGGATGACCAGGTCGCGCCCATCTGCCCGCACCCCGCGCATCAGCAAGTGGACGTGCGCGTGGCCGGTGTCGTGATGCTCGGCCGCGATCCAGTCGATGCGGGTGCCCAAGTCCGATTCCACCGTCCGCATCAGGTCGCGGGTGTAGCCCTTGAGGTCGTCGATGGCCGCGCCGTGCTCGGGCGAGATGATGACCCGGAAATGGTGCCGGTCGCCTTCGCAGCGTTCGACGAAGGCGGCGCCGTCGGCTGGGTCGTGCTCGCGGTCGAACACCTGCACGGGATCGCCCTCGCGGCCGGCGCCATCGCGCTCGACATAGAGGGCATGGCGCATCAGCGAACCTGCTCCGCCAGCGGTGGCGCCATGCACCACGGGCTTGAGCTTGATGATGACCCGCTGCTGCCCTGCGGGGCGCGCGTGTGCGAGCTTCACGTTGCCCGCACCACGGCTGCGGTCGAACCAGGCCGCGCGGGCGCGCGCTGCGACGCGCTTGGAGCTGACGGCTGAAGGCGGGCGAAACATCGACCCCGCTTCCGCCGTGCGCTTGGCGCGGCGCCGACTCACGTCACCTTCGAATTTGTCTTCGTCGTCCATCGCTCGCGCCTTCATGAGCTACGCAAAGCGGCTCTCTTCACCTTGCCGCACTTTGCGGCGGCGCGACCTCATAGTGAGGTGCGAAAAAAGATGTGCAGACAAGCCGCTGTGCGTCCAGCACTGCGGCGCATTCTATCTTGCCTCAACCCCATCGTCTTTTTCCGCGTTATTCCGACTCATGCCTCGTGATCTTAGGGCTCGAGCGGCGACCAACTTAGTGTTGCGTCCTCTGCGCTCTACCGCGCTGAACGTGGCGCGGGCGAATCATCGCCGTGCTCGGTTTCGTCGTTCGCGCATTGGAAACGCGCGGAAACGTCTGCGCTGGTGTCGTTCGCTTCTGCGTGGCATGGTGCGGACGCACTTCCCGCATCTCCGTCATGGGCGTGCTTGCTCGAAGCAGATCGATGCGATTGGACCACCAGGTCATCATCCGCACGCGCTCTTCCCAATACTCAGCCCGAGCGTACGCCCGCCGGACCTCATTGGAGTCGCAGTGCCCGAGCTGACGCTCGATTGCGTCTGAATGCCAAAGGCCGCTCTCGTTGAGCAGCGAACAAGCCATCGCTCGGAACCCGTGCGCGGTCATCTCGGTGTTATCGTAACCTAGCCGCCGCAGCGCTCCGTTGAGGCAATTGTCCGACATGGGGCGCTCCCGGCTCCGAAGCGACGGGAAGACGTAGCGTCCGTCGCCCGTCAACTCGTGCATCGACCGCAGAATGGCGATCGCCTGGCGGGTCATGGGCACCTTGAGTGGTCGCCGCATCTTGGTTTTGGCGGCGGGGATGCTCCAGACGGCAGCATCGAAATCGATCTCTGCCCATTCGGTAGTCCGAAGCTCTCCGGGGCGAACGAAGACGTGCGGCGCAAGCCGAAGGGCGCCGTGGGTCGCCGGGTGGCCGCCGTAGCCCTCGATCGCGCGGAGCAATTCGCCCGCCGCCTCGGCGTTGGTGATCGCCGCATAGTGGGCGACTGGAGGCGATATGAGCGCGCCCTTCAGGGCATAGGTCGGGTCCACCACCGCGCGCCCGGTGGCAATGGCGTATCGGAACACAGAGCCGATGACACTGCGAAGCCGGCGCGCCGTCTCGTATCGCCCCCGGTCTTCAATCTTACGCAGAACCGCGAGGACTTCGGGTGCGGTTATCTCCGCGACCGGTCTGGACCCCATCTGAGGACGAGCGAAGTCGATGAGCCAGCGCGTCTTGTTAAGCGTCGCCTCCGCGCGGCCCTCGCGCTCCATTTTGGCGATCAGCTCGTCAGCGATCAGCGCGAACGTAGTGCCGCGTTTCAGTTCGGCTTCAATCTGCTGAAGGCGCTTTTGCTCCAGGGGATCGATGTCTGAGCGAAGAAGTTTGCGCGCTTGGTCGCGCGCTTCACGCGCCTCGCTCAAGCTGACGAGCGGGTACGGGCCGATGCTTAGCGTGCGTCGCACACCGCCGAAACGATAGTCGAAGCGCCAGTGCTTTCCGCCGCCCTTGGCAACGAGGAGATAAAGGCCGTGCGCATCGCTCAGCTTGTACGCAGCGACTCCAGATTTCGCATTGCGTACAACGACATCCGTTAGATTTGACGGCACGACTTCCTCCGCTCACACGGCGTGTCCGTCAATTTGCCGTCAAATGCCGTCGCTGTGAACGTACGGCTCTGGACGGCGCTGGACGATACGCGCCTGAAAAACAAATGTTTTTGGACGTTAGCGGAAGGCTTTGGATGGGGTGCTGGTGCCTGGGGCCGGAATCGAACCAGCGACACGCGGATTTTCAATCCGCTGCTCTACCGACTGAGCTACCCAGGCGTCCGGATCGGAGGGCTTGGGGCCCGTCCGCGGAGCGTGGCTCTATAGCGGGGCGGTCTTCCCCTGTCCACGCCGCGCGGCCGGTGCGCGGACGGCCTCGAAATGGCCCTTGCCTCGCCGCCTCTGCGACCGAAGATAGAAGCCGCAGGGACCCGATTTCGGGGAGGACGACCATGTGTGACCATCACGGCGCTGACGGCACGCCCGCGGGGCTGGACTTTTCGATGCTGGACCGGCGCAGCATATTGCGCGGCGCAGCCGCTGGCGCGCTGACGCTTGCGGCAGGCGCGTGCCAGACCACGCTCAATCCGGAGACGGGCCGCGAACAATTCATCATCGTCAGCGACGCGCAGATCGAGCAAGCGGCGCTGCAGGCGTGGGGACAACAGCTGCAGCGCGAGCGCACTTGGAACAATCGCGCGGCGCAAACGCGCCTCGAGCGCGTCGGCCAGCGCATCGTCAACGCTGCCGGACGCGGCGGCCAAGCCTGGGAATTCCGCCTGTTCGACAGCCCGCAGAAGAATGCGTTCGTATTGCCGGCCAACAAGGTCGGTTTCTATCGCGGCCTCTACGAAATTTGCGACGTCGACGATTACATTGCGACCGTGCTCGGGCACGAAACCGGCCACGTCACCGGCCGCCACGCCGCTGAACGCTACAGCCGCGAGGTGGCGACGCAAACGGTGGTGCAGGTCGCGGGCGCTGCGGCCAACAGCGATATGGCCGCTGCTGCGTTGGGCCTTGGCGCGCAGGTCGGCATCAGCCTGCCGTTCTCGCGCGAGCAGGAGGCAGAGGCCGACATCCTCGGCCTTCGCTATATGCATGCTGCTGGCTTCGACGTGCGCCAGGCGATCCCGTTCTGGCAGCGGATGCAACAGAGCGGCGGTTCACGGCCGCCGGAATTCCTGTCGACGCACCCCGATCCGGACAATCGCATCCAGCGCATCCGCAATTTCATCAACAGCCAAGGCTGGGGACCGGCGTAGAAGCGCGAAATCAAGCGCTTGCGCCGCCTTGCTTCCGCCAGGACGCGGCGTTAGGTTCCGCGCCCCGAAAGTTGTGCCGCCTTAGCTCAGTTGGTTAGAGCGCTGGATTGTGGATCCAGAGGTCCCTGGTTCGAGCCCTGGAGGCGGTACCATTTGGCTTTCTCCGCCAAATCCAAGCACGACGCGCTGTTAAGCGCGCATGCGCGCTACGCCGCGCGCGCGGCTGAAGCCTGCGGCTACGCGTTCCGCTCGCTCGATGGCGCAGACGGCTATCTGTTCGAGGTGCGCGACGGCGCGCGTGCGGCGGTGTTCGCGGCGGGCGCCGGCACGCCGTACGCGCTGAACGATGCGCGCGCCGCCTCGGTCGCGCGCGACAAGGCATTCTGCGCCGAGACGCTTCGGCAAGCCGGCGTGCCGGTGCTGCCGGGGCGGATGTTCTTCGTCACCCAACGCTGGGCTGACATGCGCTCGCCGGGCCGCGAGCCCGAAGATGCGCGCCTGTTCGCGGCGACTGCGGAGTACCCGCTGTTCTGCAAGCCGCTGTCGGCGTCGAACGGGCTCTACGCCGAAGTGATCGAGCATGCCGATGCGTTCGGCGACTACATGGAGCGCGTGGCGCGCGAACACTTCGCGATCCTGGCGCAGCCATATGTGCGTGCCGTCGAGCACCGCGTGTTCGTGCTGAACGGGCGCGTGCTGTTCTCCTATCGCAAGCTCTTGCCGCAGGTGACTGGCGACGGACTCAGCACGCTGGGCGCGCTGGTCAAGGCTGCGCCGCGCGACCCGCACGCGCCGCCGCTCAAGCCTCGCGGGCGTGACCCGCGCGGGCATCTGATTGGCGCGCACGACGTGCCCAGGGTCAACGAAGCAGTAATATTGGAAGGACCGGCCAACCGCGCCGCCGGCGGCGGCACTGACGGTTTGTGCGATGATGCGCCTGCGGCGATGGCGCGTGTGGCGCTCGCGTCGGTCGAGGCATTGGGACTGCGCCTGGCCGCGGTCGATCTCTTCGACCTGTCCGGCGACGGCGCCGATCTCGCCGTGATCGAAGTGAATTCCAATCCGATGATCGCGACACTGGAAGAGCATGAACGTTGGGACCTGATCATCGAGATCTGGCGCGCCAACATCGAGACGGCGCTCAGATGAAGCTCTGGCGCGTGCCGTACCCCAAGTTCGGCGCGGGGCCTGGTCTGGAGCGGACCGCTGCTATCGCCGCGCACCTTGGCATCGAGCTTTCGCAATTCGGCGTCCGCGGCGCTGTCGTTGTCGGCTCCAACGGCAAGGGATCGACCGCCGCGATGTGCGCAGCACTGCTGGAGCAGGCGGACGCCAACACCGGGCTCTTCACCTCGCCGCACTTGCTGGATTTGAACGAGCGTTTTCGCATCGGCTGCGAAGACATTTCCGATAATGAATTGAGCCATCATTGGGATCGCGTCCGCATCGCGGTCGAAGAGACTGGCAATGAGGACAAACTCGGCGGCTTCGAATTCCTGTTCCTGGTCGCGGCCGATTGGTTCAAGGCGCGCGGCTGCGCACACACTGTCTGGGAAGCGGGTCTCGGGGGCCGACTCGATCCGGTGCGATTGATCCAGGCGCGCCAGCTTGCGCTGACCTCACTCGATTTCGAGCACACGGCGCTGCTTGGAGAGGGCCTCGAAGCGATCGCGCTCGAGAAGATCGCCGCCGCCCCGCGGGGCGCCCAGGTATTTGCGAGCGCAGACGCTGTCGCCGATGCGGATGTAGCGGCGGCCACGCGCCACTGGTGCGATGAGCAGCGCATTTCTTTGAAAATTGCTTCGCCGCTGGAGCACGCGCCGCTCGCGGGCGAGCATCAGCGTCGCAACGCTGCGCTTGCGCTGGGCCTCGCTCAAGCAATGGCGCCGCTGAGCGACGATCAGGTGCTCGGTGGCTTGGCCGCGGTGCGCTGGCCCGGCCGCCTGGAGACGCTGAGCGTCGATCCGCTCGAGGTGATCGATGTTGGCCACACGCCCGAAGGCGTGAGCGCTGCGTTGGCAGGGTTCCAAGCATTGCGTGGGCAACGCCACGCTGTGCTCGTGTGCGGTGTCTCCATGGACAAGGACGCCGCCGCCATTGCAGCGCGGCTCGCGCCTGCGTTCACCACCATCGTCTGCGCCGCTGCGCAACACAAAGGCGCGCCGGCGGCGCAGATCGCGGCGCACGCGCAGGCGGCGAACCCGGAGGCCGAGATTGCGCTGGCGGAATCCGTCGCCGATGCGCGTCGTCTCGCGCTTTCCAAGGCGAAGGACGGCGGCGCTGTATACGTCGCCGGGGGATTATTCCTCGCCGCTGAGTATAAAGCCGTGCATTTGGGCCGCGACCCCGCTTCCCTGGTCTTTTTTTGAGCTCGCAGCGCGGCTAGAAATGCCGTCGCGGGGACCCATGTCCAAGTCGCTGTTCGAGCACCTCTCGCCGGATACCGGCCCGAAGCGCATCCTCGCGCTCGACGGCGGCGGCGTGAAGGGCGTGCTGACGCTTGGCATGCTGAAGGCGCTGGAGGACGAGCTGCGCCGCCGCGCTGGCGGTTCGGATGGCTTTCGCTTGTCGGACTATTACGACCTGATCGGCGGCACCTCCACCGGCGCCATTATCGCCTCCGGCCTTGCGCTCGGCCTCAGCGCCGACGAACTGATCGACCTCTACATGCGCCTCGGCCCTGACGTGTTCGGGCGCAATGCGGGCGATGGCGTCTTCCTGCAGTGCAAATTCGAATCGAAGAAGCTGCGCCGCGCGCTGCACTCAGTGCTCTCCACCAAGACGATCGGTTCGCAAGACCTGAAAACCGGCCTTGCCATTCACGCCAAGCGCATCGACACGGGTTCCCCGTGGGTGGTCACGAACCATCCGCTCGGCGTGTTCTACGACCCTCCGGGCAATAGCGGTGTGTTCCCCAACAAGCGCTATCGCCTCACGGACCTCGTGCTCGCCAGTGCGGCGGCGCCCACGTTCTTCGACGAGATCATCATCGACATCGAATTCGACGAGAAACGCCGTCCGATCCAGAAGGGCTATTTCGTCGACGGCGCGGTCAGCGCCAACAACAATCCGGGCATGCAATTGCTGATGCTGGCGCTGGAGCCGTCCTACAAGTTTGGCTGGAAGAGCGGCGCGGACAATCTGATGATGACGTCCTGCGGTACCGGCGCGCGCCGCCCCAGCGTCGGCGGCAAGGCGTTCCAGGGTCTGCCGCCGGGGCTGCGCGGCGTGCATGCGCTGCGCGCCATGGTCTACGATACCCAAGTGCAGGGCGTGATGATGCTGCAGGCGCTGTCCGAGCCGAGGAAGCCTTGGCGCATCAATTCCGAGATCGGCGACATGCGCGGCGTCTGCATCAGCGGCGCGCCGTTGCTGGATTATCAGCGCATGGACGTGATGCTCGACACCAAGCCGAAGGTGAAGCGCCGCGGCGATCCGATTCCGCCGATGACGCAACTGGAGCGGCTGCTCGGCCGCGAGCTCGACGCCGAAACCCTCGATGCGCTTGACCTCATGGACAATGGCAAGAGGGCCAACTTGGATCTGCTGCTGGAGGCCGGCGTCGCTGCCGGTCGAACTTACGTCGACGCAAGCTATCCCGATCCGAAATTTGATCTTCCGGAGTGGCGTTCCGCCTGAACGCCGAGCCGGTTGCCGTTTCCTAACGACTTGTTGCTAGGATGAGGGATGGCCGTCGCCCGCAAAGCGAGGAAAGCTGATCCAATTCTGGAAGCGGCTATTGATTACTTCTCTGCGCGTTCGCATGACGCGTGGCGCAAGTGTTTGCTGCAAACCAATCCCGAGCAGAAGGGCAAGCCGCGCATGCGTCTGCGCGGGGGCGTCATGGTTGATGTCAATCAACCATGGTCCAGGCTGGATCTGAGGACGAAGAAAGACAACAAACGCGCTGCGCGCGACGCTTACGAAGCGGTGAAGCGTTTCCCGCAGGACCGCGAGGCGGCCGCCGCATACGTTCACCAGTGCTGGATCAAGCGAAACAAGAACGACGCGAGCCAGTCGAAAGAGCTGTTCAAGCCTTATGCGCGTCTGCCCGAGGTCGAGAAGGACAAGGACAGGGCGCATGTCGATCGGATGAAACAGGCGATCGCCGCGGTGCGCAAACGCGCGACGAAGAAAGCGCCGGCGAAGAAGGGCAAACGCGCCGTGGCGTTCAAGACGCTCCGCGTTGACGCCAAGACATGGCGCCGGCTCGAGACGGCGGCCAAAGACCTTTCCAAGCTCCTCGGCCGTGATGTCACCCCTGAGGCGCTGATGGCCGCTGGTGTCGAAGCGGTCGCCGCCGTCTGCAAGGCGGCCGCCGCCCGCGCAAAGGACGCCTGAAGCCAGCGCGGCGCGCCGTTGCGCCGCCTTGCGCACGATCTGCTTTCAGCCGACATGGGCCGCCATGAAGGACGTTGTTGTTGTCGGCGGCGGCGCGATCGGCTTGTTCTGCGCGGTCCGGCTGCGCAAGGGCGGCGCGCGCGTGCATCTGCTCGACAGCGGCGCCGAACATCCGACCTATTACACGCCGATCGCTTCCGCTGCTGCAGCGGGCATGCTCGCCCCGATCGCCGGCGCGCCCAGCGCGCATGAACAGGTGGCGCTTGAGTCCTACGATCTCTGGAAGTTTTTCCGCGAGGGCGCCGAGTGGGCCGATGGCGTGCGCTTCGACGGCGCGGTCGTCGTGAGCAACAACGAAGCGGCCGCCGACGCCTTCGCCAAGAACGCCGCGCGCCTCGGCCAGAAGGCCGTCTCACTCTCCGGCAGCGCCTTTCGCAAGCACACCGGCTTTCGCACGAAGGTCGATCACGCCGTCTTCGTCGAAGCGGAGGGCACGGCCGATCCGCTGCGTGTGCTGACCGGCCTTGCCATGCAGGCGCATGCGCTGGGCGTGCTCCGTCACTACGACACCGATGTTGCAAGCGTCACGCCCAACAGCGTGATCACCCACGACGATAAGGTTTTCGACGCGGACGCGGTCGTGCTCGCGCCGGGCGCTTGGGCCACGCAGAGGATCAAAGACGCGGTCCCGGCGCTGAAGCACATTCGCGGCGGCAAGGGCCATCTTGCCGAGATCAAGCTGGAGAAGCGCCTCGGCCCCAATCTGCGCGCCGGCGACTTCTATCTCGCCGATCGCCGCGAGGATGCGGTCATCGGCGCCACGTTGGAGTTCGACCGCTACGATTGGGGCGTGAATCGCGACGCCGTCGCCGAACTCGCGGCCGCCGCCGATCGGCTTCTGCCGGGTGAGGTGACGCCGACGGGCCGGGTCTGGACCGGGATCCGCCCCATGTCGCCGGACGGCTGGCCGATGATCGGCCCGACGCCGCAAGGCGTTCTCCTCGCCGCCGGCCATTCGCGCGACGGCTGGCTCCTGGCGCCTATTACGGCCGAGATCGTTACGGCGTATGTGTTCGGCGCAGGTATCCCGCCCGCATGGGCCGCACTGTCGCCTGAGAGATTCAACGACCCATGACGTTCGCCCTCGACCTCACCGAAGAGCAATCCGCGATCAAGCACGCGATCGAAGACATTTGCGCCAAGTACGATGACCATTACTGGCTGAGGACCGACGAGAGCGGCAAGTTCCCGGAAGAGTTCGTCGCCGACATCGCCTCCGGCGGCTGGCTGGGCGTCGCCATGCCGGAGCGTTTCGGCGGAGCGGGGCTCGGCCTCACTGAAGCCGCGCTGATGATGCAAGCAGTGGCGCAATCGGGCGCAGGCTTCTCCGGCGCAAGCGCGATCCATCTCAACATCTTCGGCCTGATGCCGATCGTGAAGTTCGGGACCGAGGAGCAGCAGGCGCGCTTCCTGCCGCCCGCGATCGACGGCACTGACAAAGCGTGTTTTGCCGTCACCGAACCGAACTCGGGTCTTGACACAGCGAGCCTCGAAACCAAAGCCGAGCGCACGAACAACGGCTATCGCATAACCGGCCGGAAAATTTGGACCACCAACGCGCAACGCGCCAACAAGATACTGATCATCGCCCGCACGAAGCCGAAGGATCAGGCAAAGAAGCCGACGGACGGTCTCTCGCTCTTCTACGCCGACTTCGATCGCAATCACATCGAGGCGCAGCCGATCCCGAAAATGGGCCGCAAGGCGGTCGAGTGCAATACGCTCTTCATCGAAGACCTGGAAGTCTCCGACGCCGAGCTGATCGGCGAAGAGGGCGCCGGATTCAGGATACTTCTGAGCGGCCTCAATCCCGAACGCGTGCTCTTCGCCGCCGAAGCCATCGGTCTTGGCCGCGCGGCGCTGCGTCGCGCTGCGCAATACGCGAAAGAGCGCGTCGTCTTCGGCCGTCCCATTGGCCAGAATCAGGGCATCCA